>NZ_JBHWDV010000042.1:0-72681 GCF_042734445.1 Streptomyces sp. NPDC059649
GGGTGGCGGCCGCGGGGGGGGGTGTGTGGGCTGCTTTAAGATTACCCCACACCCCCCCCCCCCCTCCGGCCCGTCCCCTCCCGTGAGGGGGGAAGTTGAGGCCGGTGGGGGTGAGCGGCGGGGGTCCCGTTTTGCTTTCGGGCCGTGTGTCGTACGCGGGGCAGTGAGGTGAGGCCCCTGCTTGTTGGCTGCGGCGATGGCTCATTGATGAGAGTTCACCGCAGCGGTTCTTGCTCCACGCCGGCGATGACTGCGGTGACGACTTTGCGGACGTCTCCGGCCCCTGGCGGGATGCTCTGTCGGTCGGCGAACAGCATGTGCGCGGCTCCGATGAGAGTGGGAGCGAGTGTGTCGACGTCAGCATCCGCACTGATGCGGCCGAGTTCACGCTCGGCAGTGAGGTAGGAGGCGATCGCGGTCGCGGCATCGGTCAGGATCGGGACGCCGGCGGGCCTGACCTCGCGCAGTTGGGCGCGCAGACCGTCCCGCGAGGTGACGAGGCTGACGATGGCCACCGCCACCGACTCGAAAAGGTCCAGCAATGCCTGGGTGAGGTTGTGGGCGACGGTCCCGGTTCCGGCGGACTTGCACAGGGCGGCGGCCTGGTCGTCGATACGGGCGATGCGTTCCAGTACGAGCTCGGCAAGGAAAGCGTCGAAATCGGCGAAGTGCCGGTGCAGGACGCCCTTGGCGCAGCCTGCCTCCGTGGTGACCGCCCGGCTGGTGAGCGCGCTCGGTCCGTCCCGGAGCAGGACGCGTTCGGCGGCGTCGAACAGTTGGCCGCGCACGTCGCGGATGGCTACTCCCGTGGGCATCGGGCATCTCCCCGGCTTCTTGATCGGGTCGTTTGGATTGACGAGTGGGCATGCGCCCACTCATAGTGGGCGCATGCCCACTCTACCGCCGGAGCGAGGTCCTCGCTCCGAACACGCATCCCATGAAAACCGACAGGTAGCGGAGTCGTTCGGCTCGGACGCCGAACGCTATGACCGGGCTCGGCCCAGCTACCCCCAAGCACTGGTGGACCGGATCATTGCCGCCACCCCCGGCCGCGATGTCCTGGATGTCGGCTGCGGCACTGGCATCGTGGCCCGGCAGTTCGAGGCGGCCGGATGTCGGGTGCTGGGTCTCGACGTCGACGCTCGGATGGCCGACCTGGCACGCCGGCGTGGGCTCGACGTCGAGGTGGCGGCGTTCGAAGCCTGGGATCCGGCAGGCCGAGAGTTCGACGCCGTCGTTTCCGGACAGACCTGGCACTGGGTGGACCCGGTCGCTGGCGCCGCCAAGGCGGCACAGGCTCTGCGTCCCCGCGGTCTGCTGGCCCTCTTCTGGAACGCGGGCCAGCCCTTGCCCGACGTGGCGGAAGCCTTCGCCGAGGTATACCGCCGAGTGATGCCCGACTCGCTCGCCGCACGTCAATGGGCGGTGCCGGCCGTGGAGGCGTACACGGCACTGTGCACCAAGGCAGCCGACGGAATACGGGAAGTGGAGGGGTTCACCGAGGCCGAGCAGTGGCGATTCGACTGGGAACGGCCCTACACACGGGACGAGTGGCTGGACCAGCTACCCACCCAGGGCGCCTTCACCCGGCTCCCGCAGGCCAAGCTGGAGGACTTGCTGGCTGGCGTCGGCGCCGCCATCGACGCGGCAGGAGGCAGCTTCACGATGCACTACGCCACCGTGGCAGTCACCACCATGCGAACCGATACCCACTGACCCCCCTCTGGGGTCCCTCCACTGCTCCCTGATGCGGACCCTGCGCGGCCTGCCCCGCCTCGTTCTCATGCACGGCGGCGGCGGCCAGGTCGCGCAGCGGACGCAGACGGCCCGCTACAACGCCACGGCACAGCCGTTCCAGTGGAAGTCCACCGCCCCCGACCTGGACGATCTACGGGCCAGGCTCGACCCGAAGGACTTCCGGATCCCACCACCTAGGGCGGGGACGAACAGATCCCCTAGGGGTACGAGGCGCCCCTTGCGGGCCTCAACTCGACGGGCCGGGGCGGTATTCCCGACACCACACGACACGAGACACCGCACGACGCAAGACATGCACGACGCAAGACATTGCACGACACGAGACACCGCCGAACGACAACGCCCGCCCCCACTCACCTCTCCCACCCACCAACGGGAGGGGACAGACCGGAGGACGAAGTCTGTAGGGCTGTCACCGCACCCGACAAACAAACGCCCGCCGCCAGGCGCAACGGCGAACAAGCCCAACGGCGGGACAGCCGACAACGTACGCGGCGCCGCAAAGCGCACAACGGCGAACAAGCCCCGCGGCGGGAAAGCCAGCTACGTACGGGCGCCGCCAAGCGCAGCGGACAGGGGATCAGATCCGCTCAAGGCTGCGCCCCGTGCTGCGCGGCCCCAGCACCGCCACGTTCGCGCACAGCAGCAGCATCAGGACCGCGGATCCCGTGAAGACCGCGGCGGGGCCGAGCCGCGTAAGGACCGGTAGCGCGACGAACGGCAGGACGACCGACGTGAGGCGGGAGAGGGAGTAGGCGATGCCGATCGCGCTGCTGCGCAGGCCGGTCGGGAAGATTTCGGTCTGGTAGACGTGGAAGGCGTTGGAGAAGACATTGCTGGCCACCGTCAGCAGGAAGCCGAAGGCGATGATGGCCCAGGTGGCGTCGGCGAAGCCGAAGGCCAGGCCGCAGCCGGCGATGGCGAGGGCGGCGGCGATGATCAGGGTGCGGCGCTCGATCCGGTCGATGAGCGGGACGGAGAGCGCGGAGCCGAGCGGATAGCCGCAGAAGCTCAGGGCGGCGTAGAGCAGCGACTCGGTGACGGTGTGGCCCTTGGCGGTGAGGACCACCGGTGCCAGCGACCCGAAGCCGTAGTAGCCGACGGTCTGCAGGATCTGGAAGATCCACCACATGAGGGTGCGCCGGCGGAGGTCGCCGCGGAACATGGCGACCAGCGGCACCCGCCGCTGGGGGACGGTCTCGGCCTCGGGTACGGAGGGCAGGCTGCCGCCGGTCTCGCGGCCCACCCGTTCCTCCAGCCCGGCCACGATCCGCTCGGCCTCCTCGTGCCGCCCGTGCACCGTCAACCACCGTGGAGATTCCGGGAGTTGGCGCCGCATCAGCTGGATGAATGCGGCCCCGAGCGCACCGGCCACCAGCAGCCAGCGCCAGCCGTCGATGCCGAACAGCCGGTGGTCGGCGACCAGCCGGGCGCCGAGCAGTGCGGCGACGGGGACGCCGAGGAAGCCGAGGGTGTAGGCGGAGGCGATGTACCGGCCGCGTACCGCCCGGGGCAGGAACTCGGCGAGGTAGGTGTCCACCAGCACGAGTTCGGCCCCCAGGCCGAGGCCGGCCAGGAAGCGCAGGGCCAGCAGCCAGGGCAGGTCCGGGGCGAAGGCGGCGGCCAGCGAGAACACCGAGTAGGCGCCGAGGTTGACCAGGAACATCCGGCGCCGGCCCAGGCGGTCGGCGAGCACCGACAGCGCGTTCGCGCCGACGAACATGCCGAGGAATCCGGCGGCGATCACCCAGGACTTCCCGGTGTGGCCGAGGTGCCACCGGTCGGCGAGGACGGCGGCGAGCACCCCGCCGAGGAAGATCTCGTAGAGGTCGAAGAAGGCGCCGATGCCGACGACGAGGGTGATCCGGCGGTGCCACCGGGACGGTGGCAGCCGGTCCAGCCGTGCGGCGGCCCGGTTGCCGATGAGGGTCCCCCCGCGCCGTTCCGGCGTGGGGGAGGTGGTGTCCGTCATGGCGGTCCTCCCCTGAGCAGGTCCCGGCGCGATGGGGGTCCCGCGCGCCGTTCCGGCGTCGGCAGGAGCGACGTCCGCACCGCGGTGCCGGGCGTACGGCGAGGACCGTACTCCGCCAAGATCAGTAAGCGGAAGACCGCGTCCGGGTCGTCCCGGAGGGTGGATCCGGTCCGGCCGGCCGGGCGGAGCGGCGGGCGCCGTCGTTACCATGCCGGGGTCAACCGAACGGTCCGGGAGGGGCTCCGCGTGACGGCGAAGCAGGACGCGCCACGGCTGTCCGATCTCATGCCGTGGTCGGTGGCGCCGCTGCGGCTCGGCCGTTCCTGGGTGCGGTCGCCGGACCCGGCGGCCCTGCGGGCGCGTTGGCGGGCGCTGGTGGCCGCCGAGGACAGCGCGGCCCGTGAGCGGCTGTTCCGGCCGTCCCGGGCCCGGACCCTGTACTCCGCGGTCGGCCAGCTGCCGGGCCAGCGGACCGCCACCGGGCGGCTGTACCGTGCGGACGGCCCGTGCCCCGAGCCGGTGCGGATCCAGCACGGCCCGTTCGACCAACAATGGCTGCTGCCCGACCACCGGCTGATCGACGCGGCCCGGCCCGAGCTGTGGCGGGTGGCGGACGCCCGGCAGCTGTACGCGATCGAGCCGGGCCGGCTGCCGCAGCCGTCCGGGCCCGCGGTGGTGTGCTCGGCACTGTTGCCGGACGGGCGGTCGCCGGGCGGGCGTCCCGGCCGGATCCATCCGCTCTACCGGCGGCCCGGCGGCCGTGAGCCGAACCTCGCTCCCGGGCTGCTCGCCCTGCTCGCCCGCCGGCTGGACCGCCCGGTGGAGCCGGCGCAGTTGCTGGCGTGGGTGGCCGCGGGCGCCCGGCACTCCCCCGACGGCGTCGTGGTGCCGCTGACCGCCGATGCCGAGGTGTGGACGCGGGGTGTGGCGCTGGGCGAGCGACTGTTGTGGCTGTACACCCGGGGCGGGTACGTGCCCGCGGACGGCCCGCCCGAGGGGTGCGCGGGGCCCGGTGGGCGGCCCCGGATGCCGGGCGGTCGCCGCCCGTACGTCCGTGCCGCACTGCCGGCCCGCGGGCTGCCGCGGTCCCTGGGGTACGACCCTGCGGAGGAGGCGCTGCTGCTCGGTGACGGCGGCCGGATCTCGCCGGTGCCGCAGGGCGCCTGGGACTTCTTTGCGGGCGGGGTGCGGGTGCTGGCGGACTGGTTCGCCGGCCGCACCGGTGTGGCGGAGGACGGTACGGCGACGCCGCCGGAGGCCGGTTCGCTGGCGGCGCTGGGGCCCGCGGACTGGCCGCGGGAGTGGACCTCGGAGCTGCTGGAGCTGATCACCGTACTGGCCCTGCTGGCCGAACTGGAGCCGGAACGGGAGCAGTTGGCGGCGGCCGTCGTGGAGGCGCCGCAGCTCCTGTCCGGCGAGCTACGGGCCGCCGGGGTGCTGCCGCCGCCGTCCGCGGCCCGCCGCCCGGCGTCCGTGCTGGACCACCACGAGGAGGGCCCGGACGGGCAGTTCGCGCTGGTGTGAGCGCCGTTCGCCGGTGGCGGTTCGCCCCTGGTGCCGGCCGGTCCGTGGTTACTCGGCAGGCGGGCCGGCGTAGGCGTCGAGGACCCGGCCGATGAGCCGGGCGAAGATCTCGTCGGGGTCGCCGACCGGTGCGCTGCCGGCCAGGACCCGGGCGATGAGGGGGTACTGCCCGGTGGCCACGGCCGACTGCAGGTAGCCGGCCTGGGCCGCCTGGCGCTGTTCCGGGCTGTGGCCGGATTCCTTGGCGCGTTCGGCGGCCGCCTGTTCGGCGGTGGCCATGGTGATGAGGGTGCCGTTGAGCATCGAGATCAGTTCGAGCTTGAGCGCGTCGTCGAGCCCGGAGTCCTCCAGTACGGCGAGGCAGTGCTCCATGTAGCGCAGGGCGTTGGGGCCGAGGAAGGTGTGGGACAGCACGGCGCCCGGCAGCCAGGGGTGGCGGCGCATCATGTCGCGGGTCTGCCGGCAGAGTTGGAGCAGATCGGCGCGCCAGTCGCCGGACGGGCGGCCGGGCAGCCGGTATTCGCCGACGACGAGGTCGACCATGAGGTCGATGAGGTCGCCCTTGCCGGGGACGTAGTTGTAGAGCGACATGGTGGCGCAGCCGACCGCGGTCGCCACCCGGCGCATGGAGACCGCCGCGAGCCCGGACTCGTCGGCGATCCGCACCGCGGCCTCGGCGATCTCGTCGCGGGTGAAGGCGGGCCGGGGGCCGCGGCCGGTCCGCTCGGGACGCGCCCAGATCACTTCGGGTCCGGCCGCGCGGCCGCTTGCTGCCATGGATCGATCACCTCGCCACCATCCTAGTTTCCCGGGTCGGCGACCACCTGGGGCTGCCCGCCCGGTACGAGGGGCAGCCGACCGGCCGGCCGGAAGCCGGTCAGCCCGGTCGTCGTGGGCTGCCGGGAGCCGTTCGGCAGCGCGGACCCCGGCGCGTGCGGCCGGGCACGAAAAAACCACCCGTCACGTGGTGACGGGTGGTCGGGAGCGGACCGGCCGGGCGGGGACGGGCCGGCCGCCCGAGGTGCCGTGTGACGAACGGCTCAGCCGTGTCCGCCGAAGAGCGAGCGCCGCAGCCTGCGCAGCGGTGCGAACAGCGACACCCTGGCGCCGCGGCCGTTCCTCGTCCGCAGGTGGTCGCGCGCGGTGAGCTCCTGCATCAGCGAGGTCGCGCCTTCGGCCTCCCGCTGCGGGATGGCGGGGCCACCCAGTACCGCGAGGTGGCGGTCGAGGCGCGCACTGGACGCACCACTCCCGCAATTGATCGCAGGGACTCTGGCCCTGCTACGCACTGTTATCTGTTCCATGACTCTCCCCACCCTTACGAGGGCACCCGGCCCGGGCAGGGTAACCCTATCTCTCTTGGAGGACACGCGTGCAGACCGGTCAACGGATTCACCTGCCTCGCCCTGACGTTGACGCACACCATACGGAATGTCACCTATAAGCCGCGCTCCAGGGGGAGTTGACGGACCGGAAGTTTCCGGAGGGAGAGCTTCCGGACGCCTGACGGGCCGCCGGGTCCGCCGGGGAGAGACCGGGATCTCACGGACACTCCCCGGCGCCCGGGACGCGCCCCGGGTGCGGCTCGTCAGGCGGCGGAGCCGAACACCGGCAGATAGCCGCCGGAGTGGCCGGCGGAGTTCGGGTGGTAGGACTCGTCGACGGGATAGGTCACGCTGTGCAGCCAGGCGCTGCCGGAGCACAGCTCGTGGCCGGCGAAGGTGGTGTTGACGTCGGCGAAGGAGAAGCCGTGGTCGGCGGCGCGCTTGGCGAGGACGCCGTTGATGTCGTCGGCCGCGGCGTTGATGGCGGTGCGGGACTTCTCGGAGAGGCCGGCGAAGCAGCTTCCGCCGATCTTGTAGAAGCGCGGGTAGCCCAGGACCACCACGTGCGCGGCCGGGGCCTTCTGGGAGATGGCGCTGTACACGGTGTCGAGCTTGCCGGGGAGGGTGTTGTCGATGTACTGCCTGGCCTGCGCGACCCGGGCCAGGCAGGCGCTCTCGCCCTGGAGCGCACAGGTCGTCATGGTGTCGGCGAATCCGGCGTCGTTGCCGCCGACGGTGATGCTGACCAGGCCCGTGGTGCTGTTGAGCGGGCCGAGCTGTCCGCTGACAACATCACCCGTTCGGGCTCCGGAACAGGCGGTGAACTGGAAGGAGGAGGGGGAGTGCGCGGCGGCCCACAGAGCCGGATAGGCCTTGCTGCTGCGCTTGCAGGAGCCGCTGGCGGTGTCGTAGCCGCCGGCCCCGACACCCGAGGAGTACGAGTCGCCGAGTGCCACATAGCCGGTTGCGGTGGGGAGTTGGGCGGACGCGGCGGCGCTCGCGCCGGTGAGCGCGAGCGCCGTGGTGACGAAGAAGGCGGACGTCAGGGCCGCGAATCGGGACAGTCTCATGGAACCTCCCTTAGCAGGATCTCTGCCACATCCGTCGTAGCAAGACTCGCGGGTAGCCGGAAGTGTCCATGCCAAAAGTAGTTTCATGTTCACGGTAAATGTGCCGATCCGGGCGGATGTTCACCGCCGTGTCATTGCTTCTGACCACGAGACCGGCTATCGCCACCCGGGGCGCCGGTATGCCGCCTGGCGGGCCGTCAGCCCTCCGTGTGGCGATCGCGCCGGACCAGCGCGGGCACCACCGCCGCGGTGCCCGCCAGGAACACCGCGACCAGCAGGAGCACCAGCGCCGGCCGGGTGCCCAGGCCGAGCAGCGCGGCCCCGAGCAGACCGCCGGCGAACATCGCGCCCACGGAGGCCAGGCGCCGGACCGCCGCGTGGCTGCCGTATCCCAGCCGCTTGTCCTGCCCCAGCACCGAACCGCTGACCAGCGCCGTCATCGTCCGGGTCTCCACGGTGGAGGTGAGGTCGGGCGGGGCGGCCCGTATGGCGGTGACGTTGCGCATGCCCATCGCCAGCGCCATCAGACCGATGACCAGGTAGCGCCGGCCCAGGGGCAGTCCGGGGGCCGGAGCCGATCCCCAGGCGGCCACCGCCGCACCGGCCAGCAGGGCCGCCTCCGTGAGCAGGCCGGCCGGGAACCAGCGCTGCTCCCGCGCGGCCAGCCCGGATTCCCACCGGGCCCCGAGGGCCGCGCCCAGGGCGAACGAACCGAGCGAGACGGCCGTCCCGACCACCGGCAGCCCGCCCTGCCCGGCCACACCGAAGCCGAGGAAGAGCAGATTGCCGGTCTGCATGGCGGCGAAGACCTGACCGAGCGCCAGGAAGCTGACGGCCTCCACCATGCCGGTGACCACGGTCAGACACACCATGATCACCGTCAGGGCGGTTCCGCTCGGCGGCTCCACGGGCCCGGCTCCTTTCCGCGGGCGCCTCACCTCGCGGTCTCGCCCCCAGTCTCCGCAGGTCCGGTCCCCGGTCGCGGTCATTGCGCCGTCTGTGGGCGGCCCGGCGACCTCCCCCGCGGCCCGGGTTGCGCCCGTTTCCGGCCTTCTTCGCGCCTTGACGGTGCTCCGGGCGTTACGCGACATTGAGCCCTCATCCGGCCGGGGAGGGCAGCGCCGCTCATGCAGACGGACACCATCCGGGGCGACGGCCCGTACGAGCCGTCCCCGTCCGGCGAACCGCCCGCGCCGCAGGCACCGCCGGCCGGGGCGGCCCGGTCGCTGGCCCTGGGTGCCGCGGTCGCGGCCGGAGTGATGGGGGCCGGGCTGGCGCTCACCGGTCTCGAATCGCCCTTGCGTGCGCCGTTCACGCTCTTCTTCCTCCTGATGGCGCCGGCCGGCGCGCTCGCGGTGGCGCTCGGGCGGATGGATCCGCTCGGCCGGGCCGTGGTGGCCGGCGCCGGGGCGCTCGCCGTCGACCTGCTGGTGGCCCAGACGATGCTGGCGCTGCGGATGTGGTCGGTGCGCGGCGGGGTGCTCGCCGTGGCGGCGTTCAGCGGCGTACTGCTGCTGGGCTGCGCGGTACGGCGACGGGCCGGCCGGCCGCGCGGACGCCGGACCGACTGACGGTACGGACAGGCAGGGGGGCCACGCGCGGACATGGAGATCACGGTGCACCGGCCCGGCGAGCTGACCGGGGCCGAACGCGACGCCTGGGCCGCCCTGCAGGCCGGGGCGCGGGCGGCGGGGGCGCCGCAGCTGGCGAACCCGTTCCTCTCCCCCGCCTTCGCACTGGCCGTCGGCCGCTGCCGGAGCGACGTACGGATCGCGGTGCTGCGGGAGGACGGCCTGCCGGCCGGGTTCCTGCCCTTCCAGCGGTCCGCGCTCGGGGTGGGCCGGGCGATCGGGCTGGGCCTGTCGGACGCGCAGGGGCTGGTGCACCGCCCGGGCCTTGGGTGGGACGCCCGGGAACTGCTCCGGGCCTGCGGGCTGTCGGTGCTGGAGTTCGACCACCTGGTGGCGGGCCAAGGCGCCTTCGAAACCCGCTCGTTCGGGCGGTTCGCCTCGCCGGTCATCGACGTGGACCGGGGTTTCGAGGCGTATCTGGCCGGACTGCGGGCGCGCTCGCCGAAGTTCGCCCGGACCACCCTGGCCAAGGAGCGCCGGCTCGGCCGGGACGTCGGGCCGCTGCGGCACGTCCACGACGAGCGCGATCCGGCGGTGCTGCGCACGCTGCTGCGGTGGAAGTCCGCGCAGTACCGCAGGACCGGGCGCGGCGACCGCTTCGCGCACCCCTGGATCGTGCGGCTGGTGCAGCAGTTGTTCCACACGCGTACGGCGTCGTGCACCGGGCTGCTGTCGGTGCTGTACGCCGGTGAGCGGCCGGTCGCGGCCCACTTCGGACTGCGTTCCGATTCCGTTCTCGCCTGTTGGTTCCCGGCCTATGACCCGCAGTTTGCGAAGTATTCCCCCGGGCTTGTGCTGCATCTGGGCATGGCGCGGGCGGCGGCCGCCGAGTCGCTCGGATATCTCGATCTGGGACGCGGTGCGAAGGATTACAAGGATTCCCTCAAAACGCGTGAACTCGTGGTCGCGGAGGGATGGGTGAGGCAACGCCATCCGGCGGCGGCGGTGCATTGGGCGCGGCGCGCGCCGGTGCGTGCGCTGCGCAATGCGGTGCTCGCCCGCCCCGAGTGGTTCGCTCCCGCGGACCGCCTGCTCAAGCGGGTCGGGCGGCTGCGGACCGGACGCTGATTCCGGCGCCCGTACGGGCCTTTCGGGCCTTTCCACCCGGTATTCCGTGGCCTTTTCGCGGAGGCTCGGAAGGGTGTGCGCCGGTGCATGCATACAGGCGTACATCAGTACGTAGTGGCCAATTGCCCTAAAGGGTATTTGACATGCAACGTCTTGCCTTAGAGTCCTCCTCGTCCATTCCGTCGCACTTCATTTTCCGACGTACTTCCCGCCGCATCGGACGATCGCCGCCGCGCTGTTCCGGGGGAGGAGCAGCCGGCGAAGCGTCCGGTGCGGTGCGCGGTGGGGGGTCTGGTGCACTGGTCCTCGCCGGCCGACCACGGTCCGCCGGGGCCCGGTCACGAGCCGCGCTTTCGTGGTCACGCCTATCGGCTCGCCCTGTCCGCACGGTGCTCAGCGCCGCGCCGGCCGGGGTGCGAACCCCCTGTCGGACCCGGATCTCAGCACGGACCGCCCGGGGGCGGGCGGTCCACCGGACGAGAGGGAAATCAACCCATGAGTGCGTTCCTTCGCCCGGCCGATGCGGATGAACCGCCGCTGACGCTGCTGCCGGACCAGGCCGTCTACCGTCCCGTCTCCTCCCATCTGGCCATCGCTCCGCCGGTCAGCGTCGTGATCCCGGCGATGAACGAGGCGGCGAACCTCCCGCACGTCTTCACCACCCTCCCGGACTGGATCCACGAAGTGGTGCTGGTCGACGGGAACTCCACCGATGACACCGTCCGGGTCGCCCGGGAGCTGTGGCCGGGCATCACCGTCGTACCGCAGCGCGGCAAGGGCAAGGGAGACGCGCTGATCAGCGGGTTCGCGGCGTGCACCGGCGAGATCATCGTGATGGTCGACGCGGACGGCTCGGCCGACGGCGGCGAGATCGTCAGCTATGTCTCGGCCCTGGTGTCCGGCGCCGACTTCGCCAAGGGCTCGCGGTTCGCCAACGGCGGCGGCACGGACGACATGACGTGGATCCGCCGGCTCGGCAACCGGCTGCTGACCGCCCTCGTCAACGCCAAGTTCGGGGCCCGCTACACCGACCTGTGCTACGGCTACAACGCCTTCTGGCGCCACTGTCTGGACCAACTCGCCCTGGACTGCGCCGGGTTCGAGGTCGAGACGCTGATGAACATCCGGGTGGTCAAGGCCGGCCTGCGGGTGCAGGAGATCCCCAGCCACGAATACCCGCGCATCCACGGCGCCAGCAATCTGCGGGCGGTGCGCGACGGGCTGCGGGTGCTGAAGGTCATCGCCCGCGAACGGGGGGCCGGGCGGAAACGGGTGCCCCGGCCGGCGCTGCTCACCGGGGAGGCCCGATGAGCCCCGGCAGACCGGTGGCCGGGCCTGCGGTGGGGCCGGCGCTGCGGTTCTCCGTGGTCATCTGCGTGCACACGGAGGACCGCTGGGACGACATCCTGGCCGCGGTGGACTCGGTCCGCGGCCAGTCCCACCCGGCCCATGAGGTGCTGCTGGTGGTCGACCACCAGCCGGTGCTGCTCGACCGGCTCCGGAAGCACTTCGGGGGCGCCCGCACGGGCGCGCCCGCTCCCGGTGCGCCGCCGGTCCCCCTGCTGATCATGGCCAATTCCGGCCCCCGCGGGCTGTCCGCCGGCCGGAACACCGGGATCGCCGCGGCGGACGGCGAGGTCATCGCGTTCCTCGACGACGACGCGGTCGCCGAGCGGGACTGGCTGCGCCACTTCGCCGCGGCGTACGCGGATCCGGCGGTGCTGGCGGTCGGCGGGCGCACCGAGCCGGTGTGGGCGTCCGGCCGGCGGCCGGTGTGGTTCCCCGAGGAGTTCGACTGGGTGGTGGGCTGCACGTACCGCGGCCTGCCGCCGGGGAGGGTGCGGGTGCGCAACGTGCTGGGCGGCAACGCCTCGTTCCGCAGGATCGCCTTCGACCTCGTCGGCGGGTTCGCGACGGGGATCGGGCGGGACGGTGACCGGCGGCCGTTCGGCGGTGAGGAGACCGAGCTGTGCATCCGGATCACCCGCACCCTCCCGGACGCGGTGCTGCTGATCGACGACCGTGCGGTGATCCACCACCGGGTGCCGGCCGAGCGGCAGCGGTTCGGCTACTTCCGCCGCCGGGCGTACGCGGAGGGCCTGTCCAAGGCGCTGGTGACGCGGCGCGTCGGCACCCGGGACGGGCTGGCCAGCGAGCGGCGCCACACGACCCGGGTGCTGCCCGCCGGCGTGCTGCGCGGACTGCGGGACGCGCTGCTCGGGCGGCCGGGCGGGGCCGCCCGGGCGGGCGCGATCCTGACGGGTACGGCGGCCGCCGCGGCCGGTTACGCCCGCGGCACCCTCCGCCTCCGGTCCGCATCAAGTAAGGGGAAAAGCAAGGGAGTTGATACCTTCCCCGGCGACGGCACGACAGCCGTCACCGCCGCGCACGAGGGAGCGGCGGTATGAGCGACGACCGCCCCGTGAGAGTGCCGATCCTCATGTACCACGCGGTGGCCTTCGCCCCGACCCCGGCCGTACGGGCGCTCTCCGTCACCCCCGACGCGTTCGCCGAGCAGCTCGCCGCGCTCGCCGACGGCGGTTTCACCCCGCTGACGGCCGCCGCCCTCGCCACGGCCTGGCGGGGCGGCGGCCCGCTGCCCGACCGGCCGGTGCTGATCACCTTCGACGACGGCTACGAAGGCGTCCACCGCTACGCCCTGCCCGCCCTCGCCCGGTACGGCTTCCCGGCCACCCTCTTCCTCTCCACGGGCTGGCTGCGCGGCCCGTACGACACCGGGGACGCACCGGACACCATGCTCGACTGGCGGCAGGTGCGCGAACTGGCCACGGCCGGCGTGGAGATCGGCGGGCACGGCCACGGGCATCCCCCGCTGGACGGCCTCGACGACCGGCGGCTGCGGCAGGAGGTGCTGCGCTGCCGGGAGCTGATCGCCGAGGAGGTGGGCACGGCGCCGGAGTCCTTCGCGTACCCCTACGGCCACTCCGACCGGCGGGTGCGGCGCACGGTGCGCGGGCTCGGCTTCCGGCAGGCACTCGCGGTCGGCAATGCGCTCGCGGCCCGCGCGCAGGGCCCGTACGCGCTGGCCCGGCTGACCGTGCGGCGCCGTACCGGGACCGCGGAGTTCGCCCGGCTCGTCGAGGGCCGCGGGCTGCTCCGTACTTATGCCGCGGACCGGGTGCTCACCAAGGGGTACGCGGTGGTCCGGCGGGCACGTCAGGCGGTGCGGCCGTGTCCGCCGGGCTTCTGACGCCGAGCCCGGCGTGGCCCCGCCGCGGCGGAGGAAGGAGCGGCCACGCCGGTGCCTGAGACGACCACCCGGGCCGCGGAGCACACGGGCCCGGAGCCGGAGGCGGCGGCGCGGGGGTCCGCCGGACGCGCGCCGGGCAGTCCGCTGTTCCGCAACGCCTGGGCGCTGATGCTGAACACCGGTGTCTCCGGTCTGCTCGGCCTGGGGTTCTGGCTGGTCGCGGCCCGCTGTTACACCGAGTTCGCGGTCGGCCAGGGGTCGGCGGCGATCGCCGCGATGAAGCTGCTGGCGGGGCTGACGGCGGTCACCCTGACCGGTGCGCTGGCCCGCTTCCTCCCGGTCGCCGGCCACACCACCGGGCGGCTGGTGCGGCGCACCTATACGGGCAGTGCGGTCGTGGTGGCCCTCGCCGCCACCGCCTTCCTCCTCACCCTCGGCCTCTGGGGCCCCTCCTACCGCTTCCTGCACGGCCTGCCGGCCGGTGTCGGCTTCGTCGTGGCGGTGGTGGCGTGGTCGGTGCTCACCCTCCAGGACGGGGTGCTGACCGGGCTGCGCAGCGCCTGCTGGGTCCCGGCCGGCAACCTCGCCTTCTCCACCGTGAAATTGGCGCTGCTGGTCGTCCTCGCCGCCGCGTTCCCCACCGCCGGGGTGTTCGTGTCCTGGGCCGCGGCGATCGCGGTGTCGGTGCTGCCGCTGGGCTGGCTGGTCTTCCGGCGGCTGATCCCGCGCCACGTACGGGCCACCCGCCGCACCGCCCGGCCGCCGTCGCCCGGCGAACTGGGCCGCTTCCTGGCCGGCGACTCCACCGGCTCGCTCTTCTCGCTCGCCGTGGTCCACCTCGTACCGGTACTGGTCGCCTCGCAGGTCGGCGCGGCGGACAACGCGTACTTCTACGTCACCACCACCATCGGCGGCACGGTCAATCTGCTGGCCCTCAACATGGGCGCCTCGCTCACCGTGGAAGGGGCGCACGACCCGGCGGGCCTGGCCCGGCACACCCGGGCCGCGCTGCGCCGGATGACCCGCATCATGCTCCCGGTCTGCCTGGGCCTGTTCCTCTTCGCGCCGTGGATCCTGGGCGTGTTCGGCCCCGGGTACGCACGGGCGGCGACGCCGCTGCTGCGCTGGTACGCGGTCGGTGCCGGGCTGCGGGTCGTGATGGAGGTGCACTTCGCGGTGTTGCGCGCCCGGAGCCGGACGTCCGGACTGGCCGCCCTCCAGGGCCTGTTGTGCGCCTCGGTGCTCGGACTGACCCTGGTGCTGCTGCCGCACCGGGGGCTGACCGGTGCCGGGATCGCCGAGGTCGGCAGCCTGACGGTGATCGTCGCACTCGCCGCCCCGCGGCTCCGGCGGGTGCTGCGCGGCGGCACCGCCCCGGCGCCGCCGTGCCGGGTCCCTCCGGACGGCCGCGCCCCGGACGGCGATCTGGCGGACCTGGCCGCCTACGGGGACCTGGGCGACGGTGCGTACGGGATGCCGCGGGAAGCGGCCGTACGCCGGAGGTCCGTGCGGCGGACCCGCCCCCCGCGACGCGGCCGGTCCCGCCCCGGGCGCCGTACGGACCGGGCGGCCACCGCCCTCGCCCGGACCCTGCCGGCCGCCGCCGCGGTCCTGTTCTGGCTGCCGCTGCGCGGTACGGACGACAGCGCCCTGGACCGGATGAACGGCCTCGGCCTGATCTCCGTCCTGCCCGGCGCGACTCTCGCCGGGGCGGCCCTCCTGGTGGCGGCGTTCGCGGTGGCGCTCGGGCTCCGCCGGCAGCACCGTGCGCTGCTGGCGTCCGTCCTCCTGCTGACGGTGGTCGCGCTGCACGCCCTGCCCGCCGTCCTGGAGGCCGCACCGCGCTTCCCCACCGCCTGGCAGCATCTGGGGTTCCTGGACCATCTCGCCCGGACCGGCGTGGCCGTACCGGACCTGGACGCGCGCTGGAGCTGGCCCGGTTTCTTCGCCGGAGCGCAGTTCCTCGCCGGTGCGTGCGGTGTCACCGACCTCACGGAACTCCTCCGCTGGTGGCCGCTCACCCTCCAACTCCTGTACCTGGCCCCGCTGTTCCTCCTCCTGAAGGCGGTACGGGCCGGGTGGCGGGCGAAGTGGTGCGCGGCCTGGCTGTTCGTGCTGTGCGGCTGGGTCGGCCAGGACTACTTCTCCCCGCAGGGGTTCACCTACCTCCTCTACCTCTGTTTCGTCGCGATCCTGCTGGTGTGGTTCCGCGCTCCGCACGGCGAGGCGGGCCGCCACCGCCCGGGCGAGGCCGCCGTGCTGCCGGCCGGTCCGGGCCGGCGCGTGACCCTGCTGGCCGTCCTCCTCGCCCTCTTCACCGCGTCGGTGGCGGGCCACCAGCTCACCCCCTTCGTCATGCTCGGGGTGCTCACCGTCCTGGTGGTGGCCCGCCGCTGCACCCTGCCGGGGCTGCCGCTGCTGCTCGGGGTGCTGGTCGCGGGGTGGGTGGGGTTCCTGGCCGAGCCCTACTGGTCGGGCCACTTCGACGAGCTGTTCGGCGGCCTCGGGGGCATCGGCGCCAATGTCACCTCGTCCGTCACCGACCGGATCACCGGCGGCGACCCCACCCACCAGCTCGTCCTCGGCACCCGGGTGGCGCTGGCCGGCGGGGTGCTGGCGCTGGCCTGCTGGGGCGTCCTGCGCCGGCGCGCGGCCGGCTTCACCGAACGCTCCCTGCCGGCCCTGGCCTTCGTCCCGTTCCTGGCCTTCGGCCTGCAGTCGTACGGCGGCGAAATGGCCCTGCGGGTCTTCCTGTTCGCCCTGCCCGGCGCCTGCACGCTGGCCGCCCTCGCCCTCTTCCCGCGCGTCACGCCCGCCCGGCGCCGCACCCACGGTCCGCTCGCCGCGCTGCTCGCGGGCCTGCTCCTGACCGCCGGCTTCCTCGTCGCCCGCTGGGGCAACGAGCCCTTCGAACGCGTCCGGCCGGGAGAGGTGACCGCCATGGACTACGTCTACGCGCACGACCGCCCGACGGTGCGGCTGCTGTGGCCGAGCGACGACCCGGTCAACAGCGTCACCCCGGCGATGCCCTGGGGCGCCAGGGACATGGAGCGGGTGCAGTACGTACCGACCCTCGCGCCCCGCGATCCGGCCGCGGTGGCGCCGCTGGTCAGCGCACTCCGGAAGGCCGGTCCGCAGTCGTACCTGATCGTCAATCACGGCCAGTCGGAGGCGCTGCGGCTGGGCTCGGCGTATCCCCGGGGCTGGGAGCGGCGGCTGCGCACCGCCCTCGACCACCGCCCCGACCTCCGCCGGGTGTTCGGCACCGCACACGCCGCGCTCTACGCCCTCGCGCAGCGCCCGCCGGGCACGGTCCCCGCCGCCCACCCGGGCCCGGCCGGCCCCCGGGTGACCTGGACCCCCTGGTCGGTGCTGGGCGCGCTGTCCCTGCTCGCCCTGCTGACGGTCCTCACCGCCCGCGAGCTGCTCCGCGTCCGGTCGCCCTCCCCCACTCCCCGGCAACTCCGGCGGATCCAGGCCCTCTTCTGGTTCGCGATGCCACTGCTGCTGACGTTCCTGGCGTCGCTGGTCCAGCGCTTCGTGACGATGTCGTAGGGCAGGTCGTGGGCGAGGTCGTAGGCGAGGTTATAAGGGGGCACTCACTCCGCGAGGGGAGCCCACCGCACGATGACGCTCGTCATGGCGTGAGCGGAACCCACCGCACCCCGTACCCGTCCACCAGGTGCTCCTTTCCGCCCACCCGCGCCGCCCCGGACCGCCGCGCGGTATTCACCAGCAGCGCGGTCCGCCCGTCGCTCAGCCCCAGGATGTCGCCGTTTCCGGTGGCCATTTCCCGCGGCCGGGCCGCCGGCGGAAAAGTACGGGAAAACCGCGCCAGCAGGCTCCACATGGGCAATTCCCGCCCGCCGTCCGGGTTTTCGGTACTGCTCCACAGACACCCCGGGCATTCCTTCCCGCCCGGCCCCTTCCCGTCCCTTTCCGGATTCCAGTAGAAGCCGCCGGTCGCCCCGCCCTCCGCCATCTCGATCAGCGCGACGGCCTGTGCGGCGACCCGCTTGCGCTCGCTCCAGCCGCTCCGCCCGCCCTTCTCGTCCGCGACCTCGACGTACCACTCGGCCCACCACAGCGGCAGCCCGCTCTCGTGCCGCAGCCACCGCCCCACCTCGGCGAACTTCCGGGCGGCGGTGAAGACGTCGGGGGCGTAACGGTCGTCCTTGCTGTAACTCGACCCGTCGACGACCAGGAAATCCGCGCCGGCCTTGTGCCGGTTCCAGTACGCGAACGCATCCAGCGTCCGTTGGTCGAGATGCCCCCACGCCCCCTCGAGCGCCGACGGATACCGGTCGTCGCCCGGCACATAACTGTCCATCACCAGATAGGGCCCGCCCACCTGGTTCCGCTCGTCGACCTTCTTCAGCTCCTGGTAGACGAGGTTGTACAGCCGGGTGTATTCCTCGGCGTTCCAGCGCCCCTTGGCGTCGTCGAAGAACCCCTTGAATTCGTTCCAGACGACGAAATGCCGGACCTCCGGATGGCGTCGGGCGATCTTTCCGGCGAGCGCCGCGAAATCCGCGTAGTGCTCCGGTTCCGGGGCCTTCTCCAGCTGGCTCCAGTCCGTCCGGCCGGGCGTCCCGCCCTTCATCCAGTCCGGCGCGCAGCACAGCGTCAGTACGGGTGTGCCGCCGGTGCGCCGGATCAGCGCCAGCCGCCGGTCCAGGTCGTCGAACGCGTACCGCCCGGGGCTCGGTTCCGGGTTGTCCGCGCCCCAGCCCATGAGGTGCTGGTTCTGCGCCATCGGCTGCCCGGCGAGCAGGCGGGCGGCCCGTTCCACCGCCGCGTCCGCGCCCCGGTCCGCACTGAACTGGGTGTGTGTGAACCCCCACCCGACCGCCGGCCCGGCCGTCCGCCCCCGCGCCGGTCCCTTGGCGTCCCGCTGCCCACCCCCCGGCGCGCTCCACAGGACGAACAGCAGCCCGATACCCAGCACCACCGCCCCGGCCACGAGCACCCAGGCCGTACCCTGACGTTCCCCACCACGACGTAGCACACGGGCAGATTAGCGATCCAACTGCCCAGTACATGCGGTTTCCGGGCAAGGGACGGGGGTTTCCCCGGCCCGTGCCGGGGTTCCACTTCCTCCCTGGGACGGCTGGGACGGCATCGACGGGTGAGCGGTCGGAAACGCTGAGCGACGCAGGGCACGCTCCGGTGCCGCTGCAGTCGTTCGAGGAGGTTCCGATGAACCGACGCCTGTTCCGCAACGGTGTGGTCGCCCTGGCGGCCGCCCTTTCGATGGTCCCCGCGGTGGCGGTGGCCGACTCCGGTCCGTACCGCCACCCCGGTCGGCATACCCACGCGGTCCACCACGGCACGGGCGTGCCGGGGCCGACGGGCCGTCATGTGCACCGTCATGTGCGGTATGCGCAAGGGGAGGTGGTGACCCCGCCCGGGGTGCCGCTGCACGTCCGCTCGGGCCCGGGTGTCACGTACCGGGTGATCGGTGCGCTGCGTTCGGGGAGCCTGCACGGGCTGCGGTGCACGACGACCGGCAGCAGCGTCCACGGCAACCCGTACTGGTACCGGCTCGCCCATCGGCGGGGCTACGTCTCCGCCCACTACGTCCATGCGTTCCAGACCGTTCCGTGGTGCTGATGCCCGTCGTGCGGATGCCTTGGCGCTGATGTCCGTGGCGGTGATCCCGCCGCGGCGGGCGCCGCGCGGACAGCGGCGTCCGGATGACCTCCGCCCGCCCGCCCGTTCGCGGCGACGGGCGGGCGGGCGACCGGACCGATGGCCTGGAGGTTTGATGAGCACGGACTTCTCCGCGGCGGGGCCGGGACGCCGGGCGGTCCTTCGGTGGCTCGGGGGTGCCGCGGGCGCGGTCGCGGCCGTCCCGGGTTCGCAGGCCGTCGCGGCGCCGCCGGACCGGGCGCTGCCCGCACTGGCCGCGGCGGGGCGGCAGTTCCTCGCCGGGCGGCTGCGGCACACCACCGTGCTGCAGTCGTTCGCCTTCGACGAGTTACGGGGGCACGTCTATGCGTTGCAGGTGGTGGCGGGCGGCGTCCGGCTGCCGGGGGAACGGGCGGCCGTCCCGCACACGGTGCGGGTCCGGCGGGGCGATCTGTGCCTGAACCGGCTGGCATGGGACGGGTCGCCGGCCGGGCACATGTATCTGAAGGGGTTCGGGCACGGCGGTTCGATCGGCCTGGAGGAGTCCTGGGACGGTGTCGCGCTGTGGACCGAGTGGGACGCCAACCCGGCGTCCGGGTACGGGCGCGGACTGTGCCGCTTCCGGTTCACCGACGGCCGGGTGCTGTCACCCACCTCCCCCGGTCTGCGGACGTACCGGCCGGTCACCGGCTCCACCAGCAACTCCCCCGCCGTCGACCCGGTGCACCGGCGCCTGCTGCTGCGCTACAAGCGAAGCGGGACACCGCGCTTCGCGCTGCACGATCTCGACCGGTTCCGGGCCGGGGTGTTCCGGCCGCTGATCACCTTTGCCCAGCCCGGGGCCCACCTCGGGCTGCCCTTCCAGGGCATGGCCCTGCACGGCAGTTCCGCGTACCAGCTGCTCGGCAGTGCGTACGGCGTGGGCAACCCGCCGTCCTCGGGCGGCAACGCCCGCCTCTACCGCATCGATCTGCGCACCGGCAGGGTGGCGTGGCAGCAGATGGACCGGACGGCACCGGAGTTGTCCCCGCGCGAGCCGGAGGGGCTGGCCGTCCGGTGGGGCGGCGACACCGGTACGCCGCGGCTGTGCCTGGGCTTCACCGAGGGGCCGGCCGGCGCCCGCACCTTCCGGCTGTACGAAAAAGCGCTCAACTGACCTTTCCCGCTCTTCCGGCCAAAGTGTCATCAACCCCTGGGCATGGGTACACATTCCGCCATCAAGGAGGAATCAGACGCCCCGGGCAACCGGTTGGGGCCTCTGCGGGGGAACCACTGCCGGATCACAGGCAGGGCGGTAAGGGAGGCGCACATGGTGTCCCGCTGGCGGCCGCTGCCCGACACACTCGATCCGGCCGGGCAGCTCCTGGCCCAGGAGCTGCGCATACTCAAGGAGCGGACCGGGCTGAGCCTGGACGGGCTGGCCAAGCGCACGCCGTACAGCAAGTCCGCCTGGCACCGCTATCTCAACGGCGAGAAGCTGCCGCCGCGCGCCGCGGTCGAGGCGCTGGGCCGGGTGGCCGGGGCGGACCAGCCGCGGCTGCTCGGCCTGTGCGAGGCGGCGCACCGGGCCCGTACGGCACCGGCACCGGCCGGGAACGCGGCGGCCACCACGGAGACCCGGCAGCCGGCGCCGCCCACCGGCCCCGCGCGGCGGAAACTGCGGGGTGCCGCGGCGCTGATGGCCCTGACGGCCGTGCTGGCCACCATGGGAGCGGCGGCCTCGATCGCGAGCATCCCGGCGCACGCGGTACGGGCGGAGTGGACCGCGCCCGACCCCTGCCACGGGCACCGCTGCGAGGGCCGCTACCCGAAACGGTTCGGCTGCCACCGCGACGCCCGAACGGCGAGCACGATCACGGACGCCACCTACACCGTGCGGCTGTTGTTCAGCCCGGCCTGCGGCACGGTCTGGTCGGAGGTGCAGCCACGGTCCGGCGGCGCGGAGAAGGTGTCGATCTGGGTGGGCCGGGACGCCCGGCTCACCTCGCACCCGGGCGGCCGCACGGGCCGCGCCGTCAGCCCGATGCTGGCCACCGATGACCTGCACAGCGCGGTGGCCTGCGCCCGGGTGGCCGACCGGGTCGCCTGCACCGGCGCCCTCGAACTGCGGACCCCGGCCCGCCCCGGCCCCGACCACGACCTGCCGGACCCCACCTTCCTGCTCCAGGTGACCCGCTGAGGCCGCCTTCGAGGTGGGGGCCGGCGCTCAGCCGACCGGGGGCAGTCGCTCAGCCGACGATCCCCAGCACCAGGAACACCAGCCCCGCGACGGCGGCGACCCCCGCCCCCAGCCCGAAGATCCACACCTTGTTGTTCTCGCCGCGGAGCAGTTCCTCCTCGGACTTCACCGACATGACGAAGACCCCGCCCTCGGCCGGTGCGCCGACCGCCAGCCGGCCGTCCCCGTCGGCGGCCTCACCGTGGACGTAGAACCGGCTGCCGGGGCGGACGACCCACTCCTCGCGCCGGTACCCGATCGTCCCGTCACCGCTCCCGAGATCGAGGCTCAGCGGCCCGATCCGCAGACGCCTCCCGCCTCCCCCGGTATGCGGATCGAACCGGTCGAGCACCTTCTCCGCCCCGACGACCTCGTGCTCACCGGGACGGATCACCATTTTCCCGGTCGCGTCGGCCACGAAGAACGCGGTCGGGCTGGAGTGCTCGGACAGCACATCGGTAGACGTCCTGCGCCTCCGGTTGCCGTTGCCGTCGCGGTA
This sequence comes from Streptomyces sp. NPDC059649, assembly GCF_042734445.1. Lineage (NCBI taxonomy): Bacteria > Bacillati > Actinomycetota > Actinomycetes > Kitasatosporales > Streptomycetaceae > Streptomyces > Streptomyces sp. NPDC059649. The sequence goes on from NZ_JBHWDV010000042.1 coordinate 21,908, forward strand.
GACCTCTTCGTACTTGCGGGTGATCCGGTGCCGGTGCCACACGCAGTCCACGCCCTCCAGCTCGGACCGCAGCACCCCGTCCTGGTGGGGCAGGGCCTGCCCGACGACCTCACACCGGTACCGGAAGTGCCCGGGGCCCGCGGCTGCCGCCGCCGCCTCGTGCAACGCCCGCAGATCCGCCACCGGCAGCGTCTCGGTGCTCTCCATGGCCCGAGCCCGCCCATGCGCGACCCGCACCACGTACGCACAGACCACCGCGGCGACCAATGCGCCCACACCTATCCAGATCACACCGAACCCTCGCTTCGCCCGCCCCCCTCCGACCGCGTGACCCTATCCGGGGCGCCGGGGGACGGGGCAAGCGGTCGGCAGGCGGCGATGTACGGCTCTGGCCTTCCGGGTGCACCGGCTGGGCGTCCCGTCAGCGCTCCCGTCCCCGTGGCTTGAGGACGACCGGGGGAAGGTCGGGGGCCGGGAGGCGGGGGCCGGCGTAGCCGTGGACGGTGCCGAAGCGGGTGGTGTCCATCCAGTCGGTGCGGGCCTCGGCGATCTCCTCGTGGGTGCGGCCGACGAAGTTCCACCACATCACGATCTGTTCCTCGAACGGTACGCCGCCCAGGAGCATCAGGCTGCTGTCGGAGTGGGCGCGGAGCGGGAGGTCGGTGCGGCCGCAGCCGAGGTAGAGCAGGGCGCCGGGGGTGAGGCGGACGCCGTCGACCTCGGTCTCGCCGGAGATGGTCAGGGCGGCGTACTCGAAGTCGGGGTTGAGGGGGAGGCGGGTGTCCGTGGTGGCGGTGAGGGCGAGGTCGGCGCCTACGAGGGGCGAGTAGGTGGTGCCCGGGGAGGTGGCGCCGTCCAGTTCACCGAGGATGACGGTGGCGGTGAGGCCGCCGTGGCCGCCGGTGACCCGTGGCAGGTCGGTGTGGTGCTCGAAGTGCGCCGCGGTGTGGCGGTGTTCGGCGGGGAGGGCGACCCACAGCTGGGCGCCGTGCAGCAACGGGCCGTGGTCGCGCGGGGATTCCTCGGAGTGGGCGATGGCTCCGCCGGACGTCATCAGGCCGAGTTCGCGCGGGCGGACGGTCTGCAGGCTGCCCAGGCTGTCGCGGTGCAGCACCTCGCCCGCGTGCAGCCAGCTGACCGTCTGCAGTCCCATGTGCGGGTGCGGCGGCACCTGCATACCGGGCTGGTCGACGATGTCGTCGGGGCCGTAGTGGTCGACGAAGCACCAGGCGCCGACCATCCGCCGGCCGAGGTTGGGCAGCAGCCGGCGGACCACGGTGCTCTCGCCGAGCGGCACCTGCTTGCCGGGCTGGAGGTCGCGGACCGGGCCGGTGCGGCCGGTGCCCCCGCACAGACTCGGCGCGGGTCTGGTATCGAGGTTGCTCATGGCGTCACGATAGGCCGGGTGCGGGGGCGGGCGGCGGCAGGCGCACGAGGCGCCCGGGTACCGCGCCCGAGCCGTTCAGCGTGCGGCACGTCTCATGCGTACAGTCCGCGCAGCCGGACCGAGAGGCAGGTGACGCAGCCCTCCAGTTTCTCGAACTCGGAGATGTCCACGGGGACCGGCCGGTAGCCGAGGTCGGTGAAGAGGGCGGCGGACCCGGGGGCGCCGGCGGACATCAGGAGGGCGTCGCCGCCGAGGTGGACGACGTGCGCGCCGGCCTCCTCGGGGACGGGCAGGAAGCGCGGGAAGGCGGCCGGGTCGTCGACCAGCGGCGGGTGGCCGATGACGGTGCCGTCGGGGAGCGCGGTCACCGCGGACTTGAGGTGCAGCACCCGGCTGACCGGTACGGCGATCACGCGGGCCCCCAACGGCTCGAAGGCGGCGCGGAGTTGGCGTACGCCTTCGGCGTTGGTGCGGCCGCCGCGGCCCACGTAGACGGTGTCGCCGATCTTCAGGACGTCGCCGCCGTCCAGGGTGCCGGGCGGCCGGATCACGTTGACGGAGCAGCCGAGTGCCTCGACGGCCTCCCGGGCGGCCGCTATCTCGGGCCTGCGGGGGTCGGCGCCGGGGCGGGCGAGCAGGGCGACATTGCGGAACATCACCATGGTGTCCTCGACGAACACCGCGTCCGGGCAGTCGTCGGCGGGCGCCACCTCGGTGGTCCGCCAGCCGTGGTCCTGCAGCGCCTGGACGTAGCCCTCCCACTGGCGCAGGGCGAGTACCGGGTCGACCGGACGCCGGGCGATATGGGTGACCAGGCCCTCGGCGAGGCGCGGACCGGGGCGGCGGACGAGCGCCTGTTTGCTGGGCATCGGGAGGCGGTCCTTTCGGGAGGCGCGGGGCGGATTGCCGTGGTTGCCGTTGCGGCCGGGGCCTTGTCGGGCCCCGTTGGTCGTGCCCGTCAGTCCTCGGCTCCATACGTGGCGCGCAGGGCGTTCTCGACGGCGGTGCGGGCGGCGCGCCGGTCCAGGCCGAGGCGCTGGACGCGCCGGGTGTAGCTCTCGGCGGCCGCGGCGGCCTCCTTCTCCGCGGCGTCGCCGGCCGCCGCGATGAAGCTGCCGTTGCGGCCGCGGGTCTCGATCACACCGTCGGTCTCCAGGGCGCGGTACGCCTTGGCGACGGTGTTGGCGGCCAGACCGAGGTCCTCGGCCAGGCCGCGGACGGTGGGGAGCTTGTAGCCGACCGGCAGGGCGCCCTCCCTGGCCTGGTCCGCGATCTGGGTGCGGACCTGCTCGAAGGGCGCGACGGCCGAGGCCTGGTCGATGGTGATGCTCACGGTCTGCGGGGACACGGGGGCGCTCCTGGTGGTGCCGTGACGGGGTGCCGGATCTCTTTGTGGCATCCATTGTGCGTCAGGAGCGCCCGGCGCGCCGGGAGGCACGGAAGGCGGCGCGGAAGGCGGCGCGGAAGGCCGGAAGCGCGTAGGGGCAGGCTCGCGGGAGCTCGCTAGGCCTCCAGTGTCGTGCCCGTCGTCCGGAGCCAGGCGTTCATGCCGAGGGCCAGTTCGGCGCCGGGGCGGATGTCCTGGGTGGCGCCGTCGGCGGTGACCTCGGCCAGTACGGCGGGGTCCAGCAGCGGGCGGACGGGGGCATTGCGGTCGGCGGCCAGTTCTTTGAGTTCGGCGCGGAGCGCCTCGGTGTAGTGGGGGTCCTGGGTGCTGGGATAGGGGCTTTTGACGCGGTCGGCGACCACGTCGGGCAGGACGTCGCGGGTGGCGGCGCGCAGCAGCGACTTCTCCCGGCCGTCGAAGGTCTTCAGTGACCAGGGGGTGTTGAAGACGTAGTCGACGAGGCGGTGGTCGCAGAACGGAACCCGGACCTCCAGGCCGACCGCCATACTGGCGCGGTCCTTGCGGTCGAGCAGGATCTGCACGAAGCGGGTGAGGTGGAGGTAGCTGATCTCGCGCATCCGGCGCTGGTGGCCGGTGTCGCCGTCGAGGTACGGCACTTCGGCGAGCGCCTCGCGGTAGCGGCGGGCCTCGTAGCCGGGCAGATCGAGCTCGGCGAGCAGTGCGGCGTCGAGCAGCGCCTCGCGGACCGCGGTGCCGCCGGCGAAACGGCCGGAGAGGCCCGCGGCGATCCAGGGGAAGGTGTCGGCGTGCACGGCCTCGGGGTCGTGGAACCAGCGGTAGCCACCGAAGACCTCGTCCGCGGACTCGCCGGACAGGGCGACCGTGGACTGTTCGCGGACGGCCTTGAACAGCAGGTAGAGCGAGGTGTCGCCGTCGCCGAAGCCGTTCGGCAGGTCGCGGGCGGCGAGCACCGCGGCACGGTGGCCGGGGTCCATCAGGGCGGCGGTGTCCAGGACGATGTCGTGGTGGTCGGCGCGGACGTGTGCGGCGAGGGCGTGGGCGTACGGCCCGTCGGGGGTGCCGCGCAGGTCGTCGGGGCGGAAGTTCTCGGTGTAGCCGGTGAAGTCGACGGCGAACGAGCGCACCGGACCGCGGCCGGCTTCCGCCAGCGCCTTGGCGGAGAGCGCGGTGATGGCGGAGGAGTCCAGTCCGCCGGAGAGCAGGGTGCACAGCGGTACGTCGGCGATCAGCTGACGGGCGACGATGTCGTCGAGCAGGTCGCGGATGTGCGCGACGGTGGTGTCCCGGTCATCGGTGTGCTCGCGGGCTTCGAGGGCCCAGTAACGGCGCACGGTCAGGCCGCCCCGGCGGACCCGGACGAGATGGCCGGGGCGGACCTCGTGCATGCCCTTGTAGACGGCGTGGCCGGGGGTCTTGGTGAACGTGATCAGCTCGGCGAGGCCCTCGGCGTCGACGGTGGGGCGTACGTCGGGGTGGGCCAGGATCGCCTTGGGCTCCGAGCCGAACAGCACGCCGTCGGCGGTGGGGTGGTAGTAGAGCGGCTTGATGCCCATCCGGTCGCGGACCAGCAGGAGTTCCTCGGTACGGGGATCCCAGAGCGCGAACGCGTACATGCCGTTGAGGCGGTCGGCGAACGCCTCGCCCCATGCGAGGTAGGCGTGCAGCACCACTTCGGTGTCGCTGCTGGTGCGGAAGGCGTGGCCCAGCCCTTCCAGTTCGCAGCGCAGCTCGCGGTAGTTGTAGACCTCGCCGCTGTACGTCGTGACGAGCACGGTCCGGCCGTCGTGATCGACGGTCATGGGCTGCCTGCCGCCGTCGAGGTCGATGACGGCGAGCCGGCGGTGGCCCAGGGCGGCATGGGTACCGAGCCAGCTGCCGGCGTCGTCCGGCCCGCGGCAGGCCATGGTCGCGGTCATCGCTTCGATGGTGGGGCGCTGGGTGGTGAGGTCGTGGTCGTAGGCGATCCATCCGGTGATTCCGCACATACGGGCGGCTCCTCCTTCGTGGGCGGCCGACCGCCGCATCCCGCTGGCGACCGGCACGATCACCGTACGCGCCAATAGATGTATCGACCACCGACCCCGCCGCCGAACCACCCGGAACGAGCCATACCGCTGCGCTTTGCGGTGCCGCCCACGTACCTGGCTTTCCCGCCGCGGTGGTTGCTCGCCGTTTCGCTGCGCTTTGCGGCGCCCCGCACGTACCTGTCCGTCCCGCCGCGGGGCTCGCTCGCCGCTGCGCTTTGCGGCGCCCCGCACGTACCCGCCTGCTGCGCCGCGGGGCTTGTTCGCCGTTGCGCCTGCGGCGGGCTGGGGGTGGTCGGGTGCGGTTCTGGCCCTCCAGGCTTCGTCCTCCGGTCCAGCCCCTCCCGTAGTGGGAAGGGAAACGGCCGGTGGGGGTGCCCGTGGCCCGTACGCGCGGGCGGCGACCAGAACCACGCCCGCCCCCACTCACCTCTTCCACCCACTCACGGGAGGGGACAGACCGGAGGACGAAGTCTGTAGGGCTGTCACCGCACCCGACAACACCACACCCGCCGCTGGGAGTACCTCCCACGCCCTTTAGGCAGTGGGGGAGCAACGGCGAGAAGCCCCACGGCGGGACGGCCGACAACGTACGGGGCGCCGCAAAGCGCAGCGGAACGGTTAGTCAGGTATGTCGGCCAACAGGGCGTACCGCTCGTCACGGACCTCCTTGCCCCACAACACCGCGTCGTGCGCGAGGTCCTGCACGACCATACGTGCCGCCAACGGGCTGACCAGATCGGCCAGTTCGGGCGCCGTGATGCCGATCGGGTCCGACTCGCCCCAGCGGCCCTCCACCAGGACCAGCCGTCCGCCGGGCCGCAGCAGAGCGGCCCAGCGGCGCAGTGCGGCCGCCGGATCGGGCAGCGCCCACAGCAGATGGCGCACCAGCACGACATCGAACCGCCGCTCCCCCACGGGTGGTTCGGCGGCGTCGCCCACCAGGAAGACGGCGTCCCGCCCGGTGAGCTTGACGCGGGCCCGCTCGATCATGCGCGCGGAACGGTCGACGCCCAGGACCCGGTGCCCCTGCTCGACGGCGAGCAGGGCCAGACTGCCCGTGCCGCAGCCCAGGTCGAGCACCTCGGCGGGCCCGGCCGGCAGCCACTCCCGCAACCGGGCGGCCCAGGCCGCGCGCACGGCCGGGTCGCGCAGCCCGTGGTCCGGTTCGTCGTCGAAGGTCTCGGCGGCGGCCTCCCAGTAGGCCGCATCGGCCACCGGAAGGGCGGCCGGCTCCTCCTCGGCCGGCCGGCGGGCGGAATCGTCGGGGGTCAGGTCGCGGGACTGCGGGGACGGGTCGGCAGACAGGTGCGTGCTCATGCCTCGATGCTGCCATCGACCACTGACAACGCCCCCGCATGCCCGGCCCCCGGCACCCCGCGCCCGTTTCCTCCCGGCCTGCCTGTGGCCCCGCTTAGCGGTCCCTTAAGGGCGCCATAAAGATCCTCACCTAGCGGCTTTCGGGGGCGAATTGGCTGTTCAGCGGGGCTAGCGTGCTTCTCGCAAGGCGGCAGCAGGCGGGCCGCCGGTGCCGGTCACCGGGGGGCGGCGCCGGTGTCCGTGCGCCGACCCCCCACCTCCGGCTGCCCCTTGCGGAAGCTGCTTCCCCCGCTGCTTTCCCCCACTGCTCGACCACTGCTCGACGCACCTGATGAAGGAGACCCCCACCATGACCGTTCGTCGCAAGGCCACCGGGATCGCGCTGGCCGGGATCGCGCCGCTGGCGCTCACCGTGCTCTCCGCGGGGCCGGCCGTCGCGCACGGTTCGATGTCGGACCCGGTCAGCCGGGTCCTGGCCTGCTACACGGAGGGGCCGGAGAGCCCCAAGTCCGCGGCGTGCAAGGCGGCCGTGCAGGCCGGCGGGGCGCAGCAGTTCTACGACTGGAACGGGGTGCGGGACGGCAACGCCGGCGGCAGGTCCAAGGAGAAGATCCCGGACGGCAAGCTCTGCAGCGCCGGCAACGCCCAGTTCAAGGGCCTGGACCTGCCGCGGGCCGACTGGCCGGCGTCGAAGATGCGGGCCGGCAAGCACACGTTCCGCTACAAGGCCACCGCCCCCCACAGGGGTTCCTTCGAGCTCTACCTCACCAAGTCCGGCTACGACCCGAGCAAGCCGCTGAAGTGGTCGGACCTGGAGTCGAAGCCGTTCGTGAAGGTCACCGACCCGACGCTGACGAACGGGGAGTACGTCTTCGACGGCACGGTGCCGCAGCGCTCCGGGCGGCACCTGATCTACAGCATCTGGCAGCGGTCGGACAGCCCCGAGGCCTTCTACACCTGCTCGGACGTGGTGTTCGGGAAGGACAGCGGCGGGTCCCGGTCCGGCACCGCGCCGGCGCCGGCCGCCTCCGCGCCGACCGACGGCCAGCTCGCGGCGGGCGCGGACAAGTCCTCGATGGACATGTCCGCCCACGGCCACGACATGACCGCCCCCGGCCACCACGGTGGCGGCAACGGCACCGACGGCAAGGACGCGGTGGCGCCGTCGGACAAGGGCGGGGCGCCGGCCGCGGAGCAGAAGGCGGTCGCCGCGAAGGCCGGTGGCAATGCCGCGCGGACCGACGGGGACGCCAAGCCGGTCAGCGGGCAGCGGCTGGCCGAGACCGGTGGTGACTCCTCCACCACCCCGCTGGCCGTCGGTGGTGCGGCCGTGCTGGCCACCGGTGCCGCGGTGCTGTTCGCCACCACCCGCCGCAAGGCCGCCCGCCACCGCGGCTGATCCCCCACAAGCCCCCCACAGGCCCGGCCGCCGCCGGGAGTGCCGCCGTCCCCTCTCCGTGGGGGCGGCGGCGCGCTGTTTCCGGCGAAGGGGTGGACCGCCGCGGCACCGGCCCGGCCACCGTGCTGGTGCTGCTGCCGCGTCGCACTCCCCTGTGGTGCGGCGTGGGCGCGAGCGCCGTGCTGACGGCCGTGGTCCTCGTCCTCTCCGGCCGGCTGCCGGCGATCCCGCCGGCCCTCGCCGGTGCGGCGCTCGGCTTCCTGACGTTGCGCCGGGCGCGTGGGCGGTGCGGTGATGCCGGGGCCTCGTTGCAGGCCGGTACGGCGTTGCGCCGGCGCGTGGGCGGTGCGGGCGGTTCAGCGGACGAGGCGGCGCAGCAGGCGGACGTAGCGGCTCCGGCGGGCGGGCCGGGCGACACGGCCGGTGCAGGCGCGTTCGGCGCGGTCCAGGCTGTCCTCCAGACACGCGTCGTGGAGCGGGCGGAAGGCCAGCGGCCAGGTGAGCCGGGCCGGGCCGCGGGCGCGCATGGCGAGGGTGTGGCGCAGCAGGGTGCGCTCGGGTCCGAGCGGGTGGACGGTGTACTCGTGGAAGCCGTCGAAGCCCCGCGGCCCGCTGAAGGTGAAGCGGACCCAGCGGCCCGGGACGTACGCGGCGACGGTGTAGCGGACCGGGCCGTGGCCGCCGGTGGCGCCCGCCGCCAGCGGGCCGTCGAACACCATCGGGGGCCAGTCGCGGCCCGGCCAGAGCCGGTCGCCGGCGCCGGACAGGCCGTCGATCAGCAGGCCGGCCTCGGCGTCGGGGACGGGCAGCACCCGCTCGTGCACGTTGTAGACACCCATCGGGTGGCCTTTCCGTGAGGCGTGGAACGGGCGCCGGGCCCACGGGGGCGCGGCGCAGCGCAGGGAAAAGGGGTTTTGGAGGACTGCCTCCAATTATTGTGGAGAGTACCCTCTAGAACATGGCCAGGCCACCCCGTTTCGACATCTCACAGCTCCTCGACGCCGCCGTAGGACTGGCGGCCGAGCACGGGCCCTCGGGCGTCACCATGACCGCGGTCGCCCAGGCCGTCGGCGCCCCCAGCGGCTCGCTGTACCACCGTTTCGCCGGCCGTCCGGCGCTCCTCGCCGAGGTGTGGCTGCGCACCGTCGAGGGCTTCCAGGAGGGTTATTTCGCGGCCCTGCGGTCGGGGGACGGGCCGCGCGACGGGGGCCGGGCGGCGTCCCGGCACGTCGTCGCCTGGAGCCGTGCGCACCCCCAGGAGGCCGCGCTGCTCCTGTACGGGGCGCACGAGTTCGGCCGGGACGACTGGCCGGAGGAGCAGCTGCGCCGCGCGGACGAGGGGAACATGCGGGTCCGGGCGGCGGTGGCGGCGCTCGCGGGCGCGCTGGGGCTGCACGGCGAGCTGGGCCTGGAGCGGGTGTCGCTCGCCGTCGTCGACCTGCCGCTGTCCCTGGTGCGCCGCCATCTGCGCGGCGGGGAGCCGCTGCCCGCGCACGCCGAGGAGCTGGCCGCGCAGTGCACCGACGCCCTGCTGACCGCGGGCTGAGACCGCGCTCCAGGGTGGACGGCACACGGCCCGGCCCCTCACATACGGGGGCCGGGCCGGCAAACCGTCAGGTGTTCAGACAGGTGGTCGGGGTGGCGTGGGCCGGGTCGAGGGCGTTGGCCGTCTCGTGGAAGGCCACCGGGTCGGCGAGTCCGATGGCGACGTGCTCGGAGAGGTCGACCGCGCACAGGTCCTGGAGCAGGATGTTGTGCACGTCGGGGCCGTCGAGGTAGGCGGTCCGGTAGGGCGTGGCGACCTCGTCGTACTTGGTCGCGATCACCGTGTAGTGCACGCCGGGGACGGTGTCGCCGCCCTCGTTGAGGCGGTTGAGCACGTCCGAGCCGACGATCTGGTCGGTCAGCCCGGGGGTCAGCTTGCTCAGGTACTGCTTGGCACCGGGGAAGTGGTCCAGCAGGCGGGTCAGCCCGTCGAGATCGGTGCCGTGGTTGTCAGGGGCCAGCCCGACCAGGGTGTTCACCTTGTCCGCGCCCCCGTGGAACTTCAGGTAGACGCGCGCCATCATGGCGCCCTGCGAGTGGCCGACGATGTCGACCTTCTGCGTGCCGGTGGCGGCCAGCACCCGGTCGACGTAGGTGGCGAGCTGCCCGGCGGAGGCCTCGACCGGCCCCAGGCCGTGGAAGAGCGGTACGCCGGGGAGCTGGCCGTAGTCCAGGGAGAAGACGCAGTAACCGCGGGCCACCAAGTAGGGCGCGAGACCGAGCCAGTTGTCCACGGAGTTGCCGAGCGTGCCGTGCGCCAGGACCACCGGCCGCGGATGGGCGGCGGAGGGCTTGCACGAGAAGTTGTTCCAGCCGCTGCGGACGGTGGGGGCGTCGGCGGAGGCGGGAGCGGTGGCGAAACCAAGGGTGAGGGCGAGGGCGGGCAGCAGGGTCAGTGGTCGGGACCAGCGCAGCTTCATACGAGGCTCCTTGCGGGGGGTGTGAGGGGGGTGAGGGGACTCCGAGGTGCTCGGTGAGTCGTTCACCTGCGATCCGGATCGCAAGGGCCAACACAGTTGACTGGCAAGTAAGTTACGGCTGGGTAAGCAAGAAGGACCAGTCGTGTGACGGTGAAGGAAAACGCACATAACCCTCACCGGACGCACGGGGGTCGAATCTGCCGTTCCGTGCTGCCGTGCCCGCCGTGTCGGATACCTCACTCATGCGACTCGGCCGGGCCGGTTGTCAGACCCGTCGCGTACCGTCGATACCGCGTTGACCAGGCAGGTGACGGAGGGGAGACACCCATGGAGACGACGACGGCGGACGGCGCGAGAACGGCGGACCGCGCGGGGACGGCAGGTCACTCGGAGACGGCAGCTCACTCGGGGACGGCGGATCTCACGGGGGTCGCGGAGGTCTCGTCGGAGGCGGAGCTGCGGGAGCTGATGGGGCACCCGAATTCCCATGCCGCCAACAAGACCCGCCACCGGCTGCACGACTTCGATCGCCAGTGGCTGGCCCGTTCACCGTTCTGCCTGATAGCCACCTCGGACGCCGAGGGCCGGTGCGACGTCTCGCCCAAGGGGGACCCGGCGGGCTTCACCCTCGTCCTGGACGACACCACCCTCGTCATCCCCGACCGCCCCGGCAACAAGCGCATGGACGGTTTCGTGAACGTCCTCGCCAATCCGCACGTCGGGCTGAACTACGTCCTGCCGGGGCGCGGCGACACCCTGCGGATCAACGGCCGTGCCCGGCTGCTGCGGGACGCCCCGTTCTTCGACCGGCTCCTCGTCAAGGGCAACCGCCCGCGGCTGGCACTGCTGGTGGAGGTCGAGGAGGTCTTCTACCACTGCTCCAAGGCGTTCCTGCGCTCGGAGTTGTGGCGGCCGGAGACCTGGGAGCCGGACGCGGTGCCGTCGCGGGCGCGGATCGTCAGGGGCGTCGAGGCGCCGGACAAGTCGCTGGCGGAGCTGGAGGAGCACTACGGCCCGCGGTACGTCGAGCGGCTCTACGGCTAGACCCGCCGTGCCCGTCGGGGGCCGGACCCGCCGGGCCCGTCGGGGGTCAGTGCCGGCCGGCGCCCGGGCCGGGGGGCTTGGTGGCGTGCCGGGACGGGGGTGTGCGGCGGGCGGCTCCGCCGAGGGTCGCCGCGGGGCGTACGGCGCCGGCGCCGAAGCGGGCCCGGGCCCGGTCGACGGCCGCCTCGATGCGGTGGGCCTTGTCGTCGGACGGGTCGAAGCTCAGCTGCCGCGCGGCGAGTTCGGCGCGGCACAGGTCCTCGGCCCGCAGCGCCACGGACCGCACCCGGGCCCGCTGCAGTCCCAGCGCGGCGTGCAGCGCGTAGGCCGCCTCGGTCAGCGCGGGGCCGTGCGCGGTCGGTTCGGCGAGCCGGCGGGTGCGGGTGGTCGTGGAGCGGTCGGCGTAGCGGACGGTGAGGGTGAGCGCGCGGGCCACCTGCCCGGTCGTGCGCAGCCGGGCGCCGAGCTCGTCGGCGAGCGAGAGCAGCGCCCGGCGGCGCCGCTCCGGGTCCAACTCGTCGTATACGAAGCGGTGTTCGGCGCCCATCGAGCGGGCGACGGCATTGGGCACCACCGGCGTGGGATCGATACCGCGGGCCCGGTCGTGGACGACCCGGCCGGCCCGGGCGCCGAGGATCCGCTGCAGGGTCCCGGGCGGTGCGGCGGCGATCCGGCCGACGCTGTCGAGCCCGTACGCGGAGAGCGCGCGGGCGGTCGCCGGGCCGACGCCGTGCAGCGCCGAGGCGGGCCGGCGGTCGAGGAAGGCGGTGACGGCCTCGGCGTCGTCGGGGACGGTCCGGATCTCGCCGGGCGCCGCGGCGTGCGCCGCCATCCGGGCGAGCAGCGGGTTGGCGGCGATCCCGATCGTGCACCGTACGCCGTGCCAGGCCAGTGCGCGCAGCCGGATCAGCTCGGCGATGCCCGCCGCGTCGCGGTCGAAGTAGCGCAGTGCGCCGCGGACGTCCGCCAGCGCGGCGTCCGGCGGCAGCGCCTCGACCGTCGGCGTGAACTGCGCCAGCAGGCCCAGCAGTTGCTCGAACTGTCCGGCGCTCACCGGCGTGTCGTGGGCGTTGCGGAAGCGGACGTGGAGCATGCCGGGCGGCCGCGCGGCGCCGGTGGGCCGCGGCGGCGGGGCGGGGGGCCGGGTCGCTGGAGTCATCCCGCGCTCCCGGGACTCGCGTGCCACAGCTTCCGCCCGGTGGCGGCGCGTTCACCCGGGGGCTGGAGGTCGGCCCACGGGTGCAGTTCGTAGCCGGTCTCCAGCCGGATGGTGCGGCCCGGCCCGGCGCCGGCCGGTGCGGGCTCCCCGGCTCCCTCGCCGGCGCCTTCGCCGGGCTCTTCGCCGGGGCCCGCGTCGACGGCCGCGTCCGGTCCGGCCGTGGGCCGGTCCGGCTCCGCGGCGAGCCGGGCGGCGACCGCCTCCAGGCCGCCCTCGCGGCGGAGTTCGGCCAGTTCGGCGAGGTTCCAGGCGGCGCTGCCGACCACGCTCAGGCTGCGCGGCCCGCGCCGCTGGACCGTGCCGCGCACCAGCAGCAGCCAGGAGTGGAAGACGGTGTGGGCACACGCCTCGTGGCTGTTGTCGAAGAAGGCGCAGTCGACCAGACCCGTGCTGTCGTCGAGGGTGGTGAAGATGACCCGGCGGCCGGAGCGGACCGGCGGGGTCTGGGTGGCCGCCTTGGCGCCGGCGACCAGCACCGTCTCGCCGTTCCTGGCATCGCGCAGCAGCCGGGCCGGCAGGGCGCCCAGTTCGGCCAGGAACTCCCGGTGGTCGGCCATCAGATGGCGGGAGGCGTCCATGCCGAGGACGCCCAGCTCGGCGCTGAGCCGTTCGACGTCGCTGAGGTCGGGCAGTCCGGCGGGCTCGACGGGGTCGGCCCGCCGCTCCTCCAGGTCGGTGTGCAGCGACAACTGGCCGCCGGTCGCCTGCCGTCCGTGGTGGTGCAGCTCGGAGACGTACAGCAGCAGGTCCCGCCGGTTCGCGCCGAAGGCGTCCAACGCGCCCACCCGGGCGAGGCGTTCGGCGATCGGGCGGGACGGCCGGGCGCGCTGCCACAGGTCCTGGAGGGAGTGGTAGGGCTGCCCGTCCGCGATCCGCCGCGCCTCGGCCTCGCTCATGCCGTGGACGTCGGAGAAGGCGAGCCGCAGCCCCCAGGTGTCCGCGGAACCGGAACCCTCCCGACCGGACACCAGTTCGATCCGGTGGGTGACCGCGGAGCGGTTCACGTCCAGCGGCAGCACCGGCACCCCGCGCCGCCGGGCGTCCGCGAGCAGCAGCCGCTTGGGGTACATCCCCGGCTCGTGGGTGAGCAGCCCGGCATAGAAGGCCGCGGGGTGGTGGGCCTTGAGCCAGGCGGACTGGTAGGTGGGCACCGCGAAGGCCACCGCGTGCGCCTTGCAGAAGCCGTACGAGCCGAAGGCCTCGACGATCTCCCAGGTCCGGGCGATCACCTCGGGTGCGTATCCGCGCCGCTCGGCGCGCTGGGCGAACCAGGCGCGCACCCGGCCCTGCAGCTCCGGCTCGGACAGCGCGCGCCGCATCTCGTCCGCCTCGTCCCGGGCGCAGCCGGTCATGATCCGCAGCACCTCGATGACCTGCTCGTGGAAGACCACCACGCCGTAGGTCTCGCGCAGCGGCTCGGCCAGGTCCGGGTGTGGATAGCGGACCGGTTTCCGGCCGTGCCGGGCGTCGATGAAGGGCCGGACCATGTCGGCGGCGACCGGGCCGGGGCGGAACAGCGAGATGTCGACCACCAGGTCGTGGAAGGTGGCGGGCTGCAGCCGGCCGATCAGATCGCGCTGGCCCGGCGACTCGATCTGGAAGCAGCCGAGCGTCTCGGTGGAACGGATGAGGTCATAGGTCGCCGGGTCGCCGGGCGGCACCTGTGCGGGGTCGTCGAGGTCGAGCCGGTGGCCGGTGGCGCGGCCGATCTCGGCGACCGCGTGTGCCATCGCGGACTGCATGCGGACGCCCAGCACGTCGAGTTTGAGCAGCCCCATCTCCTCCACGTCGTCCTTGTCGAACTGGGACATCGCGAAGCCCTCGCCGCTGGTCGGCACGACGGGCGTGCGGTCCAGCAGCGTGGCGTCGGAGAGCAGCACCCCGCACGGGTGCATGGCGATGCCGCGCGGCAGGGCGTCCAGCGCCTCGACCAGCTCCCACAGCCGTTCGGTCCCGGACTCCCGGACGCCGCGCAGCTCCGGCAGCTCGGTCAGCGCGGCCCGGGCGTCGCGGGCGCGGATGTGCGGGAACGCCTTGGCGAGCCGGTCGACCCGCGCCGGGTCCATGCCCAGCGCGGCGCCCACGTCCCGTACGGCGTGCCGGACGCGGTAGGTCTCGGGCATGGAGACCGTGGCGACCCGCTCGGCGCCGAAGCGGTCGAAGATCGCGCGGTAGACCTCCAGCCGGCGGGCGGACTCCACGTCGATGTCGATGTCCGGCAGCGCGGCCCGCCGCGTCGACAGGAAGCGCTCCATCAGCAGCCCGTGCTCGACCGGGTCGGCGTGGGCGATGCCGAGGAGGTGGTTGACCAGGGACCCGGCGCCGGATCCGCGGGCCGCGACGCGGATGCCGCGCTGCCGGATGTCGTCGACGACCTGGGCGACGGTCAGGAAGTACGAGGGGTAGCCGAGCCGTTCGATGGTGCGCAGCTCGTCGTCCAGCCGGGCCCAGCGCGTCCGGTCGCGGTCGTGGCCGCGCAGGACCATGCCGGCGGCGCAGCGCGAGCGCAGCACCCGGGCGGCGGTGCGGCGTTCCGCGCCGACCAGCCGGGGTTCGGGGAAGTGGATCCGGCCGAGTCCGATGTCGTCCTGCGGGTCGACCAGGCACTCCCCTGCGGTCCGTTCGGTCATGGCGAGCAGCTGGTGTGCCAGGCCGCGCCGGAAGCCGGCCGCCTCGGCGATCCGCTCGGCGGTGCGGGCCATCGCGGCGGCGTCCTTGAGCCAGCGCTCACCGCTGTCCCAGGACTCGGGGCGGTGCGGGTCCACCGGCACCAGGCGGCGGGCGGAGTCCAGGACGTCGGCGACCGGGCCCTGGCCGGGGTCGGCGTAGCGGACCGCGTTGGTCAGGACGGCGCGGATGCCCTGGTCGACGGCGAAGCCGAGGGTGCGGGCGGCCAGCCGGGTGGAGCCGGGGCCGCTGCCGGGCCGGCCGTGGTCGACGACCTCCAGGCGCAGCGCCTCGCCGTAGCGCTCGCGCCAGGGGGCGACGAGCCGGGCGGCGCGGTCCGGGCGGCCGGCGGCCAGCGCCCGGCCGATGTCGGAGTCCGGGCCGAGCAGCACGGTGAGGCCGTCCGCGGCGGATTCCAGGTCGGTCCAGGACAGCACGGGCCGGTCGCCGCCGCCCGCGTGGGCGGCCGAGACCAGCCGGCACAGGGCGGCCCAGCCGGCCGCTCCGTCGCGGGCCAGGAAGACGGCGCGGGCGGCGGACTCGTCGAGGAAGGCACCGCCGCGCACGGGGGTGCGCCGGCGGGTGGTGGCCGGGGGCTCGGGGGTGTGCTCCGCGACGGCCAGTTCCGCGCCGAAGAGCGGGCGGATGCCGGCCTCCGCGGCGGCCCGGGCGAACCGTACGGCGCCGGAGAGGCCGTCCCGGTCGGTCAGGGCGAGGGCGTCCAGCCCGCGTTCGGCGGCGCGCTCGGCCAGCCGCTCCGGGTGGGAGGCGCCGTAGCGCAGGGAGAACCCCGAAGCGGTGTGCAGATGCGTGAACCCTGGCATCCGCACCTCCTGCACCTCACCGCCCCCCGGCTGACCTTGTGTCCCTCGTTCCTCACCTCCACCATAACCCGCTCGTCGAACATTCGTACGAACAACACGCCGGGGCACCTGGAAAGATCGTCTTCGCGCCCTGCGCCGTTCGGCCCATCCGTTCTGCACCCATCGGCCGCGGATCGCAAGATATGGGGGCAATCGCAAGATAGCGGGGCGAAAGCCGTCTTCCGGTGGCCGCCTCCCCGGCCACCGGTGGGCGAACCCGCGGCGAGGAGTGACGGATGGCCACCACGGACGACGGCAGCCGCACCACCTTCCTCCGCGAGGTGAAGAGCGCGGTGACGCCGCACGCCTCGCTGCTGGTGCTCGGCGTCCTGGGCCTGATGACCGCGTTCATCACCTCGTACGCCGGCGCCTTCCACCAGCCCCGGCCGACGGACGTGCCGTTCGGCGTGGTCGCTCCCCCGCCGGCCGCCGGGCAGGTGGTGCGGCAGCTGGACCGGCCGCCCGGCTCCCCGCTGGACCCGCGGGCGCTGCGCTCCGCACGCGTGGCGCGGCAGCGGCTCGCCGACCGGACGATCGACGGGGCACTGATCGTCGATCCGCGCGGCACCACCGACCGGCTGCTGGTCGCGAGCGGCGGCGGCGCCTCGCTGTCCCAGGCGGTCGAACTGGTCGTCGGCGCGGCCGAGAAGGCGCGGGGGCGCACCGTCCGGACCGTCGACGTCGCCCCCGCCGACCGGGGCGACAGCCGGAGCCTGTCGTCCTTCTACCTGGTCGTCGGCTGGTGCGTCGGCGGCTATCTGTGCGCCGCGATCCTCGCGATCAGCGCCGGGGCGCGGCCCTCCAACGGGCACCGGGCGGTCATCCGGCTGGCCGCCCTCGCGCTGTACGCGATCGCCGCCGGGCTGGCCGGCGCGATCGTCGTCGGCCCGGTCCTGGGCGCGCTGCCCGGCACCTTCGCCGGGTTGTGGGGGCTGGGTGCCCTGGTGGTCTTCGCGGTGGGCGCCACCACGCTGGCCTGCCAGGCCCTGCTGGGCATCATCGGCATCGGCCTGGCGATCCTCTTGATCGTCATCCTGGGCAACCCGAGCGCGGGCGGCGCCTACCCGTACCCGCTGCTGCCCCCGTTCTGGCGCACCATCGGCCCGGCCCTGCCCCCGGGCGCGGGCACCTGGACGGCACGCTCACTCGCGTACTTCGACGGCGCCGCGACGACCGCCCCGCTGCTGGTCCTCGCCGCCTGGGCGATCGGCGGCACGGTGCTCACGCTCCTGCTGTCGGTCTTCCGGAAACAGGACCGCCGGGCGAGCCGGCCCCCGGAGGACGGACGACCGCCGGCCTGAACCGCCGGGCCCGGCAAGGACACCCCGCTCATCCGCACCGCACGAAGGAGCAGCACATGCCCCTCCCCGCCGACCGGCTGACCCACCCCGCCGTGCGCGCCCTGGTCACCGCCCTCAACGCCCACGACGAGCAGGCGTTCTTCGCCGCGCTCACCCCCGACGCGACGATGTCCGACGACGGGACCGACCGCGACCTTCGGGAGTGGACCGACCGGGAGGTCTTCGGCTCCCGCGGGCACATGGCGGTGCGATCGCAGTCGGCCGACGGACTGTCCCTCGTGGCGGACTACCGCAACGACACCTGGGGGGAGATGCGGACGCGCTGGCAGTTCACGGTGACGGACGGGAAGGTGAGCCGGTTCGAGACCGGGCAAGCCTGACGTACCGTCAGCATCCTTCCGGAACATTCGAGTTGAGTGCTGACGGTCACATATGCGTGCCACCGTCGATGCGGATCTCTGTGCCGGTGATGAACGCGCCGTCCCGTGAGGCGAGCATCGCGATGACGCCGGCGACCGTCTCCGGGCCCGCGAAACCCTCGCCGACGGCCGGGGCGAGCTTGGCGAACAGCGACATGTCGGCGTCCTCGGGGAGGCCCGGGCCGCGGCCGGTGGTCATGCCGCTGGCGATGGAGCCCGGCGCGACACACACCGCGCGCAGTCCCTGCTTGGCGTACTCGGCGGCGATCGCGTGCGTCATGGACTGGATGCCGCCCTTGCTCGCCGCGTACGCCGCCATGTAGGGGTGCGCGAACGAGGCGGACGTGGAGCTGAAGTTGACCACGACCGGGGACGCGCCCTCCAGGAGGGCCGGCAGTGCCTCGCGGATCATCAGGAACGTGCCGGTCAGGTTGGTCGCGATGACCGTGTGGAAGAGCTCCAGGCTGGTCTCGTGGGTGTGCGCGGAGCGCAGGATGCCGGCCGCGTTGACCAGGACGTCCAGGCCGCCGAGGCCGGTGACGGCGGCGGCGACGCCGGCGCGGACCGCCGCCTCGTCGGCTATGTCCAGCACCGCGGTCCGCAGCCGGTCCGCGGTGCCGTCCGCGGCGGCCCGGGCGGCGGTGGCGTCCAGGCCCGCGGCGTCGACGTCCGCCGCGACCACCCGGCCGCCCTCGGCGAGGATCCGGTGGACGGTGGCCTGTCCGATGCCGGAGCCGGCCCCGGTGATCAGGACCCGGCGTCCCTCGAAGCGGTTCATGGTGGCGCTCCCTTCGCGATGGTGACGACCGGCGCTGCGGCGATCGTTCTGCACCTGGCCGTGCACGGTACGCCGAAGTGGCATGATGTGCCAAGTGAGCGCCATGTGCCGACCTGGCGTTCCGCTCCGTAAGCTGGGGCCATGTCCGCCGAGTCCGCGCCCGCCGAGCACCGCCCCGCAGCGCCCGCCGCCCGCCCCTCACTGACCGAGCGGCGCAAGGCCGCGACCCAGCTGGAGATCGCCCGTTGTGCGGCGGCGCTCTTCGCCGAGCGCGGCGTCGCGGTCACCGCCGAGGAGATCGCCCGGACCTCCGGCGTGGCCCTGCGCACCTTCTACCGCTACTTCCGCACCAAGGAGGACGCGGTGGCGCCGCTGCTCTCCGTCGGGGTGCGGCAGTGGATCGACGACCTGGCCGCACCGCCGGCCGGACCGGCGGCGCCCACGGTCCGCGAGGCGCTGGAGCGGGCCGCCCGCCGGGCACTGAGCCCCGCCGACGAGCCGGCCGCGGAGGCGCTGCGCCGGACCCGCGGGCTGCTGCGGGCGATGCCCGGCGATCCGGCGCTGCGTGCGGTCTGGCACCGGGTGCACCACGACGCCGAGGAGGCACTGCGGCCGGTCCTGGCACGGATGACGGGCGCGGGCGCGCTGGAGGTGCGGCTGGCCGCGGCCGCGGCGAACACCGCGATGCGGGTCGCGGTGGAGGAGTGGGCGGCGGAGGACGGGCCGGTGAACGGGCCACAGGGGCCCGCCGAGTTGGTGGTGCGCGGTATGCGGGCGCTGACGGCGGGACTGCCGGGGCTGGACGGGCCGCCCAACGGGCGGCCCACGCCCCGGAGTTGAGTCCGGTCGCCCCGGATTGCATACGGAAACGCGGCGGGTAAGGCGGCCCGCCGCGGACCGCCTCTTACCTCCCAGGGCCGCTCAGGCCGTTCGGAGGCGGCCTCCGGGCCCCCTCTTCGGCCAATCGACGGAGATCAAAACCCACCCGAACGACCGGTCGGCGGCCGGTTTGCTTCCTTCCCGGCCATCGCCGGCCCTTGCCCGCCGCATGATGCACGGGCATCCCGGCTGGCCGCACCCGGCTTCCCGCACACTTACCGGAACCCCTCCCGTCAGGTTCGCGCCATTACTCTCAGCTTTCACCCAACGACTCAAAGCGATCGCTGAAGGGCCACTCAAGGTGCTTTCGGGACGTGTTTCGACCAAACTCCCGTCCGGTATCTGCACCTTCGAGCAAGGGAGTGTTCGTCATGCGGTACACCACTGGGGCGATCGCGCTCGGCACGGCGCTGGTCCTCGGCACGCTGGCCACCAGCGCCCAAGCCGTCGCCGCCCCAGCACAGCCCGCGCGCACCGGCGGTCTTTACGCGCCGTCGGAACTGGTCCTGACGGTCGGCCAGGGCGACAGCCGCGCGACCGCCACGGTCCAGCGCGCGGTGAGTCTCAGCTGTATGCCGGTGGCCTCCGGAAGCCACCCGGCTCCGAAGGCCGCCTGCGCCGAACTGCGCGCCGCGGCCGGTGACTTCAACACCGTCACCAGCCCCAAGTCGGACCGGCTGTGCACCAAGGAGTGGGCCCCGATCGTCGTCACCGCCGACGGCGTGTGGCAGGGCAAGCGGGTGTCGTACACCTACACCTACGCCAACTCCTGTGTGATGCGCGCCGGTCTGAGCTCGGTCTTCGAGTTCTGAGCGCCGCACCCAGGTCCCCGGGCACCGGTGGGTGGTGCCCGGGGACCGCCTTGTGCGGGGGCCGCCGGAGCATAGGCTCGGCCCATGCCCGACATCAACATCTGGCCCTCGCACGGCCCTTCGGCCCCGGTCGCCGTGCTCTCCGACGTCCACGGTGTGCTGCCGGCCCTGGAGGCGGTGCTCGCCGAGCCGGACGTCCGCGCCGCCGGGCGGATCGTACTGACCGGCGATCTGCTCGCCGGCCCGCTGCCCCGCCAGACCCTCGCCCTGCTGCACGCCCTCGGGGAGCGCGCGGTGTGGGTCCGGGGCAACGCCGACCGGGAGCTGACCGGCGATCCGGCGGGCGGCGGGGAAGACCGTCCGACGGACCCGGTGAGCGCCTGGGCGGCCGGCCAACTCGCCCCGGAGGAAAGGGAGTTCCTCCGGTCGCTGCCCACCTCCGTGACGCTGGAGGTGACCGGGCTCGGACCGGTCCTGTTCTGCCACGCCACGCCCCGGGACGACGCGGAGACGGTGCTCGTCGACTCACGTCCCGCGCGCTGGGCCGAGGTGCTGGCGGAGGTGCCCGAGGCGGTACGGACCGTGGTCTGCGGGCACACCCACATGCCGTAGGTCCGGCTGACCCACGGCCGGCTGGTGGTCAACCCCGGCAGCGTCGGCATGCCGTACGGCAGGGCCGGTGCGCACTGGGCGCTGCTGGGGCCCGGCGGCGGCGCGGTCACCCTGCGGCACACCCCCTTCGACTACGACGCGGCCTGCGCCCGGATCGCCCGGGAATCGGGCTTTCCGTCGGCGGCCGACTGGGCGGATACGTATGTGCGGGCCCGGGTGACGGCCGAGGAGGCGCTGGCCGCGTTCGGGCCGGGCGACGGGCGGGTGGCGGACTGACCCCCGCGGCGCACCGGCCCCGGACGGGTCCGGGGCCGGTGCCGTGCCCGGGCCGGTCCTGGGGTGCTGCCGCGATCAGCCGATCTCTGCGCCGTAGGCCTTCAGGGCCTCCGGGACCGGCTGGAAGAAGGTCTCGCCGCCGCCGGAGCAGTCACCACTGCCGCCGGAGGTGAGGCCGATGGCGCTCTCGCCGTCGAAGAGCGCGCCGCCGCTGTCGCCGGGCTCGGCGCAGACGTCGGTCTGGATCAGCCCGTCGACCGTGCCCTCCTGGTAGTTGACGCTGGCGTTCAGGGCCTTGACGGTGCCGTCGTGGACCTGGGTGGTGCTGCCGCTGCGCTGCACCTTCTCACCGACGGTCGCCTCGGCGGCCTTGGTGATCTTCTGCGTGCTGCCGTTGTAGAGGTCGACCTCGCTCGGGTGCTCGGTGTTCCCGGTGTACTTGGCGATCGAGAAGTCGTCGCCTGGGAACTTGGAGTCCTCGGTGGTCGCGATCTCCGAGCCGCCCTGCTTGTCCGACCAGCTCTTGACGGCGTTGCCGCAGTGGCCGGCCGTCAGGAAGTAGGGCTGGCCGTCCTTGACCACGTTGAAGCCGAGCGAGCAGCGGGCGCCGCTCCCCCAGATCGCGTCACCGCCACCGATGAAGGGCTTGAACTCCCCCTTGCTGCGCCGGAGTTCGACCTTGTCGCCGAGGCTGTGGGTGACCTGGGTGAGCCGGTCCAGCTTGCCGCCGGTGACGGTGCGGTCGGCGGTGACCACGACCTTGTTGCTGCGCGGGTCGATGCCCCAGGCCGTGCCGGGGATGGTGGCCTTGGCCTTCAGCGTCTGCCGGGCCGCGTCGAGCTGGGCGAGGGTGTGCCGGACGAGTCTGGCCTCGGCGCCCTTCGCCCGGACGGCCTTGGCCGCCGTCTCGCTGAGGACGTTGACCACCAGCTTCTTCGCCTGTGCGTCGTAGTACGCGCCGGCCGTGCCGGTCTTGAGCTGGGATGCCAGGGTGGTGGCCGCGGCGGAGGTCAGCCTGGCCACCGTGGGGGTGGTGGGGGCCGGGGACGCCTGGGCGTTGGCGAGGGTGACGGTGGCGGTGGCGGCGAGTGCGAGCGCGCCGGCTCCTGCCAGAACGGCGCGCCGGTGGGGTATGCGTCGGTGCTTCAACTCAGAGCCTCCCGTGGGGGGAAGGGCCCGGACTGTGGGGAGTCGCACGGGCCCGGAGAGTGAGGTCCGGCACGAACGGTGCCGCCCCGCGGCGCAGTGCCTCGGGGGGTCGCGTTCATGCCAACGTGCGGAGCCGAGTATTCCCACCCGTCTCAGTCGTGCACAAGACCGAGTTCCGGTCTCCCGTACGGGAGTTCACGGTTTCGTCACATCGCCGCCACACCGATATCCGCGGACCGCGGTCCTGAGTGCGGACATCAGAAGGGGTGCGCGCCGCCCCGGGCGGGCCCGTGTGTGAGGGTCCGCTCCGGCCGAAAAACACCCCCGCCGGGGAGCGGCGGGGGCAGCGGCCGGGCGGACCGGCTCAGCGGAGGTCTTCCGGGAGGTCCACCGGCACGTCGGTCGGCACATCGGCCGGCAGGTCCACCGGCTCCTCGGTCGCCAGGTGGGCGGGCAGGTCGGCCGGGTTCTCGGCGTCCGGGGGCACCTCCAGCCGCTCCTCGTCCGGCAGCGGCTCCTTCACGGCCCGTGCGCCGTCCGGGCGCCGCAGCCGCTCCCGCCCGGCCGCGGCCTGGGGCGGGCCGGCCGGAACCTGGCCCTGCTGCGTGGAGCGCTCCAGGAACCGCAGCAGCTCGACCGGGAACGGCAGGACGAGGGTGGAGTTCTTCTCGGCGGCGACCGCCACCACGGTCTGCAGCAGCCGCAGTTGCAGCGCGGCGGGCTGGTCGGACATCGCCGCCGCGGCCTCGGCCAGCTTCTTCGACGCCTGGAGCTCGGCATCGGCGTTGATCACCCGGGCCCGACGGTCACGGGTGGCCTCCGCCTGGCGGGCCATCGACCGCTTCATCGTCTCCGGCAGCGAGACGTCCTTGATCTCCACCCGGTCGACGGTCACGCCCCAGCCGATGGCCGGGCTGTCCATCATCAGCTCCAGGCCCTGGTTGAGCTTCTCGCGGTTCGACAGCAGATCGTCCAGTTCGCTCTTGCCGATGATCGACCGGAGGGAGGTCTGGGCCATCTGGGAGACCGCGAAGCGGTAGTCCTCGACCCGGACGACCGCGTCGGCGGCGTCCACGACCTTGAAGTAGACCACCGCGTCGACCCGGACCGTGACGTTGTCGCGGGTGATGCCTTCCTGGGCGGGCACCGGCATCGTGACGATCTGCATGTTGACCTTACGCATCCGGTCGATGGCCGGGATGATCATGGTGAAGCCCGGTTGCCGGACCGCGGAGGTCAGCTTGCCCAGCCGGAGCACCACACCGCGCTCGTACTGCTTGACCACCCGCGCCGCCGCCATGAAGTACACCGCGCCGGCGCATGCCAGTCCCACTCCGGCCGTCACCAGTTCTTCGACCATCACGGCCCCCTGAGGTGTGCCGTATACCGTCCGTGTTCGGGCTGCTTTTCCATGGTATGCCCGGGCCGGAGGGCGGTCGAGGCGCGTGCACGGGGGGGATGCCGGCCGGGTCCCCGTCCGCCGGCTGACGGGGGCCCGGCCGGTCCCGGCCGGTCAGTAGACGCTCACGCCGTACGCGCTGAGCGCCTCGGTGACGGGCTGGAAGAAGGTGGTGCCACCGGACGTGCAGTCGCCGCTGCCGCCCGAGGTCAGGCCCAGGGCCTTGGTTCCGGAGTAGAGCGGGCCGCCGCTGTCGCCCGGTTCGGCGCAGACGGTGGTCTGGATGAGCCCGGAGACGATGTCGCCGCCGCCGTAGTTGACGGTGGCGTTCAGGGCGGTGACCTTGCCGCTGTGGGTGCCGGTGGTGGAGCCGCGGCGGGTGACGGACTGGCCGACGCTGGGGGTGCCGGCGCTGGTGATGTCCTGGCTACCGACGGTGCCCGGGTGCGACAGGGAGGTGTTGGTGTACTTCACGATGCCGTAGTCGTTGCCGGGGAAGCTGGTGCCGGTCGTCGGGCCGATGCTGGTGGTGTCCGAGGAGTTGGTGTACCACGGCGGCTTGCCCTCGGTGCAGTGACCGGCCGTCAGGAAGTAGTAGGTGCTGCCGCTGCGGACGTTGAAGCCGAGCGAGCAGCGCCAGCTCGGCGCGTAGATGGCGTCGCCGCCGGAGATGAACTTGCGGAAGGTGCCGGCGGTCCGGTCGATGCGGAGTGCTCCGGCGTTGGCGCCGGCGGCCCGCTGGATCTTGGCGATACCGGCCCGGGAGACGGTGCGGTCGGCGGTGACGACCAGGGTGTGGGTCGCGGGGTCGACGCGCCAGGCGGTGCCGGCGACGTCCGCCGCACGGACCGCGTCACCGGCCGCGGTGAGCTGGGCGGCGCTGAACGTCTTTGCGGGGGCGGGGTTCTGGGCGCTGGCGGTCGGGACCGCGATGGCCCCTGCGGCCACCAGTCCGGACGCCACGGCGATCAGCCGGGTGCGTCTCGCCACGCCGCTGCGGGGGGTGGTGCGCTCGTTCCTCACTGATTCCTCCGAGGGGATCGGGGGGCCGCCGGTGGGCAGCCCGGTGAGGCGCAGCCGAAGGACACGCGGAATCCGCACGTTCATTTTTGCGTGCCCCTGACAAGCGCTGAGCGGGAGTCTCGGGCGCACCACCCGTAGAGCGCAAGAGGGCTTCACGCATGTCTCGCTCCGGAAACCCCTCCGACACACCAACACCGCGCCCCGGCAGTCGAGTTGACGGCTGCCGGGGCGCGGGGTGACCCCCTTGGTCGAGGCGGGGACGGGTCAGCGGACGGTGGGGTTCCGTTCTCCCGCGCGCAGGGCGACCGACAGGGTGTTGCCGGGCGGCGGGAAGGGGCACAGGAAGTGGTCGGCGAACGCGCACGGCGGCAGCAGGAGCCGGTTGAGGTCGACCGTGACGGTGCCGTCCTCGGCGGGCGCGGGCGGCCGCAGGAACCGGAAGCGGTAGCTGTCGGTGCCGCTGGTGGCGTCGGCGAGCACCGCCCACAGCGAGCCGTCACCCTCGACCGCGACCTGCAGGGTGTACTCGTCCGCCGCCCACGTGAAGGCCAGCTCCCCGGCGAGTCCGAGGCCCCGCCGCTGCCCGTCGGCGTTGCGCACCTGGAGCGTGCGGCCCTGGGCGTACGGCCGGAACAGGCCCGGCCGCACCCAGCGCTCGTCGTACTCGTAGACGTCGATCCCGGCGAACGACCGGCGGGCCTCCGACCGCGGGTCGAAGTCCCGCACCGCCCACCGGCCGTCGCGGCGCAGTACGAGCAGATGCCGCTCGCCGAACGTCACCCGCGTCGACCCCGGGTCCGCGTCCGGGCCCAGCCGGAACTCACCGGCGGCCGGTCTGCCGTCGACGGTGAGCCCGTCGTCCGGGCCGGCCCGCAGCACGACCGCGTCACTCCGCTCGGTCCAGTGGCCCGGCAGGCCTTCGATCCGGCCGTCGGGGTGGTCCGCCGGCCAGTGGGTGCCGGCCAGCGCGAGCGGGCCGTACGGTCCGCTGATCGCGGCGCGGCGCCGCTCGCGCCAGTCCTGCCACTCCTGGCGTGCGTCGGTGCTCATCCGGTCGGTCCCCTTCCTGCGGCACGGACGGGCTGCGGCGGCAGCCCCAGGTGGGAGCGGAGCGTCGTGCCGGTGTATGCGGTGCGGCAGACGCCGCGCTCCTGGAGGAGGGGTACCACCCGGTCGACGAACGGGTCGAGACCGCCGGGCGCCAGATGCGGCACCTGGAGGAACCCGTCGGCGGCGCCGGTCCGCACGAAGGCGTCCATCGTGCTCAGAGGACCTTGGACAGGAAGGACCGGGTGCGCTCGTGGCGCGGGTGGTCGAGGACCTGGCCGGGCGGGCCCTGTTCGACGATCCGTCCGCCGTCCATGAAGACGACGGTGTCGGCGACCTCGCGGGCGAAGCCGATCTCATGGGTGACGACGATCATGGTGGTGCCCTGGTGCGCCAGGTCCTTGATGACGTCGAGGACCTCGCCGACCAGCTCCGGGTCGAGCGCGGAGGTCGGCTCGTCGAAGAGCAGCAGCTTCGGTTCGAGGGCGAGTGCCCGGGCGATGGCCACCCGCTGCTGCTGGCCGCCGGAGAGCTGCTGGGGGTAGGCGTCGGCCTTGTCGGCGAGCCCGACCCGGTCGAGCAGCGCCCGGGCGGTCGCCTCGGCCGCCTTCTTCGGGCGGCGCAGCGCGGAGACCGGGGCCTCGGTGATGTTGGCCAGCACGGTCAGGTGCGGGAAGAGGTGGAAGTTCTGGAAGACGAAGCCGATGCCGGTGCGCTGCTTGAGGACCTCGCGCTCGCGCAGCTCGTGGAGCCGGTTGCCGGACCGCCGGTAGCCGACCAGCTCCCCCGCCACACTCACCGTGCCGCGGTCGACCTTCTCCAGGTGGTTGATGGTACGCAGCAGGGTGGACTTGCCGGAACCGGACGGTCCGAGGACCACGGCGACCTCACCGGCCCGGACCGTCAGGTCCACCCCCTTGAGGACGTCGAGCGAGCCGTAGCTCTTGTGGACCGAGCGGACGTCGACCATCGCGGTCTGCGTGCTCATCGGGTGACTCCCTTGGCGAAGTGGCGTCCACGGGGTGCTGGAGGACGGAGCGCACGGTGGTGCGCAGGACGGACCAGGCGGCGGCGACCCTCGGCAGGGGCACGCCCCTGTGGCGCAGCCGGCTCGTCGGTGACCGGCGGTCCGGCCCGCTCGGGGTCGGTCCGTTGGGCGGGTGGGTCAGTGGTCAGCGGCATGGGTGTCCTCGGGGGTGGGTGCGGTGCCGTGGGTGGGGGCGGGGGCGGCCCGGTCGCGGAGGAAGGCGAGCAGCACCCGCGCGGTGGCGTCGTTCTGCCGGAAGGCGGGGGCGTTGGTACGGGGACGGGAGAACGCGCCCCCGGACCGGGCGTCGGTGTGCGGGCCGAGGGCGAACCGGCGCGGATGCGGGCGGCCGGCCCGGTCCAGGATCCGGCCGTCGGCGGGGTCGACCGCCAGCAGCCCGGCCGGGGTCGCGGCCGCGCCCTCGGCGTACAGGGAGCGGAGCAGTGCGTCCCGGGTGTGCGCCACGGTCGGTTCCGGCAGCCGGGCCTCGACCAGCGCCCGGGCCGTCACCGACTCCCCCGGCACGCTGGGGCTTTCGGCGCGGAACAGCCCGCGCCGCTCGTCGGCGGTGACGGTGGTGTCCGCGCCGAGGAAGCGCACCACACCGGCCCGGGAGAGCGCGAGCAGCTGCCGCAGCCGTGGCCCCGGCGGGCCGGAGGCGAGGTAGCTGAAGAAGCCGTGCCACCAGGGGCCGCGGTCGCCGAGCCGGATCAGCTGGCCGTAGACCGACAGCAGTGCGAGGAAGACCGCCAGGTCGGGGCTGTGCGCGGGGTCGTGGCGGCGGGCGAGGTCGGCCTCGATGTAGCCGCGCAGCCCCTCCTGCAACGCCTCGGCGTCGGGATAGCGCAGGCCGGCCAGCGGATGGTCCAGCGCCGGAAGGTCGAGCCGGTCGGCCGGGTCCGGGACGGCCGCGCCGACCAGGGCCTGGAGCGCGGCGCTGCCCGGGTCGGCGGCGGCGTACTTCTCCTCGAAGTCGGACCAGGCCATCCGGGTGCGGTCGGCGTGCGCGGAGAACAGCCGGTGGTAGTGGGCGAAGCCCAGCTCCTTGTCGATCAGCGGCCAGATGTCACGCCGGAAGTCGAGGCCGTCCCTATCGGGCCGGGCGAGCAACTCGTCCACCTGCGCGGGGCCGAAGAACCGGGGCAGCGGCGGCCGTTCACCGCTCGGCGGATAGCCGATCTTGGCGTGGTACGGGACGCCGCGCCGCGACCCGACGTGCAGGACGGGTTCGCGCCCCGAGGGCCGGTAGGCCAGCCGCCCGTCGGTGCCGGTGGTGTACGTGCCGCCGCGGCCCTCGGTCAGCAGCACCATCAGGTCGATGAAGGCCAGCCCGAAACCGCGCACCAGCACCGGTTCGCCGGGCCCGAGGACGCTCAGATCGCTGTCGGCGGTGAAGGCGGGCGGCAGGTGCGTCAGCCCGTGCCGGGCCGCGAACGCCGCCAACTCGGCCTGCTCCGGCGGCAGTTCGGCATCGAGGTGGCCGAGGGCGAGGACGACGAGGTCGGCCAGGAGCGGGGCCGGTCGGCCGGCCAGCCACACCTGCTGCCGGCCGTCGCGCGAGCCGGAGACGCGTACCGCGGTGCCCCGGTGCTCATGGACGGTGACGGCGGGCGGCAGCGCGGCCACCGACCGCTCGTACACCCAGCGCAGATACGCGCCCTGCTGCTGCCGGCTGAGGAACGCCTGCCCGTCGGCGCCGGTCCACTCGGCGAGCGTCGGCCCCGGCCGGACCGGGCCGGTCTGCTCCACCGTCTCGTCGGTGAACATGGTGACGTCCTCGGCCATGGAGTTCATCCACAGCAGCGGGGACTGGTCGTGGCGCCAGATGCGGCCGCCGCCGGGCGGGTGCGGATCGACGAGGTGGATGTCCAGGGGCCGGTCCCCGTACAGCTCGGGGAGGTTGGCGGCCAGCCGCTCCAGGACGCCGGTCCCGCGCGGGCCGGCCCCGACGATGACGAGCGAGGCGTTCACCGGGCACCGGCCGTACCGCGGGCGTAGTGCCGCTCGACGAAGAACTGGCCGGCGCCGAGCACGGAGGTGACCACGACGTACCAGAGGGTGGCGACCAGCAGCAGCGGGATGACCTGATAGGTGCGGTGGTAGACCAGCTGCACGGAGTAGAGCAGGTCCTGGACGGCGATGACGCTGACGATGGAGGTGCCCTTGAGGGTGCCGATCAGCATGTTGCCGGCCGGCGGCACGATCGCCCGCATGGCCTGCGGCAGCACGATCCGGCGCAGCCGCCGCCAGGCCCCCAGCCCCAGCGACTGGGCGGCCTCCAGCTGCCCCTCGTCGACCGACAGGAGGCCGCCGCGGACCACTTCGGCGGCGTAGGCGGCCTCGTGCAGGGTCAGCCCGATGACCGCGATGCCGACCGGATCGAGCAGATTGACGGTGCGGACACCGAGGACCGTCGGGTAGAGGGCGCCGATGTTGAACCAGAACAGCAGCTGCACCAGGATCGGCATCGACCGGAAGAGCCAGACGTAGCCCCAACTCACGCCGCGCAGCACGGGGTTGTCCGACAGCCGCATGGCCGCGAGCAGGGTGCCCAGCGCGAAGCCGAGCACCATGACGGCCACGGTCAGCCAGAGCGTCAGCCCCAGACCGCGCAGCACGGCGGTGGTCAGGAAGTAGTCGGCGACCACGTCCCATTGGAAGGCGTCGTTGCGGACGACGGAGACGAGGGCCAGCGCCAGCAGGACGAGGACGACGGCGGCCGCGGCCCACCGGCCGGTGCGCCGGCGCGGCACGATGCGCAGGGCGGCGGGGTCCGGGGCGTCGGGGGGTGCCGCGGCGGGTGCGGCCGGGGCGTCGAGGGTGTCGGAAACGGGGTCGACCAAGGGCATGACGAAGGCTCCGTGGATGCCGAGAGCGAGCACGGGCTCCGGCGCCTTCACACGCACAACGGGCCGCGCCCCTCAGCACGACCGGCTCTTGAGGCTATGGCGTCAACACGCCCTGTTGTCAAGGCTGTCCGCACTGTGAGCCATGGAGCACGTCGTGGTTGACGCGGAAACGGATGCCTGTTCCACTTGTCCGCATGTACGCATGGCAGCGGCTGGTCACCCGCGACCACATCGACTTCGGTCGAGTGTGGTCGTCGTCCTGTTGAGGACCCCCTGCCCCGCGGCCCGTCGCCGGTAAGGCCGGGCCCCTTCCGCGGTCTTCCTCCTTCTTCACGCCGCGCGCCTTCACACCACACACCGCCCCTTCGGCGCCCCTCCCCTCGCCCCACCCTCTTCGTCACGCCCCCTCCTCCCGGGGCCTCGCCCCTCTCCCTCCCCCCTCTCCCCCCTTTCCTCCGCCTTCTCCCTTTCCTTCCCTTTCTCCGTCCCGCTCGCAGAAGGGCGCGGTATGCGCTTCGGCGTCATGACTCTGATCGACAACGTCCCGGACGTGCTGTCCGGACACCTCCTCACCCCCCACGACCGGCTCCACGAGGTCGTCGAACTCGCGGTGCTCGCCGAGGAGTTGGGGTTCGACGCCTTCGGTGTCGGGGAGCGGCACGGTGCGCCGTTCCTGTCCAGCGCGCCGCCCGTGGTGCTGGGCGCGATCGCTGCCCGGACCCACCGCATCCGGCTGTTCACCACCGTCACCGTGCTGTCCACCCTCGACCCGGTACGCGTCGCGGAGGACTACGCGACCGTCGACCAGCTCTCCGGCGGCCGGCTGGAGCTGACCATCGGCAAGGGCAACGCGCCCGAGCCCTGGCACCTCTTCGACCGCGACCCGGACGACCAATACCAGCTCCAGGAGGAGAACTACGAGCTGCTGCGCCGGCTCTGGAGCGAGGAGCAGGTCACCTGGTCGGGCCGGTTCCGGCCGCCGCTGAAGGACGCCACGGTGCTGCCCCGCCCGTTCCGGCAGCCGCCCACCATCTGGCACGGCAGCGCCACCAGCGAGCGTTCGGTGGAACTGGCGGCGCTGTGGGGCGACCCGGTCTTCGCCGCCAACGTCATCCAGCCGGTGGCCGATTACGCCAAACTGATCGACCACTACCGGGCCCGCTGGGCGGATTACGGTCACGATCCGGCCGCCGCGCTGGTCGCCTCGGGCGGCACGCTCTACACGGCGGCCGACGACCGCACCGCCCGCCGGGAGTTCGCGCCGTACTACGAGGCGGCGGTCGCCGCGCGCGACGTACCGGGCAACAACACCCCGTTCCGCACCCTGGACGAGGCCGCCGACCACGGTCCTGCGCTGGTCGGTTCGCCCGACCGGATCGTCGAGAAGATCCTCTGGCAGCACCTCGCCTACGGCCATGCGCTGCAGTTCTTCTCCGTGGACGGCGCCGGGCTGCCGTTCGCCCGCAAGGCCGAGGTGCTGCGGCTGGCCGCCGCCGAGGTGCTGCCGCAGCTGCGCCACGAGCTGCCCGACCCGCTGCCCTGGCCGTCGCCCGCCCCCGCCACGGCGCCGGAGCCGGTCACGGAGGCGGCCCGATGACCACCACGCCCCGGCCGCTGTTCGACCTGTCCGCCGACCCGGAGTCGATCGGCCCGCTGCCGTTCGAGAAGCACCTGGAGGCCCCGCGCCCATGACCACCACCACGCCCCGCACCACCGCCCTGCGCGCCACGGCCCTGCTGGCCACCGCGGTCCTGGCGCTCACCGCCTGCGGCTCGGGCGACCCGTCGGAAACGGCCGGGGCCACCGGCCCGGCCGCCGCGCACGCCACGATCCCCACCACCGACGTGGTCTCCGGCGTCACGAAGGACCCGGCCGCGGCGAAACTGCTGCCCGCCGAGGTCCGCCGGCGCGGCACCCTCGCGCTCGCCGCCAGCGTCGGCACCCCGCCCGGCGCCACCTACCTGCCCGACGGTACGACCCTGGCCGGCCAGGACATCGACTTCGCGGACGCGGTCGGCAAGGCCCTCGGGCTGCGGATCCACCGCGAGGTGGCGAGCTTCGAGGCGATCCTGCCGGCCCTCGGCAGCGGCAAGTACGACGTGGGCACCGGCAACTTCGGCGTCACCGACGAGCGCCGCAGAACCCTCGACTTCGTCACGTACATCAACGACGGGCAGGGCTTCGCGGCCCGCAAGGACAGCCCGTTGAAGAAGGTCACCTCGCTGCGGCAGCTGTGCGGACTGACCGTCGCCACCGGCGCCGGCACCACCTTCGAGGCGACCCTGGAGCAGAACCGGCACCTGTGCACCGAGGCCGGCAAGGAGCCGTACGACGTCAAGACCTTCGCCGAGCAGGGAGCACTGTGGATCTCGCTCCAGCAGGGCCGTAGCGACGTGGTGATGAGCACCATCAACGGGCTGCGCTACGCCGTCAACCAGCAGCCCGGTCTGAAGTTCCTCAATGAGTTCAAACGGCTCGACGTCGGCTTCGCGTTCAAGAAGGGCACCCCGCTGGCGCCCGCCTTCCGGGCCGCGGTCAACCATCTGAAGAAGGACGGCACCTACGACCGCATCCTCAAGAAGTGGGGCACCGGCCCCTCGGCGATCAAGACGTCGCAGATCAGCCCGCCGGAACTCAAGTAGACCGGCCGGATCAGACCCCGGCGCGGCCCGGCCACTTGCCGTCATCCCTCGGTCGGGTACCGACCGTTATGCTCTTCATACAGTCAGTTTCACTACGGGGCGCGGAAGCTGATGGCGCGCCACCCTCTTTGCACCAGATGTGTCACGAACCCCCCGTGCGGCCGCTATCCACTTGGCACTCCATCGGCCTCATGGACGACGATAGGGGGCAGGAGCACAAGAAGACCGAGGGTGAGAGGAGGCGTCAATGGGATCGGTGCGCAAGGCGAGTGCCTGGCTTGGCCTCGTCGACGACAGTGATGACGAGCGCTACTACGACGACGACTACGCCGAGGGACCCGATGCCGCCGGCCCGGGTGGCAACCCCTGGGTGACCGACCCCCGGGTCCGAGTGGCCGACGAGGCCGCCCAGGACCAGGGCACCCGCATCGCCACGGTCACCCCGGAGAGCTTCCGGGACGCCCGTGGCATCGGTGAGCTCTTCCGGGACGGCGTCCCGGTGATCGTCAACCTGACGTCCATGGAGCCCGCCGACGCCAAGCGGGTGGTGGACTTCGCGGCCGGCCTCACCTTCGGCCTGCGCGGTTCGATCGAGCGGGTCGCCACCCGGGTCTTCCTGCTCACCCCCGCCGACTACAGGGTCCTCAGCGGCGAGACCCACGGCCACCGCAACGGCGGCTTCTTCAACCAGAGTTGAGCCGAGTACCGGTGCTTTCGGCTGGGGGTCCGGGGGTCACCCCCGGGTATTGCAGCAACCAGAGTTGAGCCCAATCCCGGTGCTTCCGGCCGGGGGCCCGGGGGTCACCCCCCGGGTATTACGGCAACCAGAGTTGAGCCAGGCGGCTCACCGGAAGGCGTCCAGCCCGGTGAGCGCCTTGCCCAGCACCAGTTGGTGCATCTCGACGGTGCCCTCGTAGGTGAGCACCGATTCGAGGTTGGTCGCATGCCGCATGACGGGGTACTCCAGCGAGATCCCGTTGGCGCCGAGGATCGTCCGGGCCGTGCGGCAGATCTCGATCGCCTCCCGGACATTGTTGAGCTTGCCGAAGCTGATCTGCTCGGCGCGCAGCCGCCCCGCGTCCATCCGCAGCCCCAGGTGATGGGCCAGCAGGATCCCCTTGTGCAGTTCGACGGCCATGTCGGCGAGCTTGGCCTGGGTCAGCTGGAAGCCGCCGATGGGCTTGCCGAACTGCTCCCGGGTGCGGGCGTACTCCAGCGCCGCCTCGAAGCTGGCGCGGGCCGCGCCCATCGAGCCCCAGACGATGCCGTAACGGGCGTGGCTCAGACAGCTGAGCGGGCCGCGCAGACCGGTGACCCCGGGGAGCACCGCGTCGGCCGGCAGCCGCACCTCGTCCATGACGAGTTCGCTGGTCACCGAGGCGCGCAGGGACCACTTGTGCTTGATCTCGGGGGCCGAGAAGCCCGGGGCGTCGGTGGGCACGACGAAGCCGCGGATGCCGTCGTCGGTGCGGGCCCACACCACCGCGACACCGGCGACCGAGCCGTTGGTGATCCACATCTTGCGGCCGGTCAGCACCCAGTCGTCGCCGTCCCGCTTGGCGTACGTCCGCATCCCCGCCGGGTCGGAGCCGTGGTCCGGCTCGGTCAGGCCGAAGCAGCCGATGGTCTCGCCGGCCGCCATCCCGGGCAGCCACTGCTGCTTCTGCTCCTCGGAGCCGAAGCGCCAGATCGCGTACATGGCGAGCGAGCCCTGGACGGAGACCAGCGAGCGGATGCCGGAGTCGGCGGCCTCCAGCTCCAGGCAGGCCAGGCCGTACTGGACGGCGGAGGCGCCGGCACAGCCGTAGCCGGTCAGGGACATGCCGAGGGCGCCGATCGCGCCGAGTTCCCGGGCCAGTTCACGGATGCCGGGGAGTTCGCCCGCCTCGTACCACTCCGCGATGTGCGGCAGGACCCGGTCGGCGGCCCACTGGCGAATGGTGCCGCGGACCGCGCGGTCCTCGTCGGAGAGCAGGTCGTCGATGCCCAGCGGGTCGCCGGGGTCGAACGGCGGGACCGAAGAGGAAGCTGAGGACGGCTTGGCTGACATGGCGGGCCTCCGGCGGATTCAGCGCTCGCAACGAAAAACTAGCAGTGGTAGTTATGCAGCGCGTCCGACGGTACGGCCCGCGGTGCCGCGCGGCAAGAGCCGACGGCGCGCGGCGGGACGGGAAAGAGACAGCCCCGGGGCTCAGCGGCCGGAGCCGGCCGGGGCGGGCTTGCCGGTGCCGCGCCCGGCGCCCGCCGGGGCACCCTCCGCGGTGGCGGTGTCGCCCTCGGCCCGCTCGGTGGTCTCCGCCGCCCGGCGCGGCAGCCGCAGCGCGATACCGGCACCGACCAGCAGCAGCACGGCGCTGGCGACGAGAGTGACGTGCAGCCCGCGGACGAAGGAGTCCCGGGCCGCGATCCGCAGCGCCTCCTTGGCGCCCTCCCCCAGGCCCGCGGCGACCTTGTACGCCTCGCCCAGGGAGTGCGCCGCGGCCGCGGACGCCTTCTCGGAGACGCCGTCGACATGCGTCAGACCGGGCGCGTAGGCGGCGTTCATGACACTGCCGAGCAGTGCGACGCCGATACCGGCACCGAGCTGGTAGGAGGTCTCGCCGATGGCCGCGGCGCCGCCCGACTGCTCGGCCGGGGCCTCGCTGAGCATCGACTCGTAGGCGCCGAACAGCGTGGACTGGAAGCCGAAACCCAGCAGGACGAAGGCGCCGGACAGCAGCCACAGGCGGTCGTGGCTGGTCATCGCGGTCAGGCAGAGCACCGCGGTGGCGGTGAGCACGAAACCGAGCGAGACCATCGCCCGCGGCCCGAGGGCCTGCAGCAGCTTGGAGCCGGTGAGGCCGGCGGCCATCGCGGCGAACACCAGGGGCAGCATCCGCAGCCCGGTCTCCAGGGGGCTGAGGCCCAGGACGAGCTGGAGGTACTGGACGGCGATCAGCTGGAGGCCGACCAGCGCGAGCATGGCCAGCACGATGCAGCCGACGGAGGTGCCGAACGCCGGCCGGGCGAACAGCCGCATGTCGATCAGCGGGTGCGCGCGCCGGCGCTGACGCCGTACGAAGAGCAGCAGCAGGGCGACGCCGAGCACGATGGGCAGGAGCGTTGTCGGCCCCACGATCGCCGCGCCACTGCCGATCCGCTTGACGCCGAGCACGATGCCCAGCACGCCGAGCGCCGCGACGACCGCGCCGATCACGTCCCAGGGGCCGTTGCGCTCACCGCGCGACTCCGGCAGCAGCCACCGTCCTATCAGGAGCATCGCCGACATCATCGGGATGTTGATCAGGAAGACCGAGCCCCACCAGAAGTTCTCGACGAGGAAGCCGCCGAGGACCGGGCCGACCGCGGCGCCGACCGCGGCGACCGCGCTCCACACGCCGATGGCGACCGCCCGCTCCCGCCGGTCGGGGAAGACCTGCCGGAGGATCGACAGCGTCGCGGGCATGATCATCGCGCCGCCGATGCCGAGCAGGGCGCGCGCCGTCATGAGGATCTGCGGATTGGGGGCGAGCGCGGCGACGGCGGAGGCCACGCCGAAGAGGCCGTAACCGAGCAGGAGGACGCGGCGGCGGCCGACGCGGTCGCCGAGCGTGCCGAAGAGGATCAGCAACGAGGCCGCGATCAGCGGGTAGATGTCGACGATCCAGAGCAGCTCGACCGGCCCCGGCCGCAGGTCCTCGGTGACCGAGGGCACGGCGACATAGAGGATCGTGGTGTCCAGCGCGACGAAGAGCAGGCTCACGCAGAGCACGATCAGCACGGTCCAGCGGTTCACACCGCCGCCTGGAAGCCGGGGAACACCAGCCGTCCGTCCCTTGCCGGACGCGGTCGTCCCGGACATGCAGCACCTCCAGTCATGCTCTCGCGGCCATGGATCAGGGCGCGAAAAACGCCCCGGGGGAACCGGCGGCACGGGCGAGTAGAGACGTCAGACTACGCGAGTCCCGGAACCTGCCGCGTGGCTCACCTCACGATGAGACGCTCATCGCAGCGTCGGACGTTCCCCCTCCGCCCGTCGCCCGGCATTTCCGGAGACCTGGATAATCGTCCAGATGAACGATCTTGCCTCGGCCGCGGTTCCCGGCCGGACCGCACGGGACGGCGCCGCCGCGGTTGCCGCACTGCGCCGGGCCGCGCCCGCGCTGGCGGCGTACGCCGCGGTCCGGCTGCTCGGGCTGCTGGTGCTCGGCATCTGGTCGGCCGCGAACGGCAAGGACTGGCACACCCTGCTCACCGCCCGCTGGGACTCGCTCTGGTACACCCGGGTCGCCGAGCAGGGCTACGGCTACAGCGTCCGACTGGCCAACGGCGATGTGCACTCCAACCTGGCGTTCTTCCCGCTGCTGCCGTGGCTGGAGCGCGGCCTGTCGGCGCTCACGCCGCTGTCGGCCGCGGACGCCGGGATGGCGGTGGCCTGGTCGGCGTCCGCGGCCGCGGCCTGGGCGCTGTACGCCACCGGGGAGCGGCTGCACGGGCCGCGGGCCGGGATCGCGCTGGCCGCGCTGTGGGCCGCGCTGCCGGTCGGGATCGTGCAGTCGATGGCGTACTCGGAGTCGCTGTTCACCGCACTCGCGGCCTGGGGTGTCTACGCCGTGCTGACCGGGCGCTGGGTGACGGCGGGGGTGCTGGCGTCGCTGGCCGGACTGACCCGGCCGGTGGGTGCGGCGGTGGTCGCGGCGGTGTGGATCACCGCGGCGGTGACCCTGCGGAACGAGCGGGCGGCGGGCGTACGGCTGCGCACCGCGCTCCGCTCCCACCCCGGCATCGCGACCGGGGTGCTGCTCGCGCCGCTCGGCTGGTGCGGCTACTTCGTATGGGTGGGGATCCGGCAGGGCTCGGCCACCGGATACCTGGACGTCCAGGGCGGCTGGGGCAACGGCTTCGACGGCGGCGTCGCGTTCGCGGAGTTCATCGGGCAGCAGCTCACCGGCCCGTCCTTCGCGGCCGGTCTCGGGCTGCTGGCCGGCATCGGACTGGTGATCTGGCTGTACGTCCACGGGCTGCGGCGCGGCCAGCCGCTGCCGCTGGCGGTCTACGGCGGGCTGGTGCTGCTGCTGGCCCTGACCGCCAAGGGCTACTTCGGGTCCAAGCCGCGCCTGATGATGCCGGCCTATCCGCTGCTGCTGCCACCGGCGGCGGCGCTCGCACGGTGGCGGCCGGCCTGGTCCTGGCTGGTCATCGGGGTGGTGGCGGCGGGGTCCGCGGTCTACGGGGCGTTCTGGCTGAACGGATCGGGCCCGCCGTGACCCGCCCGCGACCACAAAGATCAACTTCTCCCGGCCCCCGTCCGGATGATCCTCTTCCGCAATCCCGGCGGCGAGGAAACATCATCCGACGCCCCGGCAAATAGCCGATAAACTCCCTTCGGAGAAAAGCAGATAAGGCGCTCGACGGACCGACACGCGGGTGTCCGGAAGGGATTGGGAATCCCTCGGAATTCCCTTCCAAATCCCGCCGCCGAAGCCTCCATTGAGACCGATTCCACATCACATCGTCATTACAAAGCGCACAGTTTGACCAAGCACCTACATCACAGGCGGTAACGTCGATTGAGTGCGTACCGATGAGAAGAAGCTCGACCAGATGGAGGAGCGCCCGACCGATCGTGCCCGGCCACCCCAGATGACCCGGACCCGCCTGTGGCTGTTCGGCGGCACGCTGGCGGTGTACCTGGCGATCGTGGTCGGAGTGCTGGCCACTTCCTGGCTGGTCACCTTCGACTGGCAGGTCATGTTCTTCAGGCCGTACAAGCAATGGCCTGTGATCCACGCCTTCCTCGACTACTTCGTGGTCCTGGGCCAGCGCGGCCCGACCGCGGTGGCCGTGGCGGCCTGGCTGGGCTGGCGCTGCTGGCGCCAGCGCAACCTCCACCCGCTGCTGGTGCTCGGCGCCTCACTGCTGCTGCTGAACATCACGGTGGGCGCCGCGAAGCTGGGCATGGGGCGGCTCGGTCCGCACTACGCGACGACGGTCGGCGCCAACGAGATGTGGCTGGGCGGCGACATATTCCCCTCGGGTCACACCGCGAACGCCGTGGTCACCTGGGGCGTGCTGGCCTATCTGGCGACCACCCCGCTGCGCCGCCGCACCCTGTCGGTGATCGCCGCACTGGGCGCACTGGGCGTCGGCATGACGACCGTCTACCTCGGCACCCACTGGGTCAGTGACGTGCTGCTGGGCTGGGCCGCCGGTCTGCTGGTGCTGCTGGCGATGCCCTGGCTGGAGCCCGGCGTCACCTGGTTCGAGGACCGCCTCATGGGCATCCTGCTGCGGCTGTGGCTGCGGCTGCGCCCCGATTCCCTGCGCGGCCCGCTGCCGGCCGGCTCGCTGGCTCCCGGCGTCTCCCCGCAGCGCCTCGCCCCGGACGGGGAGGTGCTGGTCCGCGAGACCATCGGCGCCACCACGGGCAGCCGCCCGGCCACCCGCGCCCCGGACGGCTGGCCGCACCACGCGTCGCGCCCGTACACCATCCGGTCGGAGCGCACCCCGGTCACCCCGGCGGGCAGC
Source organism: Streptomyces sp. NPDC059649 (assembly GCF_042734445.1). NCBI lineage: Bacteria > Bacillati > Actinomycetota > Actinomycetes > Kitasatosporales > Streptomycetaceae > Streptomyces > Streptomyces sp. NPDC059649. The sequence goes on from NZ_JBHWDV010000042.1 coordinate 60,385, forward strand.
CGGCGGCCGCCGCACGCGGACCGCGTCCCGCGCACGACCCCGATCGGGCCGACGTCCGCCCGCGGGCGCAACACCGGCGGCTGACCGCCCCACCAGCCGCGGGGCCGGTACGCACACACCCCACCCCGCAGCGAAGGCCCCGGCCGCTCCCTGAAGAGCGGCCGGGGCCTTCGTCGTCGTTCCGGGTGCCTCCCGCCACCGGCGCTCAGCCCGGCCAACAGCGGTGCACCACGCCGTCCTTGACCTCGAAATTGAGCCGTCCGACGACGTACTCCATGGTGATCACCGTGCCGGGCGGCAGCGCGCGGACGGTACTCCAGCCGCGCCCGCGGGCCCGCTCCTCGGCGTCCTCCTGCGCCAGACCGACGTAGGTGTCGACGTCGTCCTCGGGGGTGGTCGGAAAGTCGGGTACGTCACTCATGACAGCCACCGTAGGCGCCCGCACCGGGCCCGCGGAAGGCCCGTCCGTCGCACACCCCGATGACTTTCCGGTCCGTCATTGGTCACACTTGTGTCACAGCCGGCGTTGTGGCGTTTGCCGGAACTTCCGTCACCCGTACGCGCCGCGTGACGGCGCATCCGGGTGGAAAAATAAAATCGGCGGAATTCCGCCGTGATCGGATACGAAACGGACACGACCGCTCCGGGCGCCGGGCAACACCGGCCGGAAATTAATCCGCTGCCGGCTCCGGATTCCCCCTTACCGGAGGCCCATTCCCGACCGCCGGGAAATTGGCGGACGCACCACACTCCACACACATTTCCCGCACATCGCCCCGGCCCGGCAGGCCGGCAGCGAGGGCGGGGCGGGCAGCGGCAGGCAGGGGCGGGCATGCCGAAGCCCGGCCGGCGTCCCCCGCCGACCGGGCCTCCGCGACCGTTGGACCTACGCGGCCGGACCGGTACTCGGCCGGACCGATACGCGGGCCGGACCGGTCCGGCCGGCTCAGCTCGCGTCCGGACCGGCGACCCGTACGGCCAGGTCGTTGTCGAGCGTGTAATACGGGCCGATGCGCAGCTGCGCCGCAGCGGCGGGCACCGGCAGCGCCGGGTAGCTGAACACCTGCTTCTTGTCGGCGACGTCGTCGAGGAGCCGGGCGATCCGGACCGGGCGGGCGTCCTCGGCGGGGCGCAGCCACAGGTCCCAGGGCTCGGTGCCGTGTTCCCAACGGGCGGCGAGCTCCGCGTAGGGCAGCGTGAAGCAGAACTCCGGGCCGTCGACGGTCAACGGGACGGTGACCGGCGCCGGGGCCGTCTCCGGGGAGCCGGCGGTGCGCCGGGCGCGTGCCTCGGCCAGGGCGCCCGCGGCCGGGGCGGCCCCGTAGAGCCGCCCGGAGACCGTCATCCCGTCCGGTGCGACGAGGATGTCCCCGGCCTCGGCGTGCGGTCCGCGCAGCCAGCTGCGCAGCGCGAGATTGCCGAGCTTGGTCGCGTACGGGATACGGACGCCGAGCCGGCCGATGCCGGCCAGCGGACGGCGGTCCACCAGCGACCGCAGGTCGTTGACGCCGGGCTGCAGGCGCCGCGGCGCGCCGCCGTCGCCGAGGTCCGCATAGGCGTTCCAGCGGCCCTCGGCGAGCGCGACGGTGCTGGGCAGCACGGCCCGCAGCCGGCCGGCGCCGTTCGGGCCGAGCGGCAGCCGGACCTCGTCGTCCGCGCCGTCGCCGCCGCGCCGCCGCAGCACCAGCGCCGCGCTCCAGGCGGGCGCGGTGTCCTGCGGGGCGGTCAGGTCGAAGGTGAGGCCGCCGGCGGAGTCCGCGATGCAGTCGGCCCGCAGCTCGGCGGGCGCGGCCGTGCCGTCCGCCCGCTGCTGCCGCCCGGCCCGCCGTTCGCGTCCGTCGGGTGCCGCGCCGGTCACGGCGGTGGCTTCCTGGTCGATGGCGGCCGACTCCTTCGTCTCGTCTACGGTCCTGGTCAACTGGGGCGACGCGGTCATGCCGTGCGCACCCCTCCCAGCGCGGCGCGGGCCGCGTCCTTGGTGGCGTAGGCGCCGCTGAGCAGCGCTCCCCGGGCGCGATGCAGACCGCCGTGCAGCCAACTGGCGCGTCGGCGCGCCAGCAGTTCACCGAAGAGCGCCTCATGGCGTGCGGCGATCCGGGCGGGGTCGAAGCGGGCGGCCCCGGCGAGCGCGGCGGCGCCCATCCGCTTACGGGCGGCGTCGTCGGCCATCAGCGTCAGCAGCGCGCCGCCCAGCGCCTCCGGGTCGCCGACCGGCACCAGCCTGCCGTCCACCCCGTCGGTGATGATCTCGCCGGGGCCGTGCGGACAGTCCGTGGCGACGACCGGCAGTCCGCACCGCATCGCCTCGACGATCGTCATCCCGAACGCCTCCATGCTGGAGGAGACCGCGGCGATCGACCCCTTGGCCCACTCGGCCTCCAGGGGATGGGCCGGGCCCATCAGGAAGACGTGGTTGTACAGCCCGAGTTCGTCGATCAGCGACCGCAGCGCGGCCTTCTCGGCCCCGCCGCCGTATATCCGCAGCCGCCAGTCCGGGCGCTCGGCGACGACCCGGGCGAAGGCCCGGATCAGGACGTCGTAGCGCTTGACGGGGGCGAGCCGGCCGGCCGCGACGACGACCTTCCCGGTGCCGTCGGCGGGCGGCAGGGCGGGCGCGGGCACGCCGTTGGGCACCGCCTCGACGCGTACGCCGGGCAGCCGCAGCCTGCGGCGGTAGGCCCGGGCGTCGGCCTCGGTCACGGTGGTGACCGCGTCCAGCCGCGGATAGGCCCCGCGCAGCGCCAGTTTGAGCGCCCGGCTGTGGGTGTCGAGGGTCAGATGTTCCTGGCCGATACGCACCGGGCCGCGCCGCGTCTGCCGGGCGAGGTGCACGTTCAGTCCGGGCCGGGTGCCGACCACCACATCGGCCTCGATCCGGCGCAGATGGTGGGCTATCCGCCGGTCGGTGAGCTCGCTGTACTGGTCGTAGCGGCGCTCCGCGGCCGGGAAGACCTTGGCGGGCCGGGCATGGGCGGGGTCGGCGCCGTCGTGGTGGGGGCCGGATTCCCTGAGGTCGACGAGATGCCGCAGCGCGACCCGCGGTCCGGGGTCGAAGACGGGGTCGTCACGGTGGCGCAGGACGGACACGATCTCGACGTCGTGCTGCTCGGCGAGGGTACGCGCCAGCGTGCACGTCGTACGGATCGTCCCCCCGATGCCGTAGGCGTTGTGAATCAGGAATGAGATGTGCATCGTCCCTGTGTCCCCATGGTCTTCCGGTCGTCCCGCTCTGCCGCGGTCGCCGCGCGCACCCCTCCCCCGCGCAAGGCATCCCTTCTCTGAACGCCTAGACAGCAAAAGCTGGTTCCGGGTTGGGGACTTTGGCCAAGATGTACCGAAAGAGTTAGGCCATCGGTAGCGACCGGACGGAACCCCGCGCACGGAATTCCCGTCGGGCCCCGACTGGTTGGCGCACTACGGCGTGGCAGCGGCGGAGGGCCGGATTCCGCCGCTCGCGTGTCGGTCATTCTGCGGCGCGGCCGCCCCCGGATTCTGTCCGGATCCGGCCCGGGATCCACCTTGCCGCCGCCCCGGTCCAACCGGAAGCCTGTACGGGGCCGTTGCGGCGCCCGGCGTCCTGCGCCGGGGCGCGGTGGGGCACTTCGTCTGCTCGAACGGGGGAGCAGCCGAACCGCGACGGTCCGGCCCGCACCGGGGGAGGTGCCGGGCCGCGAGGAGGTACCGATGAGGATCGGACGATGGGGCACGGCGGTGGCGGCCGCGTTACTGGCGGTCGGGGCCCTCGTGGTGGCCGGCCCGGCGAGCGCGGCCGACCAGGACGGCGACCCACCGGGACCCCGGCCCCCCTCGGGCCGCTGGGCCCGGTACGACACCTTCACCAACTCCCTCGCCGGCCGTACCGCATGCCGCACCACCGGCGAGACCGGCCGCCGCCAGGGCCACTGGCCCGCCTACTCCTGCGACTCCGGCGTCTTCACGACCTACTTGAACGTCTGGGTACCTTGAGACGGGGAGCCACCGGACCGGTCCCCCGGGAGACGGCCGAACCTCCGGCCGCCCGAGTCTCCTGCGACACCGAACCGCCCGCCGGTGGCCCTGATGTCACTGCACCACCGCCCGCCGGGGGCCCGGGCGGCACCACACCGCCGGGCTGGGCCCGTTGAGGCGGCGGACCACCCGTCGCGGCCCCCTGGGGCGGCGGACCGCCTGCCACGGTCCCGTCAGACGGCGCGGAAGCAACCGCCTTGGCCCCAGGTGGCGCCACGCTCCCCGCCAAAGAACCACTCAAGGAACCACTCAGAGAATCCGTCAGAGAGCCCGTCGGAGACCTGGTCAGAGATCCCGTCGGAGATACCGTCGGGGACCCGGTCAGAGACCCCGTCAGAGAGCCCGTCAGAGATCCCGTCACACTCCCCCCTGGCACCGCACCGGTGTCGCTCCGGGTGGGCGCCGCCGGGACGGGGCCGGTGGGCCGCCGGGCCGGGGTGGTTCCCGTGGTTTCCGGGATCCGCAGCGTGAGGCCGGCCTTCAGATGGTGCGGATCGATGCCCAGGACCTTGCGGTTGGCCTTGTAGAGCGCCCGCCAGCCGCCCTTGACGTGCAGACTGCGGGCGATCTTGCCGAGCGTGTCGCCGCGCTGGACGACATAGGTACGACCGTCAGTGATGAGCCCGTAGCGCCGGGCACAGACCGGCCAGGCACCCCAGCCCTGCGCGGCCTGCACCTTCTTCGCGACCGCGATCTGCTCCTTACGGGTCGCGAGGTCGGCCCGCCGTGCGAAGGCCAGGCCGCCGAACGCCTCCCAGGTGGGCTGCCAGAACTGCAGCCCGCCGTAGAAGGTGTTGCCGGTGTTGATGTGCCAGTCGCCGCTGCTCTCGCACTCGGCGAGACAGCGCCAGGGCCAGTCGTTGCCGGCGCAGGCGTACCGGGACCGCACCGACGCGGGCGCGTCGCCCCCGTCGTACGGCACCTCGGCGGCGGCACCGGGCGGGCACAGGCCGAGGACGAGGGCGGCGGCCGCCGCGGTGAGCGGCCCGACGGTTCCCACGACACGCCGTGGGGCCGAAGAGTTGTCCGACATAGCCGGTGACGGTAAGCAGGCGTCGGCGGCCGGCCAGCGTGCCGCGCCCGCGACGGCCCGCTCCCACCCGCTTCGGTGTACGGAACGCGCCCGACTGCGCCAAGCCTTGCGCAGAACTTATCCGTATGTGATCACCCGATGGGGGACTTTCCGCAGTTCTCCCATGTGCGGGGAATGGTTCGATTCTGTTCCCGTCGTCGCGTGACCCCTGCCGCAGGTCTCCCGTTGTCCTTGTACGAGCCGGGAGACCGCCCGGCAGACGCACAGAGATCGAGGAGCCACCCGTGCCGCGCATGCTCGACGTCAGCGACGACGTTCGCGCCGAGATCGGCGACGAAGAAGCCGACCGCCTGCTGGCCGGTGGCGACGCCCCCGGCAGCTACGACTGCACCTCCTGCCGGACCCCCGGAGACAGCGAGCAGGAGCGCACCAGCACCGTCCTGTTCGTGGGCGAGGAGACCGCGGTGCTCGCGTTCGCCCATGCCACCTGCATCCCCTCGCAGGTCGTCCCGGTATCGGAGGAGCAGCTCCAGGGAGCCGTGCGCTCCATCACCGGAGAGGACGCCGCCCCCCGCAACCCCGGAGCGGACGTCGCGCCGCCCGCTCCGATCCCCACGAGTGAGCGCCAGGCGACCCTCGGGATCACCTGCGGTCTGGTGCTCGTCGAGGACGATCTGCGCCCGGCCCTGGTCGTCGAACCGGACGGCCCGATCGTCCGCCCCGGCTCGGTCAGCATGAACGACGACTTCCTGCCGCTGCTCATGGAGCAGGGCTTCCAGCCGGTGTCGGACATGAACGTGCTCCCCGCCATGATCCCGGGCTGGTCGGCCCTGCTGGCGATGGGCAAGCTGCACGCCGTGCTGCAGCCGGGCAACGGCGGCAACCAGGCCGCCTGGTGGCAGGCCCACCAGCCGCTGGCCGTGTCGGACGGCTGGCGCACCGCGGCCAACAAGGCCCAGACCGTGCTGATGTACGCCGCGCCCTCGGGCACCATCGGCCACCAGCCGCGCGAGGACCTCATGCGGCAGGCGCTGGAGGGGGCCGCCGCGCAGGGCAAGCTGGTCGCCGCGGCCATGCCGCTGGCCGGCACCTGACCGACCGGCAACCGATCGCGGGGGCAGGACCGTCGTTTCGGCCGGTCCTGCCCCCGCGATCAGCCATTTCCGCACACGGCCGCATCCCGCGGCCATCGGGGTCGTTGGCACATACGTGCACGCATACGACCCCTCCGCCCGCGCCCCGTACACCCACCCGATCCCCGGCATGCGCCCGTCGCAGGAACACGGGACGACGCGCCCGACCGACCGTGGTTCCACCACGCCGATCTACGACGCGTTGTACGCCGAGTACCGCCGCTCCTTCCGGGCGCTGCCCGGGGACCGCACGGACGAGCCGGAGACCGCGGAAGTGCTGCGCGGCACGGGGAGTTGGGCCCGTACGACGGCGTCCACGGGCCACTGGGAGGTCGTCGGCCGCCAGCCGTACCACCCCCGCGGCCACCTCCCCGCCCTCCCCCCGAGCCCCCGGGACGCCCGCCCCCACAACGCCTGAGCCCCGGGACGCCCGCAAACGCCGCTACTTCTTCTTGCTGCCGCGCTTCTCGCGGACCCGCACCGAAATGTGGATCGGAGTGCCCTCGAAGCCGAACTCCTCACGCAGGCGACGCTCGATGAAGCGGCGGTAGCCGGCCTCCAGGAAGCCGGAGGCGAAGAGGACGAAGCGGGGCGGCTTGGTGCCGGCCTGGGTGCCGAAGAGGATGCGGGGCTGCTTGCCGCCGCGGATCGGGTGCGGGTGGGAGGCGACGATCTCGCCGAGGAAGGCGTTCAGCCGCCCGGTGGGGATACGGGTCTCCCAGCCGGCCAGCGCGGTCTCGATGGCCGGGACCAGCTTCTCCATGTGGCGGCCGGTGCGCGCGGAGACGTTCACCCGCATCGCCCACGGGACCTGGACGAGGTCCCGCTCGATCTCCCGCTCCAGGTAGAAGCGGCGCTCCTCGTCGAGGTTGTCCCACTTGTTGTAGGCGATGACCAGGGCCCGGCCCGCCTCCACGGCCATCGTGATGATCCGCTGGTCCTGGACGCTGATGGACTCGCCCGCGTCGATCAGGACGACCGCGACCTCGGCCTTCTCCACGGCCGCCGCGGTGCGCAGCGAGGCGTAGTAGTCCGCGCCCTCCTGGAGGTGCACCCGGCGGCGGATACCGGCGGTGTCCACGAACTTCCAGGTCTTGCCGCCGAGTTGGATCAGCTCGTCGACCGGGTCGCGGGTGGTGCCGGCCAGTTCGTTGACGACCACCCGCTCCTCGCCGGCGACCTTGTTCAGCAGCGAGGACTTGCCGACGTTCGGACGGCCGATCAGTGCGACCCGGCGGGGGCCGCCGACGGTCTGGCCGAAGGTCTGCGCGGGCGCCTCGGGCAGCGCCTCCAGCGCCGCGTCGAGCATGTCGCCGGTGCCCCGGCCGTGCAGCGCGGAGACCGGGTGCGGCTCGCCGAGGCCCAGCGACCACAGCATGGCCGCGTCGGCCTCGCCGGAGGGGCCGTCGACCTTGTTGGCGACCAGCACGACGGGCTTGCCGGCGCGGCGCAGCAGCTTGACGACGGCCTCGTCGGTGTCGGTCGCGCCGACCTTGGCGTCGACGACGAAGACCACCGCGTCGGCGGCCTCGATCGCGAACTCGGCCTGCAGCGCCACGGACGCGTCGATGCCGAGCACGTCCTGCTCCCAGCCGCCGGTGTCGACGACCTTGAAGCGGCGGCCGTTCCAGTCCGCCTCGTAGGTGACCCGGTCGCGGGTGACGCCCGGCTTGTCCTCGACGACCGCCTCACGGCGGCCGATGATGCGGTTCACCAGAGTCGACTTACCGACATTGGGGCGGCCGATGACGGCGAGGACGGGCAGCGGGCCGTGGCCGGCCGCGGCGATGTCGCCCTCGACCTCCTCCAGGTCGAAGCCCTCCTGCGCGGCGAGCTCCATGAACTCCGCGTACTCGGCGTCGCCAAGCGCACCGTGCTCGTCGCCGGTGGGGATCTGGTCGTTCATGAAGTCCGTTCCTCGTTCATCATCGTGATCGGTGGACCGCTCGTCCGCGGCCCACTACTCAAGTTTCGGTCAGCGCCCGGTCAGGCGCCTGGCCGCTGCCAGGTGGGCGGTCAGCCGCTCCTGGATCCGTACGGTCGCCTCGTCGAGCGCCTTACGGGTGCGCCGACCGCTGCCGTCGCCCGCCTCGAAGGCGTCGCCGAAGACGACGTCGACGCGGCTGCGCAGCGGCGGTACGGCCGATGTCAGCCGGCTGCGGCGGTCCGCGCCGCCGAGCACCGCCACCGGCACGACGGGGGCGCCGGAGCGCACCGCGAAGTACGCCAGGCCGGCCCGCAGGGACGCGAAGTCGCCCGCGCCGCGGGTGCCCTCCGGGAAGATCCCGAGCACCCCGCCGTGCGCCAGCACCGCGAGCGCGTCGGTGATCGCCTTGCGGTCGGCGGTGCTGCGGTCCACCTTCAGCTGTCCGATGCCCCGCAGGAACGGGTCCAGCGGGCCGACGAAGGCTTCCTTCTTGATCAGGAAGTGCACCGGCCGCGGCGCGGTGCCCATCAGCATCGGGCCGTCGATGCCGTGCGAGTGGTTGACGGCGAGGATCACCGGGCCGGTGGACGGCACCCGCCAGGCGCCCAGCACCCGGGGCCGCCACAGGCCGTACATCAGCCCGATGCCGATCCGCCGGCCGACCGCGGCACCGCCGGCGCTCGGGACGCCGGACGCCTGCCCGGTCCCGGCGGCGGTGGCGCTCGGTGCCCCCGTGTCGGTCACCGGGCGAGTCCCGCCTTTTCGGCGCTGGCGCCCTCGATGAGGGTGACCACGCACTCGATGACCTGGTCGAGGGTGAGCTCGGTGGTGTCCACCTCGACCGCGTCGTCCGCCTTGGCCAGCGGCGAGGTCTTACGGGAGGAGTCGGCGGTGTCCCGCTTGATCAGCGCCTCGCGGGTGGCGGCCAGGTCGGTGGCCTCCTTTCCCTTGAGCTCGCCGCTGCGGCGGGCCGCCCGCGCCTCGGGCGAGGCGGTGAGGAAGACCTTGAGGTCGGCGTCGGGCAGGACCGTGCTGCCGATGTCCCGGCCCTCGACGACGATGCCGTTCGGGGCCGCGGCGGCGATGGAGCGCTGCAGGTCGGTGATCAGGGCCCGCACCTCCGGGACCGCGCTGACGGCGCTGACCGCGGCGGTGACCGCCTGGGTGCGGATCGGGGCCGCGGCGTCCAGGCCGTCGACGGTGATGGTCGGTGCGGCCGGGTCCGTACCGGAGACGATCACGGGCTTGGCGGCGGCGTCGGCCACCGCTGTGGCGTCGTTCACGTCGATGCCGTTGTTCAGCATCCACCACGTGATCGCGCGGTACTGGGCGCCGGTGTCGAGGTAGCCGAGGCCCAGCTTGGCGGCGACGGCCTTGGACGTGCTGGACTTGCCCGTGCCAGCGGGGCCGTCGATGGCGACAATCACTGCAGCCGGGGCGGTCCGGGCGGCGGTTTCCACGGTGACGAACACCTTTCTGGTACACGGGGCGGGGTCCAGGGGCCATGAGGGCCCCGCCCAAGGTTACTGGCTCACCCGGACGGCGCCGTCCACCGCGTGCCGGCCGGGCGGGACCGGGAGGTCACTGCCGGATGGACCAGCCCCGCTCCCGCAGCTCCGCGGTCAGCACCGGAACCGCCTTCGGCTCGACCATCAGCTGGATGAAACCGGCCTGCTGACCGGTGGCGTGCTCGATCCGGACGTCCTCGATGTTGACCCCGGCGCGGCCGGCGTCGGCGAAGATCCGGGCCAGCTCGCCGGGCTGGTCGCCGATGTACACGGCGACGATCTCGTACGCGGCCGGGGCGGCGCCGTGCTTGCCGGGGACCCGCTCGCGGCCGGCGTTGCCACGCCGCAGGACGTCCTCGATGCCGCTGGCCCCGCCGCCTCGCTTCTCCTCGTCGGCGGACTCCAGGGAACGCAGGGACCGGACGGTCTCGTCCAGGTCGGCCGCGATCTCGGCGAGCACGTCCGCGACCGGGCCGGGGTTGGCGGACAGGATGTCGATCCACATCGCCGGGTCGGAGGCCGCGATCCGGGTCACGTCCCGGATGCCCTGGCCGCAGAGCCGGACGGCGGTCTCGTCGGCGCCCTTGAGGCGGGCGGCGACCAGGCTGGAGAGCAGCTGGGGGGTGTGCGAGACCAGGGCGACGGCGCGGTCATGGGCGTCCGCGTCCATCACGACCGGGACGGCCCGGCAGAGGGCGACCAGCTCCAGGGCGAGGTTGAGCACCTCGGTGTCGCCGCCGGGCGCCGGGGTGAGCACCCAGGGGCGGCCCTCGAAGAGGTCGGCGGTGGCGGCCAGCGGACCCGAGCGCTCCTTGCCGGCCATCGGGTGCGTGCCCAGGTAGGCACTCAGGTCGCAGCCCATCGCCTCCAGCTCACGGCGCGGGCCGCCCTTGACGCTGGCCACGTCGATGTACCCGCGGGCCACCCCGCGCCGGATGGCACCGGCGAGCGCCGACGCGACATGGGCCGGCGGCACGGCCACCACGGCCAGGTCGACCGGCCCCGGGGGCGGCTCGGCGGTACCGGCGCCGAGCGCGGCGGCGGTCAGGGCCTGGGCCTGGTCGTGGTCCTCCAGGTAGACCTGCACGCCGCGGGCGCCGAGGGCGAGCGCGGCCGAGGTGCCGATCAGGCCGGTTCCGATGACGAGTGCGGTCCTCACTGCGCGATGTCCTTTCGCAGCGCCCCGGCGGCGCCGAGGTAGACATGGGCGATCCCGGCCTTCGACAGCCCGGTCTCCACATGGGCGAGCACCCGCACCACGCGCTCCATGGCGCCGTCGACATCCAGCTCCTGGGCGCAGATCAGCGGGACGTCCGTGATGCCGAGGGCGCGCGCCGCGGCGGCCGGGAAGTCGCTGTGCAGGTCCGGGGTGGCCGTGAACCACACGCTGATCAGGTCGTCCGCGAGCAGTCCGTTGCGCTCCAGGATCGCGGTGAGCAGCTCACCGACCTGCTCCTGCATGTGCTCCGCGTCGTCCCGCTCCAGCTGGACGGCCCCCCGGACCGCTCGTACCGCCACGTCACTGCTCCCCTGCGTCCTCGAGCGCGTCACGCACCGTGCGCGCACTGCTCAGCGTAACCAGCCGCACCGACATTCCGTACCCGACGGCCGTCCGCCCGCCCGGCCCCGGCCGGACCGGCCGGAACGCACCGGCCCGGGCCCGGCCACCCGCCGCAAACCTGGTGACATTCCCCCTCCCACCAGCGACAATCGCCGCCATGTCCGCAGCCGCCGCAGACCACTCCCTGGTCACCGAGCACACCGTCTACGCCTGTGTGATGGGCTCGCGGGCCTTCGGGCTGGCGACCGAAAGCAGTGACACCGACCGGCGCGGGGTGTATCTCGCGCCCACCCGCCTCTTCTGGGGCTTCGAGAAGCCGCCGACCCATGTGGAGGGGCCGCGCGAGGAGGAGTTCTCCTGGGAGCTGGAACGCTTCTGCCAACTGGCGCTGCGGGCCAACCCCACCGCCCTGGAGTGCCTGCACTCCCCCTTCGTGGAACGCATCGACGCCACCGGCCGCGAACTGCTGTCCCTGCGCGCGGCGTTCCTCTCCCGCCAGGTCCACCGCACGTTCACGGGCTACGCCACCGGGCAGCTCAAGCAGCTACGAGCGGATCTACGGCGGCACGGGGCGCCCCGCTGGAAGCACGCCATGCATCTGCTGCGCCTGCTGGCGAGCGCCCGCGATCTGCTGCGTACGGGCGTCCTCACGCTGGACGTCGGCGACGACCGCACCGAACTGCTGGCGGTCCGGCGGGGCGAGGTGTCCTGGGAGGCGGTCGAACGCCGGATGGCCCGCCTGTCCGAGGAGGCCGACGCGGCGGTGTCCGGTTCCCCCCTCCCACCCGAACCGGACCGGGCCCGGGTGGCGGACTTCTTGTTCCGGGCTCGTCGTTCCTCAGCGCTTGGGTGAGCCTGTGAGCCTGGGAGCCTTCCCACGTACTTGGCCGTCCCGCCGTGGGGGTTTCTCGCCGTTCCGCTGCGCTTTGCGGCGCGCCGTACGTACATGTCTGTCCCGCCGCGGTGGTTTCTCGCCGTTGCGCGCTTGGCGGCGCCCCCGCACGTACCTGTCTGTCCCGCCGTGGGTGTTGTTCGCCGTTGCGCCTGCGGCGGGCTGGGTGTTGTGGGGTGCGGTGACGGTCCTCCGGGGCCTTGTTCGTGGACTGCTTCGCTTTACGTCCACGAAC
>NZ_JBHWDV010000043.1:0-22767 GCF_042734445.1 Streptomyces sp. NPDC059649
CACTTACAACTTCACGGACCGCGCAACCGGCCGGAGGCCCCCCCCCCGACGGGGGTGCGGCCCTCCGGCCGTTGTGTGCGCGCGGTCAGTAACGCGGGCGGTTGAACCAGGCGTTGCCCTCGTCCTTCGAGACGAAGACCAGCACCAGGATGCCCAGGATCGTGTGGACCAGGCCGAGCGGGAAGGTGAGCAGGCTCAGGATGATGTTGCCCACGCCGAAGACGATGGTGCCGGTGCGGACGCCGGAACCGCCGTTGGCGAACTGCAGGGCCAGGGTGATCGCCGACACCGTGAAGATCACGATGACCACGATGACCGCGATCAGCAGGCCCTTGCCGACGTTCATCGCCATCATGTCGTCACTGGTGGCGTACGCCGAGGCGTTGTGCGACGCCTTGCTGACGCCGCCCAGTCCGGCCACGGCGAGCACCAGGCCGATGAGGTTCAGCGCGGCCAGCACGAACAGCATCACCCGGGCGGCCTTGACGCCACCGGGCATCACCGTCGGGTACTGCGGCTGCATGGCCGGCACCGGGCCGCCCGGGTACGGGCCGTACGGCGAGGGCTGCGGCGGCTGCTGGGGGTAGCCGTAGCCGGGCTGCTGGCCCGGAGGCGGGCCGTAAGGATTCTGGTTGGGGTAGCTCACGGGCGGTGTCCTTCAAGCGACTTGAACGGAGCCGCGAAGGCCCCGATCGCGCTGTTGCGAGGGGGCCTTCGGGGAGTGGCGCAGATCCGGCCGGGACGGGGCCCCGGCCGGAATGCCGGTGTGTTACTGGGACTTGACGACCACCGTGCCGGCGATCTTGTCCGCGAACGTCTGCGACTTCTCGTCCCACAGCGGCCACAGGTAGCCCAGGCAGCAGAAGCCGTCGAGGATGTGGCACAGCTTGCGGACGAAGGCCATGCCGAAGCCGATCGGCTGGCCGGTGGCCTCCTTGACGAGGCGGATGCCCAGGGCCTTCTTGCCCGGGGTCTGGCCGGTGCTGCCTTCCTTGGCGAGCACGAACAGACCGGCGGCCAGGCCGATCAGACCGGCGATCGCGATGAGCACGAACGAGCCGACCGGGGTGGCGTTGTCCGCGGCGGTGTTGTAGGCGTCGCTGATGCACTGGATGTCGCCCGGCGGGCAGGAGGAGGTGTCCGGCGTGACCGTCGCCGCGCTGGCCGACATGGCCAGGGCGATGAAGTACAGGATCGTCGGGACCAGACCCACGATCAGGTAGTCGATGAGGTAGGCGCCGACGCGTGCGCCCCAGCTCGCGTAGCCCTGCGGCATGCCGGGCATGGCGTAGCCGGCCTGCTGCGGGTAGCCGCCGTACGGCTGCTGCGGCGGGACCTGACCCTGCTGGGGGTAGCCGTACGGCTGCTGCGGGGCCTGCGGCTGCTGCGGGTAGCCGTAGCCGGGGCCGCCCTGCGGGGGCACCGGAGGCTGCTGCCCGTAGGGCGCCTGCGGGGCCTGCGGGGGCTGGCCGTACGGGTTGTTCGGGTCGCCGAAACTCATGTGGTGTTTTCCTCCGTTGGGTCAGTGGGGGACGACGCAGCGTGACTCGGAGGAAAAACAGGTTTCACTGGCCCGCCCCCGACGATGCCTGCGGCACTGCGCCGTCAATCCTTCTAGGTGGGCGTTGACTCTGTCCAGTCAGATAGCGGAGCCGTTGTCCAAGTGCAATGATCACTTCCGGCCATATCATGTCCGGAAAATGCAGGGGCAGATGGGGCCCGGAGACGGCGGCGCACCACCGCGCGCGCGGGCGCCGCGGGCGCCCTGATTGGAACGTGACCGCCCTCATCCGGGAGGATGGAGACATGACTGCCCAGATTCTGGATGGCAAGGCCACCGCTGCCGCTATCAAGTCCGAGCTCGCCGCCCGTGTCGAGGCCCTGAAGGCCAAGGGCGTCCAGCCCGGCCTGGGCACCCTCCTGGTCGGCGACGACCCCGGCAGCCGCTGGTACGTCAACGGCAAGCATCGCGACTGCGCCCAGGTCGGCATCGCCTCCATCCAGCGCGAACTGCCGTCGACCGCCACCCAGGAAGAGATCGAGGCGGTCGTCCGGGAGCTGAACGAGGACCCGGCCTGCACCGGCTACATCGTCCAACTCCCGCTCCCCAAGGGCATCGACGCCCACCGCGTCCTGGAGCTGATGGACCCGGACAAGGACGCCGACGGACTGCACCCGATGAGCCTGGGCCGGCTGGTGCTCGGCATCGAGGGCCCGCTGCCGTGCACCCCGTACGGCATCGTCCAGCTGCTGCGCCGGCACGACGTCGAGATCAAGGGCGCCCACGTCGTCGTGGTCGGCCGGGGCATCACCATCGGCCGCCCGATGCCGCTGGTGCTCACCCGCAAGTCCGAGAACGCCACCGTGACCCAGTGCCACACCGGCACCAAGGACCTGTCCGCGCACCTGAAGCAGGCCGACATCATCGTCGCGGCGGCCGGTGTGCCGCACATCATCAAGCCGGAGGACGTCAAGCCCGGCGCGGCGGTCCTGGACGTCGGCGTCAGCCGGGACGAGCAGGGCAAGATCGTCGGCGATGTGCACCCCGGCGTGGCCGAGGTGGCCGGCTGGGTCGCCCCCAATCCCGGCGGCGTCGGCCCGATGACCCGCGCCCAGCTGCTGGTCAACGTCGTCGAGGCGGCCGAGCGCGCGGCCGGCTGAGCCGCGCCTTGCCCGTACCCTCGAAGACGTCACGCCCGGCCGCGGCCGGGCGGACCGACGGACCAGGACACCGAAGGGACTGCCAGCCATGCCAGCCGAAGCGCATTCGGACGGCGCCTCCGAGCCGCAGCGCTCCTCGCGCCGCTTCCCGACGCTGACCCGTGACACGGCCCGGCCGGAGGGCGGCGGACGCGCCGCTTCCGGCGAGCACTCCGCGCCCGCCCGGCAGTGGCCGCTGCTCACGGTCATGGGCGGGGTCGCCGTCGGCCTGCTGCTGGTCGCGCTCGACGCGTTCCGCATCGGCGCACTGCTCATCGGGCTGTCCCTGCTGGCCGGCGCCGCGCTGCGCTGGGCGCTGCCGTCGGTGGGCATGCTCGCGGTGCGCTCCCGCTTCACGGACCTGGCGACGTACGGCGGGCTCGGCTTCGTGATCGTGGTGCTGTCGATGATGGTGCAGCCCAAGCCGTGGATCCACATCCCGTTCCTGGACGACATCGTGCACTTCACCGTGCGCTGACGCGGCCTCCGCGCGACGCACGGCACGACGGCGGCCCGCCCCTTCCCCCGTGGAAGGACGGGCCGCCGCCGTGCGTTTCAGGGCCTCAGCACCACTTGTTGGAGTAGAGGTCGTTGAGGTTGTAGCCGATGTACTTCCAGCCGGTGCCGCGGTTCAGCTTGTAGTGGCGGCCGTGGTAGCCGGGCTTCTCGTAGACCGTCACGTTGCAGCGGGTGCCGTTGTTGTACGCCGACCACGGGGTGTCGAAGGCGCCGCCGTAGCGCCGCAGGTCGCGGTTGTTGCCGGCGACCTTCTTCGGCGTCCCCTTGTAGTTGGGCTTGGGGTAGACGCACAGGTAGCCGCGGGGGCAGTTGCTCGGCGCCCGCAGGACGGTGGCCGGGCCCTGCTTCGCGGGGGCGGGGGTGGCGCTGGCGACGGCCGGAGCCAGCGCGAGCCCCCCGGTGACGGCCGCGGCGGCCGCGGTGAGGGCGAGGCGCTTGCGAGCGTTCATGGTCGGTTCCTCCCCGTAGGTGGTCAGTGAGGCGGCGCGGGGTGGACCGCGCCGCCGTGGTGCGTCACCGACTCTGCGCCGCCGGGCCGCCCGGCCGCCACAGAACCCGACCGATGGGGACCCCCTGGGACGTCCCAGCCGCTGACCTGCGGAGACGCCGGATCCGCGGAGGTCGCGCTGGGACGGCGGGGCGAGAGGAAGCCGGCGGTACGCATGTCCGGATACCGTGCGGAAAGAGTAAAAAGGACAACCGGAGGGCGCATCCGGGCCATCATCGGCGCCATAGGGGGCTGCTGGCCTCGGGGGATCACAAACGCGTATGGGGTGGAACATGTCGCGTTGGAAAGGGCTGCCCGAAACACTCGACCATCGGGTGCGGCAGCTCGTCGTACAGCTGCGGAGACTGAAGGACCACAGCGGGCTGAGCCTGGCCTCGCTCGCCGCCAAGACCGCCTACAGCAAGTCGTCGTGGGAGCGCTACCTCAACGGCAAGAAGCTGCCGCCACGGGACGCCGTGGAGGCACTGGCACGGATCTGCGGCGCCGATGCGACCCGGCTGCTGGCCCTGCACGAGGTCGCGGCGCAGGCGTGGGGCGCGGACCGGACGGAGGCGTCCCGGACGGCCGGGGCCTCCGAACGGGCGGAGGAGTCCCGGCCCTTGGGCGCCCCGGAACGGGCCGAGGTTGCCGCGCCCGCGGAGGACGAACCGGCCGCCCCTGCCCCCGCTCCCGCGCCGTCAACCGGGGCCGTCCCCACGCCCGTTGCCGCGCCCGCGGAGGACGAACCGGCCGCCCCTGCCCCCGCTCCCGCGCCCGCGCCCGCGCCGTCAACCGGGGCCGTCCCCACGCCCGTTGCTGCGCCCGGCCGTCCGTGGTTGCGGCGCGGGCCGCTCGCCCTGCTCGGTGGGCTGGTCGTGGTCGCGGTCGCCGCGGTGGTGCTGCTGGCCGTCCGGCCCTGGCAGGACGACGGCGCCGGCGGACGCGGGTCCGGCAGCGCGGCGGCCGGCCGGACCACCACCGCCACCCCGGCCTTCAGCCATCGGGTGGGAGAGACCTTCCGCTGTCATGTCCGGCGCACCGCGGGCACGTTGACCGCCGACCGCAGCCGCACCGCCACGGCGATCCTGAGCAGCGGCGCGACCGGCTGGGAGGTCGTCGAGGCCCAGTGTTTGCTGAACCACCACGGTTACGACCCGGGCCCGGTGGACGGCATCGTCGGGGAGCACACCATGCGCGCCGTCAAGCGGCTGCAGGCCGCTGCCGGGCTGCCGACGGACGGGATCGTGGGCCCCGACACGTGGAAGGTGCTGCGCCGGTGAACGGCCCGGGCAGCGAGCTGTGCGAGGGCGTCGAGTGCTCCCGACTGGCCGCGGGAATGCGGGAGTTGCGCGGGCGTACGGGGCTGAGCCTGGCCGGGCTCGCGGCCCGCACCCCGTACAGCAAGTCCTCCTGGGAGCGCTATCTCAACGGCAAGAAGCTGCCGCCGCGGGACGCCGTGGCGGCGCTGTGCCGGCTGGCGGGGGAGCCGGCCGGCAGGCTGCTGGCGCTGTGGGAACTGGCGGACGCCGCCTGGAGCGGACGGGCCGCACCGGCCGCGGTCCAGGCCGCACCGGCCGCGGTCCGGGAGGAGGCCGCCGTGGTCCGGACGGAGGCCGCGGCCGCCCGGGACGCCGTCGGAGAGCCGGGGCCCGCAGCCGGCCGGGACGTCGTCGGTGGGCCGGGGCCCACGGCCGAGGTGCCTCCCGCGCCGCCGCAGCGCGCCGGGCTCCCGCCGCAACGGTCGCAGCCGCCGCACGAGGTCCAGCAGTCGCCGCGGCAGCCGCCGGCCCGGAGGGCGCGCCGGCGGGTGGTGGCCGTGGCGGCCGGGGGCGGTGCCGGGGCGGTGGCGCTGGCCGTGGCGGTGACGTTCCTGGCCGGGGAGCGGGCGGGGGAGGCCCGCGGCGGCCCGGCGGTGAGCGCCGCGCCCGTGTCCTCGGCGGTGACCGGCTGCCGCGGGCGGTCCTGCGACGGCAAGGACCCGCAGTCGATGTTCTGCGGCGGCCAGGGCATGGTGGACACGGTCATCGAGGCCGCCACCGCCCGCGGCGCGCGCCTCCAGGTCCGGTACGGCACGGCGTGCGAGGCCGCCTGGGGGCGGCTCAGCGGCGGCCGGATCGGGGACCGCATCGAGGTGACCGTGCCGGGGTCCCTGCCGCGGTCGGTGCGGGTCCGGGACCGGTTCGACGCCGAGGGTTACCTCGTCACCCCCATGGCGGCGGCCCGCGGCCCGAGGGGCATCCGACTCTGCCTCTACCCGGCGGACGGCGGCCCCCACGAGTGCTTCGCCCACTGACGCCCCCGGCGCGCACGTCGCCCCCGACGCGCACTTCGCCCCCCGACGCCCACTGACGGGTGCTGACGCGCACTGACGTGTGCCGCGCGGACGGCGGTGAGGAGCGCGCCCGGGAGGCGCGCCATCAGTCTGAATGCTCCCGTGCGCCCAGCGGGAAGGGGACGTTCCCCTGGCTGGCGGTGTCCTTCCTGGGGGTGAATAGGGCGGGTCCGGGGGAGTCGCGCCGCGATGCGGCGTATGAGTGGGCGAACAGGGGGAGGCCATGCCTCGCTGGAAGGCACTGCCGGAGGAACTCGATCCGGCGGTAGGGGAGTTCACGGAACGGCTGCGGGGTCTGGTGGACCGCAGCCGGCTGAGTGTGGCCGCCGTGGCGGACCGCACCGGTTTCAGCAAGACATCGTGGGAGCGCTATCTCGACGGGCGGCTGCTGCCGCCGCGCCGCGCCGTCGTCGCGCTCGCCGAGGCGACCGGCACCGACCCGGGACACCTCCTCATGCGGTGGGAACCGGCCGAACGCGCCTGGAGCCGGGTCGAGCTGCGGCACGACGTACCGCGGGAGGCGATACGGGCCGCCCCGGCCTGGGCCGTACGGGAGGCCGCGGGGGTTCCGGGCGCGGTCCGCACCCAGGTCGCGCAGCTGCCGCGCCGGGACGAGGCACGGGACGAGGGGTGGGACCAGGGGCCGGACGAGGAAGGGACCGCGCCGGCCGACGGGCCGGCCCGGACGGCGGTTCTCGGGCCGCAGCCGTCGGCCGGACCCGGACCCGGGCCCGGGCCCGGTGCCGCGGCCGACCCGCGGGCCCGTCGGCTGCGCACGGTGATGCTGGTGGTCGGCGCGCTCGGTGCCCTGCTGATGGCGCTCGCCGCCGTCCTCCTGCTGGTCCCCGGACGCTGACGACGGCCGCGGCGGCCCGGCCCGCCGCCACTGGCCGGGAATCGACGCCCGCGCGGAGCTGGCCGGAAAAAGGAGGGCATGCGCCCGGTTATCCCGGGCAGGCGCCGGTTATCCCCCCACGGGTGTGGCACCACCCAGCGGCCGCCCGCATCCCCCCTCCTTGAGCGGGCGGCCGCCGCCCGGGTGTCCCGGTGTGCCCGGCGCACCCGGTGAGGCGTGCCACACCGACCCGTCACCGGCACCGGCCGGGGGTCCGATAGCCTGACGGCCGGGTCTCTCGATACCAAGAGACCTCGATGAGACCTAGATAAATGGGCAGGGACACCCACCGCCACCCATGGTGGTCTGGGGGCTTGCCCCCAGAAAACGTCGCGCAGGAGATCGCCATGACCCGCACTCCCGTCAATGTCACCGTCACCGGCGCCGCCGGCCAGATCGGTTACGCCCTCCTCTTCCGCATCGCTTCCGGTCATCTGCTCGGCGCGGACGTGCCGGTCAAGCTGCGCCTCCTGGAGATCCCGCAGGGCCTGAAGGCCGCCGAGGGCACCGCCATGGAGCTCGACGACTGCGCCTTCCCGCTCCTGGCGGGCATCGACATCTCCGACGACCCGAACGTGGCCTTCGACGGCGCGAACGTCGCCCTGCTGGTCGGCGCCCGCCCCCGCACCAAGGGCATGGAGCGCGGTGACCTCCTGGAGGCCAACGGCGGCATCTTCAAGCCGCAGGGCAAGGCCATCAACGACCACGCCGCGGACGACATCAAGGTCCTGGTCGTCGGCAACCCCGCCAACACCAACGCGCTGATCGCCCAGGCCGCCGCGCCGGACGTACCGCGCGAGCGGTTCACCGCGATGACCCGCCTGGACCACAACCGCGCCATCTCGCAGCTCGCCCAGAAGACCGGCACCCCGGTCTCCGAGATCCGCAAGCTGACGATCTGGGGCAACCACTCCGCCACCCAGTACCCGGACATCTTCCACGCCACGGTCGCCGGCAAGAACGCCGCCGAGACCGTCAACGACGAGAAGTGGCTGGCCGAGACCTTCATCCCGACCGTCGCCAAGCGCGGCGCCGCGATCATCGAGGCCCGCGGTGCGTCGTCGGCCGCCTCCGCCGCGAACGCCGCGATCGACCACGTCCACACCTGGGTCAACGGCACCGCCGAGGGCGACTGGACCTCGATGGGCATCCCGTCGGACGGCTCCTACGGCGTCCCGGAGGGCCTGATCTCCTCCTTCCCGGTCACCACCAAGGACGGCACGTACGAGATCGTCCAGGGCCTGGACATCAACGACTTCTCCCGCTCCCGCATCGACGCCTCCGTCAAGGAGCTCGAGGAGGAGCGCGACGCGGTCCGCGCCCTCGGCCTCATCTGAGCCGAACTCCTTTTCACGGCGAGCCCGCACTGCCCCAACGGCGGTGCGGGCTCGCCGTTTTGGCGGCTACACCCGGTGCGGATGCCGCCGGATCTCCACATTGCAGTCGGACACCTTCGACCGGTCCCCGACCGCATACGCCGCCACCCGCTGCCGGGCCAGCGCCTCACACACGTCGCAGCCGGCGGCGGGGGAGGGGTCCCGCCATAGATCCGGCAGTTGAACCGCCTGTCCCGCGCGGTCGTTCACCACACCACCTCCGGCATGCGGCGCGCGTACTGCCGCCGCTCGTGCGCGACCAGATACGGGCGAACGAGGGCGGAGTCCTCACCGCGCAGCAGCTCCGTGTGCCGCACGGGCACCCAACGGGGCGGAGCGACGGGTCGTACCGGCGGGACCTCCGCAGCCGCAGGCCGATGACGCCCGCTTCCGGGCAGTAACAGCCGTAGCAGCGGCTCGAAGAGCCGGATAACGTGGTGCATGTCATCAATCTTTCTCTGGGTTGAAGGCCACGCCCCCGGACGTCTGCCAACGTCGCGGGGGTTCGCCGTTCGTTACTCTGGGTGTGTTCATCGTTGCCTAGCGGGACCGCCGGTCACAACGCTGAGCGCGTGACACTTCCCAACTGTCACGAAGGGGGATTCGTGAACCGACGCAATGGCGCGGGGGGAACGGCGGCTACGACGGCCGCGGTGTTCGGCGAGGTGCTGAAGCACCACCGGGAGGGGGCGGGGCTCACCCAGGAGGCTTTGGCGCGCAGGATCCCGTGTGACCGCTCGCATGTCGCGCGCGTCGAGGCGGGCGAGCGCGTACCGCACGACACCTTCGCCGATACGTGCGACGAACTGCTCGCTACGGGTGGGGTGTTGCGGCGATTGTGGGAGCGGATCGACTGGTATCCGGAGGTGCAGCATCCGGACTGGTTCGAGCGCAGGGCTGAGATGGATGCGGTGACCGTGGATTTGCGGGCGTATCAAGAGCGAGTCGTTCCGGGCCTTTTGCAGACGCCCGATTATGCGGCGGCGCTGTTCTCTCAGGTCCTGAGCGGACCCGAGGTCGAGGAGCGCGTTCGCGCCCGATTGAGCCGACAGCAGCGCTTCCTGGCCGACGGCGGCCCACTGTACGTCGCTCTGCTGGACGAGAGCTGTCTGCGCAACATGGTGGGAAGCGCGGCTGTCATGAGGGACCAGTGTGCGCACTTGCTGGAGGCTGGCCGGCGCCCCAACGTCCGTATCCAGGTGGTCCCATCGGGCCGGCCGGACGTCGCGCGCCCCAACGGCTCCATGTCGCTGATCGAACTTCCCGACGGACATCGATGGGTGTACTCGGAGTCGTTGGACCGTGGCCATTTCAACGACGATCCGGCTGTCTTCAGGCGCCACAGCCAGGCTTACGATGTGCTGAGGGCGGACGTTCCGTCAGCCCGTGAGTCCGCCGCTCTGATCAGCGACGTGATGAAGGGGTACGAGCAGTATGAACAGCCACGACCTGAGCGCGGCGAGCTGGATCAAGAGCAGCTACAGCGGCAACAACGGCGGGGACTGCATCGAAATCGCCCCCGGTATCCCCGGCGTCGTCCCCGTCCGTGACAGCAAGGACCCGCACGGTCCCGTGCTGCTCGTCCCGGCGGGCGGATGGGCCTCCTTCATCGCTGCCGTCAAGGACGAGGCATTCCGCGCGACCACTTGACGTAATCGCGCTGACACAGCGCGCCCCCCTGGCCTATGCTGCGGCTTCCGCGAGGCTTTTGGGGGAGGCCGATGGGCCGGACGAACGTACCTGCGCAGATGACGAAGCCCGCACCGCTCGTGCCCGTCCCGCCCGGTGCCAGTGAGGCCACCCGGTTGTTGTGCGCCGGGGCGTATCTGGACGAGGGGTTCCGGGACGCGGTCATCGATGAGCTTTACGTCCATGAAGAGCGGTTCGCCGCGCCCTCGTTCGGGATCGACGCGGCCCGGGTGCTCGCCCACGCGCTGCGGGCCCGGCGGCTGGAGTTGGGGTGGGCGGCGGCGATCCTCGGCTTATGGGTGGTGGCGATCCCGCTGTCCGGCGGGTTGGTGACGTTCTACGTCATTCCCGTCGTCCTCATGGGGCTGGCCCGCCTGGTCCGCCGGGCGCCGCTGCCGCCGTGGCTGGCCCGCTCGGTGTCGTTCGTACTGCGGTGGTACGGCCGGCTCTCCCTGATCTTCTTCATGCTGGGGATGTTGGCCGCGGCGTTCGCGGTCAGTCTCTGGACGTCGCTGCTCGGCGGGCTGATCCCGGACCTGCTGTCCCTCTTCCGGCCGGACAGCGGCGGGAGCGACGGCGGCGGCTGGGGCGGTTCCTCGTACGACTCCTCCTACAGTTCCTCGTACGGTTCCTCGTACGACAGTGGCGGCTACGGCGCTTCTTCGGCCATCGCGGCCGTGGCGTTCTGGGTCACGTTGTTGCTGCCGGTGGCGCTGGCCGTGCTGGTCGGGCTGCAGCGCGGGCAGTTCGCCCGTTCGCTGGCGCGGGAACTGTCCAAGGAGCGGTTCCCCGATGTGATGGCCGACCCGGCGGAGCGGGCCGAGGGCTTCCGGTTCCGGCGGCTGCGGGACCGGGTGCGGATCGAGCAGCACGGGCCGCTGGTGATGTACCGCGCGGCCAACCCGTTCTGCGGCGCCGGATACCCGTACAAGACCTGGTCGTTGTCGGTCGAACTGGTCCCGCACCCGGACCGGGAGACCGAGCCGCTGGACAACAGCGCCATCCTGGCGCGGATCGTGCCCCTGGTGGAGGCGCTGCGGGTGCCGTCGCCGCACGGATCACCGCAGGTGGCGGCCGCCGTCCGGGACCGGTTGCGCGCGCTGGAGATCGACGAGTGCGTCTTCCTGCCGGCCGAGGGACTGCCCGACCGGGCCGCGGCGCCGTACGCGCCGGAGGCGTTCGAGCAGCACCGGGCCGCCGCGGTCGAGGAGGGCGGCGAGACCCGGCGGCACTTCCTGCGGATCCGGGTCGGCGGTTGGAACGAGGGCATCGTCACCACGGTCTTCGTCCGGGTCCACACCCAGGGCGGGATGCTGATGCTGGAGGTCGCGCCGCATGTGCTGTGGCCGCTGCGGCAGCTCTTCCAGGACGCCGACCGGCTCGCCCACCAGTACCGGCACCACCACCACTTCGGGAAGGCGGTCTGGGCGCTGGCCCAGACGCCGCGGTCGGCCGGCAATGCGCTGCTCACCGTGTGGCGCGCGATGCGCTCGGGGTGGCAGCTGACCACCGCCGGGCACGGCGCGGCGCTCCCGGAGGGCCCCGCGGTCTCCGTCCGTGAACTGGGGTCGTACGGCGAGGCGTCGCTGTTCCAGGACATGGACGTGGCGCGGTACTTGAAGACCGTGCAGCAGCGGGTGACGGCCGGGGTGACCACCGCGCTGCGCGAGGCCGGCTACCAGACCGACGAGTTCGAGCAGCGCATCGTGCATGTCGCCGAGGGCGGCGTCTACGTGGAGTCCGCCCAGGGGGCGGTCGGTATCGGCGACCACAACACCATCACCCAGAACACCGGTACCACGGGGGGCAGTGCCCCGAAGGGGAGGAAGAAGAGTGGCAGCAACGGGTGACGCGCGCGGCAACGGCATCCACATCGGCAGCGTCCGGGGCGCCTTCGCCATCGGCGACCACAACACCGTGACGCAGAACGAAGGCGGCGGCGCACCGACTGCGGATCCGGCGCAGGAGGAACTGCTGCGTGCGGTAAGGGAGTTGCGGGGAGATCTGGCCCGGGCGGTGCAGAGCGCCGAGGTGACCGCCCTGGACGAGGAACTCGCCGGAACGGAAGGGGAGATCGCCGACACCGGGGCGGCCGGGCCCGGGCGGCTGGCGCGGCTGCGTGCGGCGCTGACCGACGCCGGTGCGGTGGTCGGGCTGCTGGCGTCCGGGGCGGCGGTGACCCAGGCGGTCGCGGCCCTGGTGGGAGGGTGACGATGAAACGCGGCGGGCCGGCCCGCTGGAACGACGAGACGCAGAGCTGGGAGGACGGCAGGCCGGCGCCGGCGCCGTACACCGGGCCGATGCCGCCGCGGCCGACCTTCGCACCGGGCGTGGGGGCGTCCCCACCACAGCCGCCACAGCCGCCACAGCCGCCGTCCGACCCGTTGGCCGGCCCCGGTCCCGGTCCCGATCCCGCCTCCGATCCGTTCATCCCCGCCCCCGGCCCCGCTCCCGACCAGTTCGCCCCCGCCCCCGGTTACGGGCCCCCACCCGCTCCCCCTTCTGGCCCCGGGCCCCGTCGCCGGACCGCCGCCCTGATCGCCGGGGTGGCGGTGGTGGTGATCGGTGCCGGGGCCGGCGGCGGCTATCTGCTGTGGGGCCGCGACGACGACGCGCCGCCCGCCGCCCGCACCCGTGCCTCCACCCCGCACACCCCCGCCACCGCCACCGCGACCGCCACGGAGGCGGCCACCGACAGCACGGCACCCACGGACGCGGCCTCGCCCTCCGCCTCCGTACCCGCCGGCTACCGCCTCGTCCACGACGAGAAGGGGTTCACCATCGCGGTGCCGGACGGCTGGGAGCGCAGCGAGCGCAAGACCGGGGTGTTCTACACCGCGCCGGACGACCGCGGACTGGTCCAGATCTTCGAGATCACCGAACCGGACATGGCGCCGCGCGCGGCACTGGAGGAAGCGTCGAAGGGGCTGGCCGGCAATCCCGGCTACGAGGAGATCAGCCTCACCGCGTTCGACGGCCCGGCGCCCGGTACGGACGCCGCTCAGCTGGTCTACGCCTATGACAGCAAGCGGCTCGGTACCCGCGTCAAGGTCGTCGACTGCGCCTTCACCACCGACGACGGCCGGCAGTTCGCCGTCCTCGTCCTGGGCACCGAGGCCGACTGGCCGCTCCAGCAGGAGACCCAGCGGATCGCCCTCCAGGCGTTCGCCCCGGAAGGCTGACCGCGCGCCCGTCCCGCCTGCTCGTCCGCCCCGCCTACTCGGCGATCTCGGTGCGCTCCCACCACTCGTAGACCGGCAGCGCGCCCTCGGCGGTGTGCTGCTGGCGGGTGGTGGGCCGGAAGTGTTCGTAGCCGCCGCGGAAGGGGATCTTCAGCTCGCTGCCGTGCGGATCGGCCGGCACGATCCGCTCGGGCAGTTCCGCGGGACCGCCCTCAAGCACTGCTTTCGCCGCTGTCTGCACCATGCCTGCATTCTCACTCCGACGCGGACGTCTCGCGCGCCGCGGGCCGGTCGAGGGGGAACTCGTCGGTGGCGAGGGTGAGGTCCACGACGGTGCTGGCGAGGTCGATCGGTTCGCCGTACGGCACCGTGAGGTCGTCCTTGTAGTCGCCGTCCTGCGGCTGGGTGAAGACGCGGCAGCGGCCGATGTAGGGGTCGGCGATCACATAGATGGGGATGCCGGCCTCGGCGTAGATCTTCTTCTTCGGGCCGTAGTCGTTCACCGCGGTGCCCTTGGAGATGACCTCGGCGACGAACTCGATGTCCTGGTGGTGCCAGCGGCCCTTCGCGTCCTTCTTGGCGCCCTGGGCCAGTGCGACCACATCGGACGCGAATCCGTTCAGCAGGCCAGGGAAGTCGATGCGCACGTCGGACAGCAGGCGTTTCCTCGCATAGCGCGTTCGCAACTGCTCGATGATGTCCAGGATGGTTTCCCAGTGGCTGGCGCGCTGCGGCGACATGAAGATTGTTCCCCCGACGATCTCGACCTTGTAGCCCTCGGGGACGGAGTTCTCCAGCTGTTCGAACAGCTCGTCCAAGGTCGGCTCAGTGTGCTCGGCCATCTCCATCCCGTCGGTCTCGATCGCTTCGGTCCGCTCAAGGCTGATGGTCATCGTGCCGCTCCTCCCCGCTGCCACGTCGTAGGGCAGCCGCACGGTTCAACGATAGGCACTGGCGTCGGTTACGCACTGTAGCGGCATATGTCGTCAGGCATATGCCGTTCACGCGATGGCACTTCTTGACGCGCTGTGTGTCCCCTGCAGCAGGTCCTCCAGTGCCGAGATGTCGACCGTATCGCCGGGGGCGGGGGTACGGGTCGGTACCGGGGTGCCGTAGTTGCTGAGGAGGACGGTGCCCTTCTGGTCGTCGGCCTCGGCGGTGAGTTTGAGGGGGTAGTGGGTGCCCTTGATGGCGACGTAGAGGGTCTCGGTGACGCCGTCGGTGTGTTTGACGACGGGGAGGACCCGGGTGCCCTCGTGGATCGTGGGGCGGCCCTTGGTGAGCTTGGCGGTGGGGCTGGGCGCGCCGGACGGGGGTGGCTCGCCGGGGCCGGCGGCGGACTTCTGGAAGCCGGTGAGGTCGCAGGCCGTGGCGAGGTTCTGCAGGAAGGCGTCGTGGTCGGCGGTGCCGTGCAGGAACCTGTTCCGGTACTTGGCGGCCGCCCGGGCACCCTCTTCGCCGGGCAGCTGACTCTTCCAGAACGCCGCGTCCGGCTTCATCCACACCTGGTTGCCGCGCTTGATGATCTCCACGCGGCCGAGGTCGCCCTTGCTGATGGCGCCGGCGCAGTTGCCGGCCTTGTCGAGGGTGATGTCGAGCTTGGTGGGGTCGGCGGTGGTCTCGGTGCGCAGTCGCAGGGATTTCGCGGTGACGAGCTGGTGCAGGGCGTCGTCGGAGATCTGCTGGGCCGTTTTTCCCGCGAGGTCGCCCTCACCGTCGGGGTCGCCGGCCGCCGCGGCGCCCGTACAGGCGGCCCCGGCGAGCAGGGCCGCTCCGCAGCCCAGGGCGGTGGCGGTGACGGCACGCCGTGTCGTGGTCATCTCGATACCTCCGGGCGGAGGGGGCGGAGGGGCGTATGAGGGACGGCCGCACGGACCACCTGCTGCCGGCGGGACGTACGGCGTGGATCTCCCGCTTGGACATACGGCTATTCAGGGTACGTTCTAGGACATTCCTCTGCACACCGAGTGAGTCGGCTCACTTTCCATGAATGTTTGGGCATAGGTCGGGCGCTTCCGGGGAGGGGTCCCCGTTGCTGGTGACGCCAGTGGTTGCACCAGTGGGAACACACCGGAAACCGGAAGGCAGAAAAAATCGTGTCGGCAAGCGAGACCATTCACATAGACGGGGTGTGGCGGGACGCCGCGTCCGGGGCCACCCGCGAGGTCCTCGACCCCGCCGACGCGACGACCCTCCAGGTGGTGGCCGAGGGCGGTGCCGAGGACGTGGACGCCGCGGTCGCGGCCGCCGCACGGGCCTTCGACGGCGGTGCGGGCGCCTGGCCCCGTACGCCGGTCGCCGAGCGTTCCGCGCTGCTGCGCCGGGTCGCCGACCTGCTGCAGCGCGACCGCGAGGAGATCGCGCTGATCGAGAGCCGGGACACCGGCAAGACCCTGGAGGAGGGCCGGGTCGACGTCGATGACGTCACCAACGCCTTCCGGTACTTCGCCGACGCGGTCATGAACGAGAGCGGCGGCCGGGTCGTCGACGCCGGTTCGGCCGATGTGCACAGCGTGGTCGTGCACGAGCCGGTGGGCGTGTGCGCGCTGATCACGCCCTGGAACTACCCGCTGCTGCAGGCGAGTTGGAAGATCGCGCCGGCCCTCGCGGCCGGCAACACCTTCGTGATCAAGCCCAGCGAGGTCACCCCGCTGTCGACCGTGCACCTGGTCAAGCTGCTGGTCGAGGCCGGACTGCCGGCCGGGGTCGCCAACATCGTCACCGGTGCCGGTGTGCCGGTCGGCCAGCGGCTGGCCGAGCACCCGGACGTCGACCTGTTCTCCTTCACCGGTGGCCTGGTCAGCGGCACCAAGGCCGGTGCGGCCGCGGTCGCCGGTGCCAAGAAGGTCGCCCTGGAGCTCGGCGGCAAGAACCCGAACGTGGTCTTCGCCGACGCCTGCGCCACCGAGGAGGGCTTCGACACCGCCGTCGACCAGGCGCTCAACGCCGCGTTCATCCACAGCGGGCAGGTCTGCTCGGCCGGTGCCCGGCTGATCGTCGAGGAGTCGGTGCGCGACCGCTTCGTGGCCGAACTCGCCCGTCGCGCCGAGCGGATCAAGCTCGGCCGGGGCACCGAGGACGGCGTGGAGTGCGGTCCCCTGGTCTCCCAGCAGCAGCTCGACAAGGTCGAGGCGTACGTCGCCTCCGCGCTGGCCGAGGGTGCCCAGCTGCGGTGCGGCGGGGCCCGGCCCGAGCCGTCGGACGTCCGCCCGGCCACCGGCTACTTCTACGCGCCGACCGTGCTGGACGGCTGCCACCGCGAGATGAAGGTCGTCCGCGAGGAGACCTTCGGGCCGATCCTGACGGTGGAGACGTTCGCCAGCGAGGACGAGGCCGTCGCGCTCGCCAACGACACCGAGTACGGGCTGGCCGGCGCGGTCTTCTCCGCCGACACCGCACGCGCCCGCCGGGTCGCCGCGAGGCTGCGGCACGGCACCGTCTGGATCAACGACTACCACCCCTACCTCCCGCAGGCGGAGTGGGGCGGCTTCGGCAAGTCCGGCATCGGCCGGGAACTCGGCCCCACGGGTCTGGACGAGTACCGCGAGAGCAAGCACATTTACGAGAACCTCCGGCCCGGGCCGGTGCGGTGGTTCGCGGGCTGAGCGACCGCCGCTGACCAGCGGCCGCCCGCCCGCCTCCCGCCAACCCCCGCACCACCGAAGAACCTTGCAAGAAGGAGCACCCTCCATGCCCGTGTACGACTACGTCGTGGTCGGCGGTGGTACCGCCGGTTCCGTCATCGCCTCCCGCCTCACCGAGGACCCGGACGTCACCGTCGCCGTCATCGAGGGCGGGCCGTCCGACATCGACCGCGAGGACGTGCTGACGCTGCGCAAGTGGCTCGGCCTCCTCGGCGGCGAGCTGGACTACGAGTACACGACCACCGAGCAGCCCCGCGGCAACTCGCACATCCTGCACAGCCGGGCCAAGGTCCTCGGCGGCTGCTCGTCGCACAACACCCTGATCTCCTTCAAGCCGCTGCCGTCCGACTGGGACGAGTGGGAGGCGGCCGGCGCCACCGGCTGGGGCGCGAAGGAGATGGACCCCTACTTCGGCAAGCTGCGCAACAACATCGTGCGGGTGGCGAAGAAGGACCAGAACCAGATCGCCACCGACTGGATCGAGGCGACCAAGACCGCCCTCGGCGTGCCGGAGGTCGTCGGGTTCAACGACCAGCCCTTCGACGAGGGCGTCGGCTTCTTCGACCTCTCCTACCACCCCGAGAACAACAAGCGGTCCTCCGCCTCGGTCGCCTACCTGCACCCGCACATGGAGGCCGGCGACCGGCCGAACCTCACGCTGATGCTGGAGACCTGGGCGCACAAGCTGGAGCTGGACGGCACCACCGCCAAGGGCGTCCACGTCCGCACGAAGGACGGCGCGGAGGTCTACGTCGAGGCCGCCCGCGAGGTGCTGGTGTGCGCCGGCGCCGTCGACACCCCGCGGCTGCTGATGCACTCCGGCATCGGGCCGAAGAAGGACCTGGAGGCGCTCGGCATACCCGTCGTGCACGACCTGCCGGGCGTCGGGGAGAACCTGATCGACCACCCCGAGTCGGTGATCGTCTGGGAGACCAACGGGCCGATCCCGGGCAACTCCGCGATGGACTCGGACGCGGGTCTGTTCGTCAAGCGGGACCCGGAGCACAAGGGCCCCGACCTGATGTTCCACTTCTACCAGATCCCGTTCACCGACAACCCCGAGCGGCTGGGCTACGAGCGCCCCGAACACGGCGTCTCGATGACCCCGAACATCCCCAAGTCCCGCTCCCGCGGCCGCCTGTACCTCACCTCCGCGGACCCCGAGGTCAAGCCCGCCCTCGACTTCAGGTACTTCGAGGACGAGGACGACTACGACGGGCAGACCCTCGTGGACGGCATCAAGCTGGCCCGCAAGGTCGCCCAGGCCGAGCCGTTCAAGAAGTGGCTCAAGCGCGAGGTCTTCCCCGGTCCGGACGTGACCGACGACGCGGAGATCAGCGAGCTGGTGCGCAAGGCCGCGCACACCGTCTACCACCCCGCCGGCACCTGCAAGATGGGCGCCGCCAGCGATGAACTCGCCGTCGTCGACCCGGAGTTGAAGATCCGCGGTCTGCACGGCATCCGGATCGCCGACGCCTCGGTCTTCCCGACGATGCCGGCCGTCAACCCGATGCTGGGCGTGCTCATGGTGGGGGAGAAGTGCGCCGAACTGCTCCAGAAGATTCCTACCAAGGGAGGTGATGCGTGATGGCTACCACCTCCGCCGGCGCATCCGAGATACCCGCTGCCCGCAAAGCCACCGAGTCCACCGAGGACGGCCGCGACGTCGTCTTCTCCGTCCGCCACCTGTGGAAGGTCTTCGGCCCCAAGGCCGACCGGATCCCCGGTGACTCCTCGGTCACCGGACTGAGCGTGACGGAACTGCGCGAGAAGACCGGCTGCACCGCCGCCGTCCGCGACGTGTCCTTCGACGTCCACAAGGGCGAGGTCTTCGTCGTCATGGGCCTGTCCGGCTCCGGCAAGTCCACCCTCGTCCGGTGCCTGACCCGGCTGATCGAGCCGACCAGCGGCGACCTGGAGATGGACGGCGAGGACGTCCGCGCCATGGACCGCACCGCACTGCGCGAACTGCGCCGCCGCCGCGCCGCCATGGTCTTCCAGCACTTCGGCCTGCTGCCGCACCGCACCGTCATCGACAACGTCGCCTACGGCCTGGAGATCCAGGGCGTCGGCAAGACCGAACGGCGCGAGAGGGCCAACGAGATGGTCGACAAGGTGGGCCTGGCCGGCCTGGAGAAGCGCCGCCCCGGGCAGCTCTCCGGCGGTCAGCAGCAGCGCGTCGGACTCGCCCGCGCACTCGCCGTCGACCCCGAGGTCCTGCTGTTCGACGAGCCGTTCAGCGCGCTCGACCCGCTCATCCGCCGCGACATGCAGGAAGAGGTCGTCCGCCTGCACCGCGAGGAGGGCCGCACCATGGTCTTCATCACCCACGACCTCGCCGAGGCGCTGCGGATCGGCGACCGGATCGCCCTGATGCGCGACGGCGAGATCGTCCAGCTCGGCACCCCCGAGGAGATCGTCGGCTCCCCGGCCGACGACTACGTCCGCGACTTCGTCCGGGACGTCCCCCGCGAGCAGGTGCTGACCGTCCGCCGCGCGATGCGCCCGGCCGAGGACGGCGAGGCCGACCAGGGACCGGCGCTGACCGCCGACACCCTGATCTCGGACGCCATCGAGGCGGTGGCCCGCTCCGGCGGCGCCGCCCGGGTCGTCGACGACGGCCGCTGCCTGGGCGTCGTCGACCACGCCTGCCTGCTCAACGTGGTCGCCCGGATCGACGAGGAACGCCCCGGCGAGGTGGCTGCCTGATGATGTACGCCGCCACCCCCCGCCACGGCGCCGTCCGCGCCGTGGGCTCCAGAGCACCCGTCGCCTCCCGCCGCTCCCGGCTGCGGACCGCGCTGCTGCGCCGCTGGCGCGAGGCCCAGCGCGCCGCCGCGCTGGGCGTACCGACCGGCACCGTGAAGCGGGGGCGCGCATGAGCACCGCATCCGCTCCTCCCGCCACTCAGCGCGGCCTCGGCGCCGACGCCCCCAAGGCCGGCGCGGCCCGGACCCTGCTGGGCCGCCGCGGGGTCGCCAAGCTGCTGCTGCTCGCCGTCGCCGCGGCCGTCCTGGTCCCGCTGGTGCACGCCGCCTGGCCCGGCGCCGGCTGGCCCTCCGCGCTGACCGTCGACGTCTCCGGACCGCTCGGCAAGACCAGCGACTGGATCATCGACAACCGCGACAACCACTGGCTGTTCGTCTACTTCCTCGGCCACCTCTCCAACGCCGTGGTCCTCTCCGTCCGCGCGGTCTACCTGCTGCTGCTCGCCCTCGGCTGGACCGGCGTGACCGCCGGCGTCACGCTGATCGCCTGGCGGGTGGCCGGCCGGCGGATCGCCGCCACCGCCCTGGTCTCGCTGCTCGTCAGCGGGGTGCTCGGGATGTGGGTCCCGACCATGCAGACGCTGGCGCTGATGGTCGTGGCGGTCGCCGTCTCGGTCGTCGTCGGCGCGCTGCTCGGACTGGCCGCCGGCCTCTCGGAGCGGCTGTTCCGGCTGCTCCGCCCGGTCCTGGACACCATGCAGGTGCTGCCGGCGTTCGCCTATCTGCTGCCCGTGGTGCTGGTCTTCGGCATCGGCGTGCCCGCCGCGCTGCTGGCCACCGTCATCTACGCGGCCCCGCCGATGGCCCGGCTGACCGCGCTCGGACTGCGCGGTGCCGACCCCGGCGTGCTGGAGGCGGCCTCCTCGCTCGGCGCCACCGGACGGCAGCGGCTGCTGACCGCCCGCCTCCCGCTGGCCCGCAAGGAACTGCTGCTCGGCGTCAACCAGACGATCATGATGGCGCTGTCCATGGTCGTGATCGCCTCGATGATCGGTGCGGCCGGCCTCGGTGACCGCGTCTACCAGGCACTCGCCTCCGTCGACGTGGGCGCCGCCCTCTCCGCCGCCATCCCGATCGTGCTGCTGGCCATCGTCATGGACCGCACCACCGCCGCGGCCGGCGCCCGGCTCGGCGCGGCCGGCAACACCGCCACCACCGGCCCCGCGTGGCTGCGCGGCTGGCAGGTCTGGACCGGTGTGGCGGCACTCACCGTCCTGCTGTCCCTGGCCGGCCGGCTGACCGGCTCCGCGGTCTGGCCCGGCGCCTGGTTCGTGGACATCGCCCACCCGGTCAACGACTTCAAGGAGTGGATGGTCGACCACCTCTACTCCGGCGTCCCGGTCATCGGCGGTACCGCCGACTGGGCCGCGCACTTCACCAACTGGGTGCTCAACCCGCTGCGCGACGGCCTGACCGCGCTGCCCTGGTACGGCACGCTGCTCGTCATCGCCGCGCTGGCCTGGCTCATCGGCACCTGGCGCACCGCCCTGACCGCCGTCCTCGCGATGGCCGCCATCGGTGTGCTGGGCGTGTGGAAGCCGTCGATGAACACCCTCTCCCAGGTGCTCGCCGCCCTCGTCGTGACCCTGGTGCTGGGCTTCGGCGCCGGCATCCTGGCGGCCGGCAGCAAGCGGTTCGAGGCGATCCTGCGCCCGGTCCTCGACGTCATGCAGACCATGCCGCAGTTCGTGTACCTGATCCCGGTCGTCGCACTGTTCGCCGTGGGCCGCGCCCCGGCCGCCGCGGCCGCGGTCGTCTACGCGCTGCCCGCGGTCATCCGCATCACCACCCAGGGCCTGCGCCAGGTCGACCCCGCCGCGATGGAGTCGGCCCGTTCGCTGGGCGCCACCCGCTGGCAGATCCTCCGCCAGGTACAGCTGCCACTGGCCCGGCCGGCCCTGCTGCTCGCCGTCAACCAGGGCGTGGTCCTGGTCCTCGCCGTCGTCATCATCGGCGGCCTGGTCGGCGGCGGTGCCCTCGGCTACGACGTGGTCACCGGCCTGGCCACCGGAGACCTGGCCCTCGGCCTGGTCGCGGGTGTCGCCATCGTGTGCCTGGGCCTGATGCTCGACCGGGTCACCCAGCCCACGGAACGCCGTACGACGGGGAAGGGAGCCTGACCATGTCCCGTAAGCGCAAAGCCGTTCTCGGTACGACCGTGCTCGCCGGCACGGTGGTGCTCTCGCTGTCCCTGTCCGCCTGTGGCAAGGCCGACATGACCAAGCAGTCCTCGCCGTTCGCGGCGGCCAAGGGCTCGAAGTCCGTCACGCTGTCCGTGCAGACCTGGGTCGGCGCGCAGTCCAACGTGGCGGTGGCCAAGTACCTGCTGGAACACCAGCTGGGCTACCACGTCGACACCGTCCAGGTGGACGAGATCCCCGCCTGGGACGCCCTCAGCCAGGGCCGGGTCGACGCGATCCTGGAGGACTGGGGCCACCCGGACCAGGAGCAGCGGTACGTCAAGGACAAGAAGACGATCACCGCGGGCGGCGGCAACGGCGTCACCGGCCACATCGGCTGGTACGTCCCCAAGTACTGGGCCGACGCACACCCCGAGGTCACCGACTGGAAGAACCTCAACAAGTTCGCCAAGCAGCTGCGCACGTCCGAGAGCGGCAACAAGGGTCAGCTGATGGACGGTTCGCCGTCCTACGTCACCAACGACAAGGCGCTGGTGAAGAACCTCCACCTCAACTACGAGGTGGTGTTCGCCGGCTCCGAGGCGGCCCAGATCACCCAGATCCAGCAGTTCGCCAAGGCGAAGAAGCCCTTCCTGACGTACTGGTACGAGCCGCAGTGGCTCTTCAACCAGGTGCCGATGGTGGAGGTCAAGCTTCCCAAGTACACCGATGCCTGTGCGGAGAAGGGCACCAAGGACCCGCAGTCCATCGACTGCGCGTACCCCACCACCCCGCTCCAGAAGTACTTCAACACGGACTTCGCCAAGAGCGGCGGCAGCGCCGCGGCGTTCCTGAAGAACTTCAAGTGGACCAAGGACGACCAGAACGAGGTCTCCGAATCCATCGCCTCGGGCGGCCTGTCCGCCGACGAGGCGGCCAAGCGGTGGGTGGCGAAGCACCCGGACGTCTGGAAGCGCTGGCTGCCGAAGAAGTAGCCGGTCCCCGGCCGGACGTCGGACGAAGGGGGTGCGGGCCCGTCGGGGCCGCCCCCCCCA
>NZ_JBHWDV010000043.1:22777-70765 GCF_042734445.1 Streptomyces sp. NPDC059649
GCGCGCCCCCGCGCGCGGCCCCCACCCCCCCACACCCCTGGCCGCGCTCGCGCCCCAACACGACCCGCCCCCCCCGCCCCCGGCCCCCCCCGGGGCGGGCGGCCCGGAGCCCCCCCCACCCCCTTCGGGCTCACCCGTTCGGATGGCGGCCGGGGAGTTCCGCCCGGCGCACGGGCGCGGACGCCCGAGGATGCCACCATGCCGCTTCCCCCGAAATGCCCCACGACCGACTGTGACGACTGGTTGTGGAAGGACACCACCCAGACCAGTACCGACTGGGACAACTGGCGCTGGTGGTGCTGCCGTTGCCAGAAACAGTGGTACCCCACGGCGGAACAACTCGGGGAGTTCCGCCATGGGGCATCGGGAGGACCGGGAGGACCGGGCATCCCGGGGCGGCAGCCGCGCGCCGCCGCGTACCGGGACCCGAGGGTGGCCGCCGCCCGTCCGTGACGCGGTGCGGTCCGTGACGCGGTGCGGCGGCGCGCTGGTCCGTACCGGCTCAGGCGTTGTGCAGGCTCGCCCTCCAGTAGCCCTGCACACCGGCGTCCAGCGCCTGGATCTTGTTGAGCGCCGCGCCGAAGGAGGCGAAGCGCGGGGTGGCCTTCCAGGTGGCCGAGATGCTGGCGGCCCCACGGACCAGGCGCGGCTTGCCACCGCCCTTGATGTCCACCGCCGCGTTGACGTTCGTCACCGTCGCGTCGCCGTGCAGGAGCTTGGTGGCCCGTCCGCCCCTGGCCAGGTACTGCACCGACACCTTCTCGGTGGTGACCGGGATGCCGAAGATCTCCTCCGACATCGCGAAGCTGACGCGGGTGTTCACACCGGCGATGGTCCCCTTGGCCTCGACCCGCACCTCCTTCACGAACGACACGTCCGCGTTGTACGGCGTGGCCGCGCGCCGGCCCCCGGGCCGGGTGGTGCCCTTCAGCGACGCGGTGAGCGCCTCGTAGACCTTGCGGTTCTGGAGGTGGCCGACGAACTTCTGCTGCTTGGCCTTCGGCAGCGCACGGAACGCCTTCAGGGTCCGCTTCGCCTCGGGGGTCTTCCGGGACGCCAGGTACTGCAGATAGCTCTTGACGGTCAGCTTGCTCCCGAGCGACTGCTCCGCGGCGGCCACGGGCGCCGGCGCCGACGACGGCCGGTCGGCGGCCGAGGCCGCGGGTGCCAGGACCGCGAGGGCCGCCGCGCCGGCCACGGCGGCTGACCCGATCCGGCGCATGGTGGAACCGTTGCTCATGGAATCTCCTCTTGCTCTGATCCGGTGTGCGCAGGGGAGACCGAG
Organism: Streptomyces sp. NPDC059649; assembly: GCF_042734445.1. Taxonomy (NCBI): domain Bacteria; kingdom Bacillati; phylum Actinomycetota; class Actinomycetes; order Kitasatosporales; family Streptomycetaceae; genus Streptomyces; species Streptomyces sp. NPDC059649. The sequence continues at coordinate 24,063 of NZ_JBHWDV010000043.1, forward strand.
CGTACGAACGGGGCCGTGCGGGCGGTATTGACCCTTTGGCCGGTGCCCCTCGGGACAGGCCGGGCTTTGAGTGATCCACTTCGCAAACCCGTACCAGCGGTTTAGGAACCCTTTAAGATCTGCCCCAAGTGCTCTTTCCGGCCATGTGGCCTCGCTTGCTGGGCAGTTACCGACCGTGACGCCGCTCATGCCGGGCAGAGGTTTCGTCGGGCGGTAACCGCGCCCGCCTTCCGGCGTCACATGCCGGGGCGGACCGCGGGCCGCAGCGCACGATGACCGCACGCCCATGTTCGTCCGCCGGAAACCCGACTCGACCAACCGGGAAGAAAGCGAGCGATCGTGCCCAGCAGGACTCATAAGCAGAATACGGGGAAGGTAGAACTGCTTTGTCTCAGAGTCATACGTGCAATAGAAGTGAACTATCGGCTGCGCGGATAGCCGTGGCGTACCCCACGAGCCCGCGCCCGACTCCGGGAGACCCCTCCAGAATCCCTCATCTGACGCCGCGCGAACGCCAAGTGCTCATCCTCATCGGAAGGGCCGCGTCCAACCGGGAGATCGGGCAACAACTCGGCATCACCGAACGCACTGTCAAGGCTCACCTGGCCAATCTCATGACGAAGATCGAGGTCGCCACCCGCATCGAAGCGGCCATCTTTGCGTACGCACACCATCACGACATCAGCCCCCCGGACGGCAGTGTCCCGGTGAACCAGCCGTAATCCCCCCGGCCGCCGGTAACCTCCTCGCCCTCGGGACGGGCGAGGAGGTTCCTTCCTTTCCGGCCGAAATTCTCCATTCCCCTCCGCACGATTCCCCTCCGTGCGATTCCCCTCGGTACGGGTCCCCTCCGTACGAGTCCCCTTCGGCCAATGACCGGACGTCCGTTGGCCGTACGTCCGATGCCCGAAGAGGCAATAGCGGAATACCGGAGGGCGGCGGAAGACTCTTTCCGGCGATCACCGAACAACCGGTGCGCCGCGAAAGAGAGAAGAGGAGTCCCATGCGCAAGACGATGCGGATGGCCGCCACCGCCCTCGCCGCCGCGGTCACGCTGGGTATCGCAGCCCCCATGGCCGGCGCGGCCCAGCACTCCCGTACCCCGGTCGTCTCCTCGGTCCAGGTGGGTGCGGTCCGCTCGGCCGGTGACGTGAACACCCTCACCGCGGTGACCTACGCGGCCGGCCTCGACAAGGCCCAGGTACAGGGGATTTCGGGCAAGGATGCCAAGGATCGCGCCAAGGCGATCGTGAAGTTCCTCAAGAAGGTGCTCGGCAAGCACTACAAGGAGGCCAAGGCCGCCGCGAAGAAGGGCGTCGCCGCCTTCCGTAAGTGGGTGAAGACCCTCAAGCCGGGGAGCCCGGTCCGGATCCTCCTGGAAAAGGTCGACAAGTACGTGCTGGAGCTGATCGTCAAGTACCTGCGGTAACACCCCGCTCACAGGCCCCTCTCCAGGAGAGGCTCAGGACCGGCCCCCGAGGTCCTGAGCCTCTCCGTCTTCCGTCCCCCGACCGCTGCCTGCCTCCTGTGGGGGGAGTGTGGGCGGCGCCCGGCCCCGCACCGCTGCTGCCGGTGCGGGGCCGTCCGACGTGCGGTGACCTCTCCCGTTATGTCCAACCGGCCTTCGGGCCCTGGCCGTTCCCCGCGCTCCGAGGGGCGGCATAGTAGGCGCAGTCCGAGTCGGGACATGACACACCACACCATGGCGCCGCGTGTCGCGACCGCCACGTACCAGGGGGACTTCCGCTTCCATGCCAGCCATCCGCCGTTCCACCGCCGCGGCCGCCGCCGTGGCCGCGCTGCTCGCGGTCACCGCCACCGGCTGCGGCCCCAGCGACGACAAGGCCGCCGCGCCCGGCAGTTCGGCCGCCGCCGACCAGAAGGGCCCGGGCGACGGGGGTCTGAAGCTGCCCAAGGGCATGCCGACCAGCATCGACGACCTGAAGAAGTGGAAGGACGGCGGCTGGAACGACTGGGGTGACTGGGCGCGCAAGGCCTCCGACTTCGCCAACCCGATCATCAAGGACCACTGGAAGCCCGACCGGCTGGCCAAGGCCAAGGCCGCCCCGGAGATAGGGGTGAACGCCACCGGCGCGGGCAGTGGAACCGCCGCCTCCGATCCCGAGCCGCAGCCGGTCACCGCCGAGCAGGTCGCCCGCCCGTACCACCAGCACATGGCGCCGGTCGGCAAGATCTTCTTCGACAGCCCCAAGGGCCCGATGGTCTGCTCCGGCACGATCGTCGAGGACCCGGCACACCCGGGCAAATCCAACCTGGTGTGGACCGCCGGCCACTGCGTGCACTCCGGCAAGCAGGGCGGCTGGATGCGCAACATCGTCTTCGTGCCGTCGTACAACGACAACGGCGTCCCGATGAACCAGGTCGGCAGCACCCCCGCCCAGCAGGTCACCCCCTACGGCCGGTTCTGGGCGGACTGGATCACCACCTCCGGTGAGTGGATCAACATGGGCAGCGAGGAGACCGGCAACGGCGGCTCGGCCTACGACTTCGCGGTGCTGCACGTGAAGCCGGAGAACGGCGGCGGCAAGTCGCTCCAGGAGACCGTGGGCAACGCCGCCCAGGTGTGGTTCAACGCGCCCTCCGCCGACGGCATCAGCTCCCTCGACGCGTTCGGCTACCCGGCCGCGCCGCCGTACGACGGCGCGCGGATGATGAACTGCCCGGCCCGCCCCGGCCGGCTGGTCATGGAGCAGGGCACGCCCGCCATGCACCGCATCGGCTGCACGATGACCGGCGGCACCTCCGGCGGCGGCTGGTTCGTCAACCGCGGCGGCAAGCTGACCCTGGTCTCCAACACCTCCATCAGCTCCCACGCGCACACCTGGCTGGCCGGCCCGCACCTGGGCCCGGAGGCGCAGCGGGTCTTCGACGGCATCAGCCGCAAGTTCGCCGGCCAGTAGAGCCGGTCCCGTCCCGCTCCCTGCGGAGGACGCCTTCCTACGGCCCCGGCGGCAACGCCCGGCACAGCGCCGCCAGGGCCGCCGGGAAGGCGCTCTCGGAGGGGGTGGCATAGCCGACGACCAGCCCGTGCCGGGGCGGCGCCGGGGCATCCGGATGGTGGTACTCCGACAGCCCGTCCAGCGCCAGGCCCTGCCAGCGGGCGGCCCGCAGCGCGGCACGCTCGTCCGCCGCCCCCGCGCCGTCCGGGAGCTGGAGGACGGCGTGCAGCCCGGCGGCGATACCGGTGACCTCCAGCTGCGGGGCCTGGCCGGCCACCGCGGCGACCAGCTGGTCCCGGCGCCGCCGGTAGCGCTGCCGCATCCGGCGCAGGTGCCGGTCGTAGGCGCCGTACGTCACGAACTCCGCGAGGGTGAGCTGGTCGGTGACGCCGGCCCACGCCTCCCGTTCGCCCTTGGCCGCGAGGACGGCGTCGACCAGCCGCCCGGGCAGCACCATCCAGCCCAGCCGCACCGCGGGCGACAGGCTCTTGCTGACCGAGCCGAGGTGGATCACCCGCTCCGGGTCCAGGCCCTGGAGGGCACCGACCGGCCGGCGGTCGTAGCGGAACTCGCCGTCGTAGTCGTCCTCGATCACATAACCGCCGGTGGCCCGCGCCCAGTTGATGACGGCGGCCCGGCGGTCGGGGTGCAGCGGGACGCCGGTGGGGAACTGGTGCGCCGGGGTGAGCAGTACCGTCCGTACGTCGTCCAGCTCCGCCAACTGCCCCGGATCCGCGCCGAGTTCGTCCACCGCCAGAGGGTGGGTGACGGTGCCGGCCGCGGCCAGGAGCTGCCGGTGGAAGGGCAGGCCGTACGACTCGACGGCGAGCGGGCCGGGGAGGACCGCCGGGAACAGCAGCCGCAGGGCGTGCGCGAAACCGGAGCAGATGACGATCCGGCCGGGATCGGTACGGACGCCGCGGGTACGGGCCAGATAGTCGGTCAGCGCGCGGCGCAGTTCCGGGCGGCCGCGCGGATCACCGGGCCCGAACGCGTCGTCGGGGGCGGCGGTCAGCGCCCGGCGGGCGGCGGCGACCCAGGCCGTACGGGGGAACGCGGCGGCGTCCGGCTGCCCTTGGAGGAGGTTGTGCCGGGGGCGGGCCGCCGGGGCGCGGTGGGCCGGGGCCCGGGTGGGCGCCAGCGGCCGGGCCCGGTCGGCGACCCGGGTGCCGGAGCCCTGGCGGGCGGTGAGCCAGCCCTCCGCGACGAGTTCGGCATAGGCGTCGGCGACGGTGTTGCGGGCGAGACCGAGGTCGACGGCGAGCGAACGGTACGGCGGCAGGCGGGTGCCGGGGGCCAGCCGCCCGGACCGTACGGCCTCGCGGAGCGCACCGAGCAGGGCGGCGCGCCGGCCGCCCGGACCGGTCAGTTCCAGGTGCAGATCGGCGCCCAGGCCCTCGGCGGAATTGACCCATGATTCCGGCATGGAAATGCACCCTACAGCCGGTCGCCTCCGCTCCTAGATTCGAGGCATGACGCACACCACAGCGCACGACATGACCATCCCCGTACCCGCCGACGACGCGACGGAAGCCACCGCAGCCACCGAACTCCGCACCCCCCGGGTCGATTTCGCCAAGGCCGCCCCCAAGGCCTTCCGCGCGCTGATCGGCCTCGACGCCGCGGCCCGCGAGGGCCTGGACCCGGCCCTGGTCGAACTGGTCCAGATCCGGTCCTCCCAGCTCAACAAGTGCGCCTACTGCCTGCACATGCACACCACCGACGCCCGCAAGGCCGGGGAGAGCGAGGAGCGGCTGCACATGGTCGCCGTCTGGGAGGAGGCGGCGCACTTCTTCACCGAGCGGGAGCGGGCGGCGCTGGCGCTCACCGAGGCCGTCACCTTGGTCGCGCAGGGCGGGGTGCCGGACGCGGTGTACGAGCGGGCCGCCCGGCACTTCGCGGCGGACGAACTGGCCCGGCTGCTGGCGCTGATCTTCACCATCAACACGTGGAACCGGATCGCGATCAGCACCGGCAAGGTGGCCGGGACCGACGAACGCTGACGCGGGGGCCGCGGCGGGGCGGACGACCCCGGTACGCCCGCCCCCGCCCCCGCCGCGGCCCGCGGTCCTCGCTCCGTGCGCGGCCGGGCCTAGCCCTCCGCGGGCCGTCCGCCCCGCAGCCGCTCGGCCACCTCCGCCAGCGTGGCCATCGCCGCGTGCTGCAGTCCGCCGCCGAAGGTGATCCGGGCCGCGCCCAGCGCGCCCAGCTCTTCCGGGGTGGGCCCGCCGGGCACCGCGAGGGCGTTCACCGGGCGGCCGATGGCGGTGGCCAGGGCGGACAGCAGCGCGGGCGGGGCGAGGATCGGGTAGACGCAGTCGGCGCCCGCCGCCGCGTAGAGCAGCCCCCGGCGCACCGTCTCCGCCGTCTCCCGCTCGCCCTCGACGCCGCGCAGATACGTGTCGATCCGCGCGTTGACCACCAGCGCGTCACCGGCCTCGGCCCGTACCTCCGCCAGCCAGCCGGCCTGCTCCTCCGCATCGCGCAGGGTGCGGGTGGCGTGGTCGGTGTCCTCCAGATTGCAGCCGGCCGCCCCGGCGTCCAGCAGCCGGCCCACCAGCTCCTTCGCCGACAGCCCGTACCCGGCCTCCACATCCGCCGTGACGGGGACGTCCACGGCCCGCACGATCCGGGCGATCGCGGCGAACATCTCCGCCGGCGGCGTCCGGCCGTCCTCGTATCCGAGGGAGGCGGCGATACCGGCGCTGGGCGTGGCCAGCGCCGGGAAGCCGGCGTCCGCGAAGACCCGGGCGGCGGCCGCGTCCCACGGACCGGGCAGGACCAGTGGCAGCCGCGGGCCGTGGTGCAGCGCGCGGAGCGTCGCCGCGGCGCTCACAGCTCCGTCCCCGGCGGCTGGCGGACCGTGACATTGACCCGGTTCCAGTTGTTGATCGCGACGATCACCGCGAGGAGATGGGCCAGTTCCCGCTCGTCGAAGTGGGCGGCGGCCCGCTCGTGGACCTCGTCCGGCACCTGCCCCTCGGTCAGGACGGTGACGGCCTCGGTGAACGCCAGCGCGGCCCGCTCCCGCGCCGAGTAGAGGTCGCCCGCCTCCTCCCACGCCGGCAGCAGATCGATCCGCCGCGCGCTCACCCCGGCCTCGCGCAGGTTCTTCACATGCATGTCGATACAGAACGCGCACCGGTTGAGCTGCGAGGCGCGCAGCACCACCAGCTCGGCCAGCACCTGGTCGCCCAGGCCCTTCTTCGCGGCCATGGTGAGTGCCAGCTGCGCCTGGTAGAACGCGGGCTGCCGGCTCCAGAACGTCATCCGCTGGGTCATCGGATCAGGCCCTCCCCGGCGTCATGCGGGTGGTCACGCCGAAGCGGTTCCAGGCGTTGATGGTGGTGATCAGGGCGATGAGCTGGGCGAGTTCGGGCTCCTCGAAGTGGGCCGCGGCCCGCTCGTACACCTCGTCCGGGACGAAGCCTTCCGTCAGGACGGTGACGGCCTCGGTCAGCGCCAGCGCCGCCCGCTCCTTGACGGTGTAGTACTCCTCGGCCTCCGCCCAGGCGCTCAGGAGGGAGAGCCGTTCCTCGGTCTCGCCGGCCCCGCGGGCGTCCCTGATGTGCATGTCGAGGCAGAAGGCGCACTTGTTGATCTGCGAGGCCCGGATCTTGACCAGCTCGACCAGCGGCGGGTCCAGGTCCTTCTTCGCCGCCGCGTCCAACGCGATCATGGCCTTGTAGACCTCGGGCGCGAGCTTCGCCCAGTGCATCCGGGGACCGGTCGATGCCGTCGATGTCGTCGATGTTGTCGTCACGACCACGACGCTACGACGGCAATGGCACCCCGCTATGGTCCACTTCCATGGGGAATTCCTGGGCCACTTTCGGCCGTGATCTGCATCTGGACCTCACCGGCCCCGGCGGGCCGCGGGCCGCCCTGATCCGTGCGCTGCGGGACGCCGTACGGACCGGACGGCTGACCCCCGGCACCCGGCTGCCCTCCTCCCGTTCGCTCGCCGCCGACCTCGGCCTCGCCCGCAACACCGTCGCCGACGCCTACGCCGAACTCGTCGCGGAGGGCTGGCTCACCGCCCGCCAGGGCTCCGGCACCCGGGTCGCCGACCGCGTACTGCCGCGCACCGCCCCCGCCGTACGCCGCCCGCACGGCCCGGCCGGCCGCCCCGGCCGGCCGCGCTTCGACCTCACCCCCGGCACCCCGGACATCTCCGCCTTCCCCCGCACCGCCTGGCTCGCCGCCGCCCGCCGCGCGCTGACCACCGCCCCCAGCGAGGCCTTCGGCTACGGCGACCCGGCCGGCCGGCCCGAACTGCGCACCGTCCTCGCCGACTACCTCGCCCGGGCCCGCGGGGTCCGCGCCGACCCCGACCGGATCGTCGTCTGCACCGGTTTCATGCAGGGCCTGGCGCTGCTCGCCCGCACCCTGGGCACCGGCCGGCTGGCCGTCGAGTCGTACGGGCTGGACTTCCACCGCGACGTCATCACCCGCGCCGGGCCGGGCACCGTCCCGCTCGTCGTCGACGCGCAGGGGGCCCGCACCGAGGACCTGGCCGGGCTCGACGACGTCCGCGCGGCCCTGCTCACCCCCGCCCACCAGTTCCCCACCGGCGTACCGCTGCACCCCGACCGGCGGGCCGCCGCCGTCAACTGGGCGCGCGCTACGGGCGGTTACATCCTGGAGGACGACTACGACGGCGAGTTCCGCTACGACCGGCAGCCCGTCGGCGCCCTCCAGGGCCTCGACCCCGACCACGTCGTCTACCTGGGCACCGCCAGCAAGAGCCTGGCCCCCGCCCTGCGGCTGGCCTGGATGGTGCTGCCGGACCGCCTCGTCGACCCGCTGCTGGCCGTCAAACGCACCGGCGAATGGCAGTCCGGCCAGCTGGAACAGCTCACCCTCGCCGAGTTCCTCTCCTCCGGCGCCTACGACCGGCACCTCCGCGGGATGCGGCTGCGCTACCGGCGCCGTCGTGACCAGCTCGTCGCGGCACTCGCCGACCGGGCCCCGCACGTCCACGTCTCCGGCATCGCCGCCGGCCTGCACGCCGTCCTCGAACTCCCGCCCGGCACCGAGCAGTCCATCGTCCAGGCCGCCCGCTGGCAGGGCCTCGCCCTGGAGGGCCTCACCCGCTTCCACGACCCCACCGCCCCACCCACCCCCCGAGACGCCCTCGTCGTCGCCTACGGCACCCCGCCGGACCACGCGTTCGCCGGCGCCCTGGACGCACTCATCAGAGCCCTGCCCCCGGAGCCGGGGGCGGCGCCGGGCGCGGGCGCGTAGGGGGCGGCGCGGATCAGCCGGCCGGTAGGTGGCTGCCGACGATCACGCTGAGCGCGCCCGCCGCGGTTCCGTCGCCCCAGTTCTGCATCCTGTGCCGCACCCCAGGATCCCTGTCGGCGCCCACCTTGGCCGCGGTCCTGTTCCTCGTCGCCGCCGCGGCCGTGTCCGTCACCGGGACGGTCCGGGCCGTCGGAACACCCGCACGCCGTCCCCTGCGCCCGGTGCTTCACCTGGCCGTGGCACTCCTTCTCCTGGTGGGAGCGGACGGCATGGACTACCTCGGAAGCGGGATCGCCTACCGCGCGGCGGTGCGCAACGGCCCGGACATCGCCGGCTGCGAGGGCTCCTACCATGTCACCCCGGGCTGGTTCTTCTTCCTCGCTCCGGAAGACCGCGGGCAGTGGTCCGGCCACGCATCCGGGCCCAGGTGATCCGTTTGCCGGGGGGCGCTTCGAGCCAGTCCACCTACCGAACGCTTCCTGCTCTTCCTGAGGTGCTCCCATGAGCGACGCCTACTCGCCGATACCCGAGCTGAATCTCCTCAAGGCGTTTGACGACACCTGTACGGACTTCTACTCGCCGGGCTTCGAACTGCGCGCGTACAACAACGGCGTGGGCTGGACCGAGCCGGACAACCCAAACTTCGAGGATCGGGTCATCGCCTTCGCCCAGGCCACTTCGTCCGGTTCCCTGTACGCCCTGTGGCGCTGCGACGACCGCGCCGACCTCGCCACCCTGCCCGTCCTCTTCCTCGGCGACGAAGGGGAGCTCTACCTCACCGCCCACGACCTGCGCGAGCTGTTCTGGGACCTGCTCGAAGAGGATTCCGGCGAACCCGTCCCTCCCCGCGCGGAGTACCGCACCACCCGCCAGGCGTACCACACATGGCTGCAGCAGAACTTCGGCCCCACGCCCCCCACCTACGACCGCAGTCCCATGGAGGAGTACGGCTGGCGGTTCGCCGACTGGCTGCTGAGCGTAGGGGAAGAGGACATCGCCGACCTCGTCATCGAAAGGCTGGAGTTCCTCGAAGTGCCCCGGCCTTAGACGTCGTTACACGTCGTTGCCGTCGGCGACGGGTGTGCGGCCGGCCGGTGGGGCGAGACCTGTGCGTCAGCTCGGTGTGCAGGAGCGAAATCGGCGAAGCAGCTCATGAGCGGCAGGGCTCTCGGCGTCGAAGGTCTGGCCTCGTTGGGCGGTTGCCACGTCCGGGCCCCAGATGCGTGCTCCGTGACAGCGGAAGCAGAAGGCGATCTCGAAGAGCAGACCGGTGGAGCTGTGGGCCCGGATTCCCCAACCAGGGAGGAAGCAGCGGTACATCTCACCGTCCGGTAGATCGGCGATCAGCGTCAGCGCCTGCCGGGCCTGGTCCCCCTCCCAGATCGCGACCGCATCGCCGGACAGGTCCTCCGAGGTGAGGTGCCTGACGGGATCGGTGATGCGGACGACCTCGAGAAAGTCGGTCTTCGGGTGGGTGAGGGGCAGCAACATGCTCCGAAGGCTCCTGTCGGTGGACTGCGGTGGACTGCGGGGGGCGGGGTTACAGCTCCCGTACGAACGAGATCCGGTCCAGGCCCGGGCCGTCGTAGTCCGTGTGGACCGGGGTGCCGTGGTCGTCGAGGTGGTCTCCGGGCTCCAGGTGGAAGCCCATGCGGGTGTGGTACGCGACGGAGTCGCGGTTGTTGGGGCTGGTGATGCAGCGGACCTTGGTGCGGCCGGCCTCGCGGGCGCGGGCGAAGAAGCGTTCGTACAGGGCCCTGCCGGTGCCGGCGCGCTTGCCGTCCGGGCAGACGCCGACGAAGTGGATGTACGCCGTCGCCGGGTCGGTCTGGGAGAGGAAGCCGATCAGGAAGGCGTGCAGGGTGCCGTCGGGGCGTTCGACGAGGAAGCTGGTGTCGGAGAAGTGCTGCAGGAAGAGGCGGGGCACGAGCAGCTTCCGTTGCAGTGCGCCGGCCTCGCCGCCCAGGCCGCCCCACCAGTCGGCGAGTGCCGTCTGGAGACGGGAGTGGTCCGCGGGGATTGGGTGACGCAGCGTCAGGTGGTGGGGGAGCGCGGCGGGGGAAGGGTTCGTGCCGTGCGTCGTGGGGTGCGTCGTGGGGTGCGTCATGGGTGCGTCATCCTTCGAACGGAGGCGGTCAACTCACCCTAAGACGGCCGCCGTTACCGCTTCACGCGGTTTCGCGGCGGGCTGCTTGTGTGTCCGGCGCCGCTTGCGCGTCCGGTGCGTTCGGTGCCTTCGGTACGTCCGGTGCCTCCGATGCGTCGTCCCGGGGCGTCGGTGCCTCTCCGAAGCGGGTCAGCAACAGCGCGCCGGCGATCGCCAGGGCGAAACCCAGCACCGCCAGGGGGGCCAGGCCCTCGCGGGTGCGGTCGCCGAGCCAGGCGATGCCGACCAGGGCCGGGCCGATCGTCTCGCCGATCACCATGCCCGCGGTGGCGGCGGTCACCGAGCCGCGCTGGAAGGCGGTGGTCAGCAGCAGGAACGCCGCGCCGCCGCCGATCAGCAGGGCGTACGCGGCGGGGTTGGTGAGCAGAGCGAGCGGCGCGAAGTCGTCCAGCAGGCGGACCGCGACCTCCACCACGCCGAAGCCGAAACCGGCGCCCAGGCCGAGCGCCGCGGCCCGGGACCGTTCGGGCAGCCGTCCGGCCAGTACGCCGGCCGGGAGCAGCGCCACCGCGAACACCAGCGTGGCGATCCGCAGGCCCGGAGTGCCCCGCAGATGGCCCTCCTCGCCGGAGGCCAGCGCCAGCAGTGCCAGTCCGCCGCAGACCACCGCCACCGCCGCCCACTCGCCGCGGCGCAGCCGGACGTGCAGCAGCGGCGCGGCGACCACGGCCGTCACCGCGAGGGTCGCCGCGAGCGCCGCCCCGACCGTGTAGATCGGCAGCGCCCGCAGCGCGACCAGTTCCAGCAGGAAGCCGAGCCCGTCCAGGGCCAGACCGGCCAGATATCGCCACTGCCCGAGCACCCGTAGCAGCAGCCGCGGGTCGACGCCGGAGTCCGTACCCGGCGCGGTGGAGCGCGCGGCCACCGCCTGGAAGACGGAGGCGGTGCCGAAGCACACCGCGGAAGCGAGGGCACAGACCATCCCAAGGAGCATGAAGCGACTGTAGGGGGCCAAGCCGGGAACCGGACGGGGGCCCTCCCGGGCGGCGGGCGGGCGCCCTCTAGGCTGACGCGCGCACACCCGGTGCATTCGCGCTGGCACACACCCAGTGCCTTCGCGTTGACACACATCCAGTGTGTTCGCGCTGACCCACACCACGTGCGTGCGGGCCGACGCGCACACCACGTGCGTACGCGCTGATGCGCACACCACGTGCGTCGCGTGACGGGTGCACCCGTCCGTCAGCGCTGCGGCGCACACCACGTACGTTCACCAAGACAGTCCACGGGGGAGACAGAGATGGCCGAAAAAGCACGCCGCCGGCTGCGGTCGAGCACGGTGATCCTGGGCGGTATGGGCGCCCTGGCCGCCGCCCTGACGTCCTGCGGCTCCGACCCGGACAAGCGCTGCGTCGACCGCAACAGCTACGACGTCGTCAAGGGCTACCGCGTCGTCGACGCCAAGAACTGCTCGGCGGGCGGCGGCTCGTCCAGCGGCGGCTCGGGAACCGGCGGCGCCGGATCCGGTACGTCGGGCCGCGGCAAGCGCCCGGTCGACGGCCAGTGGTACTACGACCCGGACAACGGCGGCGGCAAGTACGCCGACAACGGCACCTTCAGCAGGACCACCGCCGTCAACCGCGGCGGCTTCGGTTGCTCCGGCTCCGGCTCGCACGGCGGCCGGCACGGCTCCTTCGGCGGCTGAGCGGATCGTACGGGCATGGAACGCCACACCATCGAGCGCCGCCCCGACTGGCAGCGGACCGTCGAGGCGCAGGGCCTGATCTACCCGCTCACCCGCTACCCGGACGACTCGCTGCGCCCCTACTGGGACGAGAGCGCCTACTACGCCTTCACCCTGCCGGAGGTCGAGGCGCTGGAGGAGGTCGTCGAGGAGCTGCACGGCATGTGCCTGGCCGCCGCCGAGCACATCGTCGCCCGCGACCGCTTCGCCGACCTCGGGATCACCGACCCCCGGCTCGCCGCGCTGGTCGCCGAGTCCTGGCGCCGGCGCGCCGAACTCCCGTCCCTCTACGGGCGGTTCGACCTGCACTACGACGGCACCGGCCCGGCCAAGATGCTGGAGTACAACGCCGATACGCCGACCTCGCTGGTCGAGGCCGCCAGCCCCCAGTGGTTCTGGATGGAGGACCGCTTCCCCGGCGCCGACCAGTGGAACTCGCTGCACGAGCGGCTGGTCGCGGCCTGGAAGCGGCAGGCGCCGCTGCTGCCGCCCGGTGCCCCGGTGCACTTCGCGCACTCCGCGGGCGACGAGCTCGGCGAGGACCTGATGACCGTCGCCTACCTGGAGGAGACAGCTCAGCAGGCGGGCCTTTCGACCGTCACCGTCCCCGTGGAGGAGATCGGCTGGGACCGGCTCTCGGGCCGCTTCGTCGACCAGCGGCTGCGCTTCATACGGGCCTGCTTCAAGCTCTACCCGTGGGAGTGGCTGGCCACCGACGACTTCGGCCCGCACGTCCTGGACACCCTCGACAACGGCGGCGGCACCGGCTCCACCCTCTGGATCGAACCCGCCTGGAAGATGCTGCTCTCCAACAAGGCGTTGCTGGCGATCCTGTGGGAGCTGTACCCCGGCCACCCGAACCTGCTGCCCGCCTACCTGGACGGGCCGCGCGAGCTGGCGCACACCCGCGGCTACGCCGCCAAACCGCTGCTGGGCCGGGAGGGCGCCGGCGTCACCCTGCACCAGCCGGGCGACGAGCCGGTGCTGCGCGGACCCGACGACCCCTGCTGCTACCAGGAGTTGGCGCCGCTGCCGGACTTCGACGGCAACCGGGTCGTACTGGGCGCCTGGGTGGTCGAGGACGAGGCGGCCGGCCTCGGCATCCGCGAGTCGGCGGGGCCGGTCACGGACGAGTACGCCCGCTTCATCCCGCATGTGATCCGCTGAGCGTCAGCTGAAGCGTCGGCTGAGACGTCAGCTGAAGCGTCGGCTGAAGCTCGGCTGTTGTACGGGGCACCCGCCACGCGCCCTCCGTACGCGGCGCCCGTACGTGGCTCGCCTCTCGACGTCCCCGCCTGGCACAGCGGGCGGCCAGGGCCTCGCGCCCGCCGCCGGCCGTCCGCTGCACGTCCGCCGCCCCCGCATGCCCCCGTCGACCCCCGTCACGCCCTGCCGTCACGCTCTGCCGTCACGCCCCCAGGACGTTCCGCAGCCGTTCCAGTCCCCAGTCCAGGTCCTCCTTGCTGATCATCAGGGGCGGCGCGAGCCGGATCGTCGCGCCGTGGGTGTCCTTGACCAGGACGCCGCGCGCCATCAGCTGCTCGGAGACCGCGCGCCCGGTGCCGTGGGACGGGTTGATGTCCACGCCCGCCCACAGTCCGCGGCCGCGCACCGCGTCCACCGCCCCGCTGGCCACCAGCAGCCCCAGCTCGCTGTGCAGATGCTCGCCCAACTCCGTTGCCCGTTCCTGGTATTCGCCGGTCCGCAGCAGCGCGATCACCTCCAGCGCGACCGCGCAGGCGAGCGGGTTCCCGCCGAACGTCGAGCCGTGCTCGCCCGGGGCGAAGACCCCCAGCACCTCGCGCGAGGACACCACCGCCGACACCGGCACCACACCGCCGCCCAGCGCCTTGCCGAGCACGTACACATCGGGCTCCACGCCCTCGTGCTCACAGGCGAAGGTCCGGCCGGTGCGGCCCAGCCCGGACTGGATCTCGTCGGCGACGAACAGCACGTTCCGGCGCCGGGTCAGCTCCCGTACGCCCGCCAGATAGCCGGGCGGCGGTACCCGTACGCCCGCCTCGCCCTGGATCGGCTCCAGCAGCACCGCGACGGTCCGCTCGTCGACCGCCGCCTCCATCGCCGCCAGATCGCCGTAGGGGACGATCTCGAAGCCGGGGGTGTACGGGCCGAAGCCGGCGCGGGCCTCGGGGTCGGTGGAGAACGAGACGATGGTGGTGGTCCGGCCGTGGAAGTTGCCGTCCGCGACGATGATCTTCGCCTGGCCGTCCGGGACGCCCTTGACCTGGTAGCCCCACTTGCGGGCGGTCTTCAGCGCGGTCTCCACCGCCTCGGCGCCGGTGTTCATCGGCAGCACCAGCTCCATCCCGCACAGCTCGGCCAGCTGGGCGCAGAAGTCGCCGAACCGGTCGTGGTGGAAGGCGCGTGAGGTGAGGGTGACCCGTTCCAGCTGGGCGCGGGCGGCGGCCAGCAGCCGCGGGTGGCCGTGCCCGAAGTTGAGCGCGGAGTACCCGGCGAGCATGTCCAGGTAGCGCCGGCCCGTCACGTCCGTCATCCAGGCACCCTCGGCGGTCGCCACGACCAGGGGGAGCGGATGGTAGTTGTGCGCGCTGTGGGCTTCGGCGGCGGCGAGGGCGCCTGCGATGCCGGGTTCCGTGGACGTCACCGTGACTCCGTTCCGGTAGACCGTACGGGGTGCATGGAGTGAGGTGCCCCATATGCCCCTCTATATTGCCCCTCAGTCGGTTCGCCCGGAAGCCACCGGGGCGATCGGGTATTCCCGGCACCGGGCCGTGGGGCGTTCCCGGCGGCGGGCCGCTGTGCATTCCTGTCACCGGGCCGTGACGCGGAGCGGGTGTTCCCGTCACCGGGCCGTGACGCGGAGCGGGTGTTCCTGGCACCGGGACGTGGCGCGGAGCGGGTGTTCCCGGCACCGGGACGTGCGCGGCCGTCTAGACTCGGCGGTGCGCATCGCGACTGGCGTACGGGGAAACGACCCCGAGGGAGCGCTGCGTGGCCACCGCCACGAGGTGTCGCCCCGCCTGGGCACCCCGGGACCACGACCGGACCACCGATCGACCGCCCCGGAGGACGCCATGTCATTTCCGCAGTCCGCGCACCCGCAGCCGGCACACCCGCAGTCCGCATCCCTCTCCCATCCCGCGCTGAGCGCCGCCGACCCCGAACTCGCCGCGCTGGTCGGCGCCGAGGAACAGCTCCAGGCCGACACGCTGCGGCTGATCCCCAGCGAGAACTACGTCTCCGCCGCCGTCCTGGAAGCCACCGGCACGGTCCTGCAGAACAAGTACAGCGAGGGATACCCGGGCCGTCGCTACTACGAAGGCCAGCAGAACATCGACCGCGTCGAGACCCTGGCCGTCGAGCGCGCCAAGGCCGTCTTCGGCGTCGAACACGCCAATGTCCAGCCGTACTCGGGCTCGCCGGCCAACCTCGCCGCCTACCTCGCGTTCGCCGAACCGGGCGACACCGTGCTCGGCATGGCGCTGCCGATGGGCGGCCACCTCACGCACGGCTGGGGCGTCTCGGCGACCGGCACGTGGTTCCGCGGCGTCCAGTACGGCGTACGCGCCGACACCGCGCTCATCGACTTCGACGAGGTGCGCGACCTCGCCCGCAAGGAACGCCCGAAGATCATCTTCTGTGGCGGTACGGCCGTCCCGCGCACCATCGACTTCGCCGCGTTCGGCGAGATCGCCCGCGAGGTCGGCGCCGTCCTCGTCGCGGACATCGCGCACATCGCCGGGCTGGTCGCGGGCGGCGCCCACCCCTCGCCCGTGCCGCACGCGGACGTCATCTCCACCACCACCCACAAGACCCTGCGCGGGCCGCGCGGCGCGATGCTGATGTCCCGGGCGAGCCACGCCAAGGCCGTCGACAAGGCGGTCTTCCCGGGGCTGCAGGGCGGGCCGCACAACCACACCACGGCCGCCATCGCGGTCGCCCTGCACGAGGCCGCCGCGCCGTCCTTCCGGGAGTACGCGCACGCCGTCGTCGCCAACGCCAAGGCGCTCGCCGAGGCCCTGCTGGCCCGCGGCTACGACCTGGTCTCCGGCGGCACCGACAACCACCTGGTGCTGATCGACCTCACCTCGAAGGACGTCCCCGGCAAGGTCGCCGCCAAGGCCCTGGACCGGGCCGGCATCGTCGTCAACTACAACACCGTCCCCTTCGACCCCCGCAAGCCCTTCGACCCCTCCGGCATCCGCATCGGCACCCCGGCCCTCACCTCCCGCGGCCTGGGCACGGACCGGATGCCGCAGGTCGCGGAGTGGATCGACCGCGGTGTCCAGGCCGCGGCAAAGGGCGACGAGGACGCCCTCACGGTGATCCGCACGGAGGTCGCCGAGCTGATGGCCACCTACCCGGCACCGGGGCTGGCGGTCGGGGAGTAACCACCGCCTGGCCGTCGGGGGCAACCGCCGGTGGTCCCTGACGGCTGGGGCCTCCCGCTCCCTCGACCGTCGCGGACCCCCCGAGCCCCGGGAATACCCGCCCCCACCTGCACGTTGTGGCCCCGCAGGGGGCCTCGCCATCCCCTACGGGATGCGTTCGAGAAACCCCTGCGGGCCACCGTGAGAACCCCCTGCGGGCCACCGTGAGGCCCCCTACGGGATCACCGCGAGGCCCCCTAAGGGACCACCCCTACTGGCCCCCGCCCTCCCGCCCCCCGCGACCTGAGACAATCAATCCCATGGCTCTCGATCGCCCGCCCGTCGCCCACCACCGCCCCCAGGGGAATGGCTCCGCCATGCAGCATCGTCCGCGTGTGCTCTCCGGTATCCAGCCCACCGCCGGCTCCTTCCACCTCGGCAATTACCTCGGCGCGGTGCGCCAGTGGGTGGACCTCCAGGAGTCCCACGACGCCTTCTACATGGTCGTCGACCTCCATGCGATCACCGTCCCGCAGGACCCGGCGGAACTGCGCCGCAACACCCGGATCGCCGCCGCCCAGCTGCTCGCGGCCGGCCTCGACCCGGAGCGCTGCACGCTCTTCGTCCAGAGCCATGTGCCCGAGCACGCCCAGCTCGCCTGGGTCATGAACTGCGTCACCGGCTTCGGCGAGGCCTCCCGGATGACCCAGTTCAAGGACAAGTCGGCCAAGCAGGGCGCGGACCGCACCACCGTCGGCCTGTTCACCTACCCCGTGCTGATGGTCGCCGACATCCTCCTCTACCAGGCCGATCAGGTCCCGGTCGGCGAGGACCAGCGCCAGCACCTGGAGCTGACCCGCGACCTCGCGGACCGCTTCAACACCCGCTACGGCGACACCTTCGCGATCCCGAACCCGTACATCCTCAAGGAGACGGCGAAGATCTTCGATCTTCAGGAACCGTCGATCAAGATGAGCAAGTCGGCGTCCTCGCCCAAGGGCATCATCGACCTGCTCGACGACCCCAAGGTCACCGCGAAGAAGGTCAAGAGCGCCGTGACGGACACCGACACGGTGATCCGCTTCGACCGCGAGGCCAAGCCCGGCGTCAGCAATCTCCTCAGCATCCTCTCCACCCTCACCGGCACCTCCATCCCGGACCTGGAGAAGTCCTACGAGGGCAAGATGTACGGCGCCCTCAAGACGGATCTCGCCGAAGTGATGGTCGACTTCGTCACACCGTTCCGGGACCGTACGCGGGAGTTCCTCGACGACCCCGAGACGCTGGACGCCCTGCTGGCCAAGGGCGCGGAGAAGGCCCGCTCGGTCGCCGCGGAGACCCTCGCCACCACGTACGACCGGCTCGGGCTGCTGCCCGCCAAGCACTGACGGAACGGTCCGCGCGGCCCGCCCCGGCCGGCCGCGCGGCCCCCGCCAGGACCGCCGCCCCCACTCACGGGGGCACAACGGCCCGGCCGTCCGGGGGCCGGGTGCGCTCCCCGTACGGGCCGCGTACCCGGCACACTAAGAGGGTGCGCGAGCGCGCCGCACACACGTCAGGAGGGAGAACGCAGTGGGGACCGTAACGCTGGGCGTTTCGATCGCGGTCCCGGAGCCGTACGGCAGCTTCCTCCAGCGGAAGCGCGCGGGCTTCGGGGACCCTGCCGCACACGGCATCCCCACCCACATCACCCTCCTCCCGCCCACGGAGGTCCAGGCCGACGCGCTGCCCGCGATCGAGCGCCACCTCGCCGGGGTCGCGGCCGCCTCCCGCCCCTTCCCGCTCCGGCTGCAGGGCACCGACACCTTCCGCCCGCTCTCCCCGGTCGTCTACGTGAAGGTCACCGAGGGCGCGGCCGGCTGCACCGCCCTCCAGGCCCGGGTCCGTGCCGCCTCCGGCCCGTGCGCCCGTGAGCTGCAGTTCCCGTACCACCCGCATGTGACGGTCGCGCACGGCATCGACGAGGACGCCATGGACCGGGCCCGGGCCGAGCTCGCGGACTTCTCCGCGACCTGGACGATCGCCGGGTTCGCCCTCTACCAGCAGGGCGCGGACGCCGTCTGGCGCCTGGAGCGCGAGTACCCCTTCGGCCCGCAGGCCCCCTCCGTCCCCCGCCAGGCCGCCGACCTCTCCCGCCCCCCGGCCCCTTCCTGCTGACTCCGGTCCCGGCCCCTTCCTGCTGAGGTGAGGCTGCCGTCGGCCGGTCCCGCGGCGAGGCTGCCGTCGGCCGGATGTCCGAAGGGCGTTACGGGGTAGTCGGACTCTAAGGTTCCGGATCACCGGTGACCGACTGCCGTACGAGGGGAACGCCGTGGACTGGTTGAGGAAACTGCCGGTGGTCGGGCCGGCCGTCGGCTGGCTGATGACCACTCACCTCTGGCACGCCTACGAACGGATGCTCCGGGTGCACTGGACCCGGCTGGCCGCCGCGATCACCTTCACCAGCTTCGTCGCCCTCTTCCCGCTGCTCACCTTGGCCGCCGCGATCGGCGCCGCACTGCTCAGCGACCGGGACCTGCACAAGCTGGAAGGCAAGCTCGCCGAGCAGCTCCCCGGCATCTCCGGGCAGATGGACATCGCCGGGCTCGTCGACAACGCCGCCACGATCGGGCTGGTCGCCGGTGCCGCGCTGCTGCTCACCGGCATCGGCTGGGTCGACTCACTGCGCGACTGCCTGCGCGCCGTATGGGAGAAGGGCGACGACGACACCAACTTCCTCCTCGGCAAACTCCGGGACGGCGCCCTGCTGCTGGGGCTCGGCGGCGTCGCCCTGCTCTCGTTCGCCTGCTCGGCCTTCGCGTCCTCCGCGGTCGGCAAGGCGGCGCAGGCGATGGGTCTGGCGGAGGGCGGCATCGGCACCGTACTGCTGTCCGCCGCCGGCTTCTGCATCGCCGTCCTCGCGGACTTCCTGCTGCTCGTCTACGTCCTGACCAAACTGCCCGGCGCCCACCCGCCGCGCCGCGCCGTGGTCATCGCCGGCCTGCTCGGCGCGATCGGCTTCGAACTGCTGAAGCTGCTGCTCAGCGGCTATCTCCAGGCCGTCGCCGGACGCAGCATGTACGGCGCCTTCGGCACTCCGATCGCGCTTCTGCTGTGGATCAACTTCACCGCGAAGCTGCTGGTCTACTGCGCCTCGTGGACGGCCACGGAGGGGGAGGAGACGAACGGGGCGGACGACACCGGCGACACGGGGCCAGGGGCCACGGAAGCCGGGGCCAAGGCCGCTTAGGGCCTGTCCGATGGGTCAGGCCCTGGCCTGACCCACGGTTCACCCGCCCCCCGATTCACCCGCCGTCCCGCCCGGCTGCCGCCCGATTCACCCGCCGTCCCGCCCGGCTGCCGCCCGATTCACCCGCCGTCCCGCCCGCCTGCCGCCCCCTCCGCCCGGCTCACTTCGCGGCGCGACGCCGACGTACCACCAGCGCCACCGCGCCGAGCACCACCACCGCACCGCCGGTGATCCCCACCGCGGTCCAGGTGGCGCCCGGCCCGGTGCCGTCCAGCGCCGCCTGGGTGCTGCCGTGCCCGCCCTTGTGGCGCTTGCCCTGGGCGCTCACCGCGCCGGTGCCGTCGTCCTCGCTGCGCGGCCCGACCAGCCGGCCGACCGGCTCGACCTTGTCGGCCGCCGCGAAACCCCAGTCGAGCAGGCTGGCGGCCTCGCGATAGGCCTCGTTGTGCACCTTCTTCTCCGGGTTCATGACCGTGACCAGCAGCTTGCGGTCACCGCGCTGCGCCACCCCGGTGAAGGTCGAGCCGGCGTTGGTGGTCGACCCGTTCTTCACACCCGCGATCCCGGGATACGGCTTGATGTCGTAATCCCCGCTCAGCAGGCGGTTGGTGTTCTGGATCCCGAACGTCGCCCGCTTGCCGCCCTTGCCCTTGTCCCCGGGGAACTGGGCGCTCGCGGTCGAGCAGTACTCGCGGAAGTCGGGGTTTCGCAGCCCGGCCCGGGCGAACAGGGTCAGGTCGTACGCGCTGGAGACCTGCCCCGGCGCGTCGTAACCGTCCGGCGTGACGACATGCGTGTCGTTGGCGTTCAGTTCCTTCGCGTGCTGCTGCATCTGCTGCACGGTGGCCTTCGTCCCGCCGTTCATCGCCGAGAGCGTGTGCACCGCGTCGTTCCCGGAACGCAGGAAGACCCCGAGCCACAGGTCGTGGACCGTGTAGGTCAGGTTCTCCTTTATCCCGACCAGGCTGCTGCCCACGCCCATGCCGGCGAGGTCGGCGGGCTTGACCGTGTGCTTCTGGTTCTTCGGGAACTTCGGCATGACGGTGTCCGCGAACAGCATCTTCAGCGTGCTCGCGGGCGCCAGCTGCCAGTGCGCGTTCTTCGCGGCCAGCACCTTGCCGGACGCGGCGTCCGAGATGATCCAGGACCGCGCGGTCAGCGCGTCCGGCCCCGGCAGCTTCGGCGCACCGGGCTTCAACTGCACCTGTACGCCGGGCGTGCCCAGCCGCTCCCCGCCGATCTGCGACATCTTGGCCGGCGGTGCGGGGGCCTTGGGGTCCTTCGGGTCGGCGTACGCGGTGCCGGTCAGCAACGGAGAGGCCAGCAGCCCGGAGACGGCCAGTGCGGCGGCGGTACGCAGGGACCGGCCGCGGCGCACCGCCGCGCCGGGGGACGTGGAGGGGCGGGCAGGGACGGAAGCCGTGTAAGCACTGAAGGTCGTCGGCACGTCGCTGAACGTACCCCTCTTTGCCCGGGTCGCCGACAGCACCCCACGGAAGAGTGCCCCTCCCGACGGCCGGATGGAGCCGCTGCCCATACTGGAACCCATGAAGCTCTCTCGCCCCGTGTCCTGGTTCCTGCTCGCCTTCGGGGTCTGGAGCTGGTTCATCTGGATCACTTTCGTCAAAAACCTCTGCAAGGACGGGAGCGGTCTGGCCTTCAACGACGCCGGCGACCCGACGGCGTACTTCTGGGTCCATCTGCTGCTGGCCGTGACGTCCTTTCTCTTGGGGACGGCAATCGGCGTCATCGGGTTCCGTGGCGTACGGGCCCTGCGGCGCGAGGCGGGGGACAAGTAGCGGGCGGTCGGCGGAGCGGGCCGCTCGCGGGCCGGCCTGCCGGCCCCCTCACCCACCGTGAACCGCCGTAATCGCCCCGGAATGTGAGCGATTCGTCGCGAGCAATTTTGCTGTGGGGGTTTTCCCAGAGACGCTTCCGCCAGTCACAATCACCGGGCGACTTCCCCCGTCTTCCGCGGACCCGGCGCTGCCCGGGTGCGGTCACGGCTGCCGTGCGCCGTCCCCGGTCCCGGGTGCCGCCGCTGCGGGGTGGGTGCTTTCGGATGCGTGAAGGAGATGATCTCCCGTCGAGGAGGCATGTTGGTGGAAGGAAGGCTGACCATGACGTCGGACGCGCGTGGTGAGGTCGAGGCGTTCATCCTGGGAGACCGGTTCTCCTGCCTGGCGGGCCGTTCGGCCTGGCGCCAGGGCGGCATCACACACCGGCACTACGAGGTGCTGGGGAGCGAGGAGGCCGCCCGGCTGATGGCGCTCGATCTTGCGGAATTCGTCGGCTCGGCGGATTGGAGCGCCCGGTCCTTCACCAGTTTCATCGCCACCTTCGAGCAACCCCGCGGCGTGGACGAACTGCGCTTCGAGGAACTCCTCTGGCAGCAGCTCCAGCTGCTGCACGAGCAGGACGCGGAGAACCACCGGTGGGCGCCGGGCTATGCCTCGGACCCGCAGGCCAAGGAATTCGCGTACAGCGTGGCCGGGCACCCGTTCTTCGTGATCGGCCTGCACGAGACCCACCGCCGCTGGGGCCGCCGGCCGCCCTTCCCGATGCTGGCCTTCAACTCCCACGAGCAGTTCGCCCGCATCAAGGGCGCCGGAATGTGGGACCGGCTGGCGGAGAAGATACGCAAGCAGGACATCAAGCTGCAGGGCGATATCAATCCGAATTTGCAGGAATACGAGGAGCTTTCCGAGGCCCGCCGCTATTCCGGCCGCCCCAAGCCCGCCGAATGGCAGTGTCCGTTCGTCCCCGTTCCCCGCGAAGCGGGCGAGGGCCGGGAAGGGGAACCGGGCCGTGACCGGGACCGGGACCGGGAGCTGGATCGCGAGCTGACCCCCTCGGGGGCCTGAACGAAGCGCGTGGGGCGGGCCGCCCGGGCCTCCGGCGGGCCGCCCTCGCTGGCCGGGTGCGGCTTCCACCGTCCCCAGCTGGTTGCCGCTTCCCGTCCCCAGCTGGGTGCCGCTTCCCTGTTCCTGGCCGGGTGCCGCTTCCCTGTTCCTGGCTGGGCGCCCGATAGCGTGTCCATGCCCATGGTGCGGACCGGGGCCGGTGACTACTCGGGCGACCCGGTGACTACTCGGGTGACCCGGTGAGTACTCGCGCGACCCGGTGACTACTCGGGAGGCCCGGTGAGTACTCGGGAGGCCCGGTGAGTACTCGGGAGACGTGGTGACTACTCGGGAGACGCGGTGATCTTTGCGCTGGTCGCGGTGCCGGTCCTCGGCCTGTTCTTCGGCGTGCACCGCTACGTCTGGTGCCGCCTGGTCCGCGACACCACGGCACCCGGCAGCCGGACCCGCCGCGCCGGCACCGTCGCCGCCTTCGTCCTCCCGCTGCTCTCCCTCGGCGCCCTCCTCGCCGGCCGGGCCGGCGTCCCATTCGTGCTGGAGCAGGCGCTGGCCTGGCCCGGGTACCTCTGGCTGGCCCTGCTGCTGTACCTCGTCCTGGCGCTGCTCGCCGGCGAGGTCGTACGCGCGGTGGGTCTGCGCCTCCTCCGGGCGCGCGAAGCACCGGCCACCACGGTCCCCGCCACCCTCTCGCCCCCTCCACCCGAAGGCCGTCCCGACGCCCCCCACGCCGCCCAGCCGCCCCCCACCCCCTCCACCACTACTCCGGCCCCCACCCCCGCTCCCACCCCCAGCCCCTCCTCGGCCCCCACCCTCCTGCCGCCCCGCACTCCCGCCCTGCCCCCGCTGCCCGCCCCGCCGCGGCGGCTCTTCCTCGCCAGGGCGGTGGCCGCCGGGGCTTCCCTCGCCGCCACGGCCGCCGTCGGGTACGGCACCGCGACCACCCTCCGCGGCCCGTCCGTGAAGCGCGTGACCGTGCCGCTGGCCAAACTGCCGCGCACCGCGCACGGCTTCCGGATCGCCGTGGTCAGCGACATCCACCTGGGGCCGATCCTCGGCCGCGCCCACACCCGGCGCGTCGTCGAGACGATCAACCGGACCTCGCCCGACCTGATCGCCATCGTCGGCGACCTGGTCGACGGCAGCGTCGCCGACCTGGGCCCGGCCGCGGAGCCCCTGCGCGAACTGCGCGCCCGGCACGGCACGTACTTCGTCACGGGTAACCACGAGTACTACTCGGGCGCGGTCCAATGGGTGGACCACGTAATGGAGTTGGGTGTGCACCCGCTGGAGAACGCGCGGACCGCGCTGCCCGGCTTCGACCTCGCGGGCGTCAACGACCTCGCCGGTGCGACCGAACACGCCGGTCCCGACTACGACTTGGCGCTGGGCGACCGCGACCCGGCCCGCGCCGTCGTCCTCATGGCGCACCAGCCGGTCACCATCCACGACACCGTCCGGTACGGGGTGGACCTCCAGCTCTCCGGCCACACCCACGGCGGCCAGATGTGGCCCTTCACGTACGTCGCCGAGGCCACGAACCCGACCGTGGTGGGCCTGGAGCGCTACGGCGACACCCAGCTGTACGTGACCCGCGGCGCGGGAGCCTGGGGCCCACCGGTACGCCTGGGCGCGCCCCCGGACATCACGGTGATCGAACTGGCCTCCCTACGGGCGTGAGGCGGGCGTGAGGCGGATGTGATCGCCTCCGGCCTTGATGGCCACCCGTGTTGATCGCCTTCGGTCAGGGTCGGCAGTAGGTTCCGCCCGTAGGTAACAACCCCTCTACAAAGTGCGGCACCATCCTGCGTTAAATCGGACAGATCATGACTTTCGATCTTGCATCGAAGGCACCCAACTCCCTAGTATTTATTGACTTTATGTTGCCCTTGCCGACGGCTTCACGGGGCGGTGCGTGGGGGAACGAGCCGGGGCATACGGGGAACGGGGAGAAGGAATGAGCGAGCGCTTCAGGGTCGATCTCGACGAACTGGACAGCGTGGTGCGCCAACTCCGCCACCTTCGCGGCGACATGGACGAACCCAGCCAGAAGGTGAAATACAGCACGACCATTCCGAAGTCGGCGTTCGGCGACAATTTCCTTGAGGCGGGCGACCTCGCGAAGGCCCATGACGACATGCAGACGTACATGTCGCAGGTCATCAACGCGCTTCAGGACCTCATCCACAAGTTCGGCGAGAAGACGGAAGCCAGCCGGGGCGCGTACGAGGACCAGGAGCACCAGACGAAGACCTCGATGAATGGCTGAGCACCACACGGGGACGCGCGCACGAAGGGCGGAGATGGAGACGAAGGGGGGCCTGCATGGTTGACGCCAAGCAGGAGTACGACAACGCCAAGGCGATGGAGCAGCAGCGCAAGAACCATGAGCGGGAAGAGCGGCTGAAGTCGTTCAAGGGCCACCGTGTGCTGTCTCCCCCGTCTCCGTCGAACTTCCATCACCATGGCCTCAATGCCCTCCGGGCGATGATTGAGCACGCCAGCCCGGAGGCGATCGAGACCTCCGGTCGCCACTGGCGGGCCTCCGCCGACCGGCTGGCCGGCGAGGACGGCCACGGCGGCATCCGTAAGGCGTTCATGGACGCGGTCGACCACGCCACGGCGCACTGGGAGGGTACGGCTGCCGATGCGTTCCGCAGGGAGGCGTCCAAGGTCCTGGAGAAGATCGACAGGACGTACGGCCATGCCCGGGTCGTCGAGCGCACCCTGATCGGCACCAGGGCCTCGGGTCCGGAGACCGGGGTCGCGCACAATCTTCGCGAGGCCAAGACGGCCATGTCGAAGATCAAGGACCCCGGTGTGGTGGACCGCGCCATGGACGAGAGTGGTGACGACACTCAGTTCAAGAACGACATGGCCAATCCGAAGATGGACGCCCGGATGGCGCTGGAGCTCAACAGGGACAGCCTGTCCCTCACCAAGGAGCGCCAGGTCGAAGCGGTCATCGTCATGGAAGAGCTCGCAGCGCATTACCAGGGCAACGGCGATGTGCTGAAGGACGGGACCGACCCGGGCGGAGTTTCGGGCGACTGGCCGAAGCACCCGTCGACGAAGCCCGCCCCGCCGCCGGTGAACATGCCTGCCATCGGCGGCAATCGCCACCCTCGCACCTCTGCGTCCCAGCAGCCGCGGATGCCCAACGGCGCGGGCGGCGGTTCCGTTCCGGAAGGGTTCGACGGCCCCAAGCTGCACCGGCCCGAAGTGCCCGTGACCACCGGTCTCGACAGCGTGCAGGGCGGCACCCTCGCCCCGCCGACGAGCAGTGGCACCTTCAGCGGCGGGACGACCGGCGGCAGCCACGGCGTGACCGGCGGCACCGGGGGCTTCCCCGGCGGCGCGCTCCCGCCCGGTGTCATCGGCATGCCGGGCGGCACGGGCGGATCCCGGGGCGTCGGCGGTGCCGGCGGGATGCGTGGCGGCATGCCGGGCGCCGGTGCCGGCAAGACGGGCGGCATCAAGGGCGCGGCCGGGCGCAGCGGGCCGCAGGCGCGTACCCGCGGCGGGCTGGTCGGCAAGCCGGGCGGTCCCGCGGGCGGTGCGAAGCAGGGCGGTTCGGGCCTGCACCGCAGCCGTGGCGGCAAGCAGGCGGGCATGATGGGCGGCGCCGCCGGAGCGAAGGGCAAGGGCAAGGAGAAGGAGCGCACCACTGGACAGCGCCCCGACTACCTCGTCGAGGACGAGGAGACCTGGAACCCGCAACGTAACGTTGCCCCTCGCGTCATCGAGTAGGCCGACGATAACGTCGCATGCGGCCAGTGAGGAAAGGCCCCGCACTCCCATGTGTGCGGGGCCTTTCCTCAGGCGGAACACGGCCGTCGGACAGCACAGCAAGAAGGAGCGAAGGATGAGGGTCACCCGAACACTGCGCGCGACGGTGGGTGCTGCGCTGACCGGAGCACTGCTGCTGTCCGCGGCCGGGACCGCCTCCGCGGACCAGGTGCGCAAGGGCCAGTGGCCGCTGGAGGCGTTCGGGGCCCAGCAGCTCTGGAAGGAGGCCACCGGCAAGGGTGTGACGGTGGCCGTGCTCGACAGTGGGTTCCGCCAGACTCACCAGGACCTGACCGGTCAGTTCGTCGCCGGTAAGAACTTCGCGAACACGTCGGCCGGGGACGGAACGGAGAAACTCTCCCCGGGGCAGGACATCCGGGACCACGGCACGGCGATGGCCGCGATCATCGCGGGCCACGGCCATGGGCCGGGTGGCTCGGAGGGCATCAAGGGGCTGGCACCGGGCGCCAAGATCATGCCCATTCCCCAGTACAAGAACGGTGCAGCAGCGACGCGGTGGGCCGTGGACCACGGGGCGGACGTCATCAACATGTCCTTCGTGGAGAGTCCGTCCGCCGACACCTGCGCCTCGATCCACTACGCGGTGGAGAAGGGCGTCGTGGTCGTGGCCGGCGTGGGCAATGACGGCCTGCCCAAGAAGAACTACCCGGCGGCCTGCCCGGGTGCCATCGGTGTCGGTTCCGTGGACCAATACGGTGAGCCGGACGACGCCAACAACGCCAACTCCACCCTTGATCTCCTCGCCCCCGGGATGAAGATCCCCGTTGCCATGGGCAAGAGCGATACGGACTACCGCACTGCCGACGGCAGTTCCGCCGCCACCGCCTACGTGTCCGCCGCCGCGGCCCTCCTCAAGCAGAAGTTCCCCGACCTCACCCCCGGTCAGATCGCCAACCGCCTGGTGAAGACCGCCGGTCTCGCGCAGACCGCGAAGGACAAGCACCTCAAGCTTCCGGACGCCCACTACGGCTACGGCTTCATCCAGCCCGGACCCGCCCTGCGCCGCGACATTCCCGCCGGCCCGGCAGCCGGCCCGCTGCCGATGCCGCAGGGCAAGGCGCCGCAGGAGGCCGTCGTCCCCGGCGCCGACAAGGGCTCCGACCCCAACCCGCCCATGGGCGGCAAGGACAAAGCCCTCCTCATCGGCGGCATCGCCCTCGGTGTCCTCATCGTCGCCGGCATCATCATCGGCATCGTGGTCGCCACCCGCCGCCGCAACAACCGGGGCAATCAGGCCTGGGGCTGAGCCGGGGTAAGGCCGCGCGGGCCACTCCGCCAGGGCTGGCCCGCGCACGGTTTTCCTCACGCTTTTCCCCACGACTTTCTTCGCGACTTTCTTCGCGACTTTGTTCACGACCTTCCTTACGTTTTTCCACACGCTTTTCTTCACGATCAACCGCTGGCCGCATCACGGGGAGTTCCCATCCATGGGGGAGCAGTTCAAGACGGACGTCGATCAACTGGGCCAGTTCCTCAAAACACTTGAGGGCTGTGTTCGCGAGCTCAACGAGGCCCGTGCGGCGCTTGCCCATGTGCGTGCCGACCAGATCGGGACCGGCCGGCTGGACGAAGCGTGCGACGGATTCCAGGAACGTTGGAAGTACGGGTCCGAGCAGACCAAGAAGATGGTCGATGCCATCAGCGAGGGGGTGAAGGCGACCAAGGAGAATTACCAGGAGATCGAGGACGCCTTGGAGAAGACGCTCACGCAGATCGCGCAGAAGACGGCGTCCGCCGGAGGGGCGAAGTAATGGCGGAGAACCCCTACCCGCATCTCGGCTGGAACCCGGTGCCCGGCGTTCCGGCCGAAGTCGGGGCGCTGCAGCACAAGGTCAGCACCGCGGCGACCGCCCTGCGCAGCTGCCACCACCAGATCCAGCAGCTCATCGGCGAGAGCAGCTATTGGCAGGGTGACGCGGCGGAAGCGTTCCGTGAGGCGCTCGACGGCGAATTGCCGACGTACATCAAGAATGCGGCCCGTTCTCTGGAGAAGGCCGCCGCCCAGTTGAAGAACTGGGACGAGCACCTTTCGTCCAACCGTGATCTGGCGCGGAAGTACGACGACGCAGCGGCGGAGAAGAAGGAGGCGGTGGCCCGCGCCAAGGCGGCCCACGCCCAGGCCGCGCAGCATCCGGACCTCAAGCTCGCCGGGCAGGAGTTCCCGTCCCAGGCGGAGGCCGACGCGGCGACGGAACGGCTCAGGGCCGCCGAACGCAACCTCAACACGGCGGCCGGCGAGCTGAACAAGGCCAACGAGTCGTACAACGACGTCATGAGCAAGGCCCAGGTGCTGGAGACCACCCACGCCGATCAGGCGGGCACGGTCGCCAAGGAACTCGACGGCGCCACGGACAAGCTGGCGCCGAAGGAACCGGGCTGGCTGAGCAAGGCCGTCGACGCGATCTGGGACGGCATCAAGGCGGTCGGTGACTTCCTCTACGAGCACGCGGGGACCATCGGGGCGATCGCCGGCCTGCTGGCGCTGTTCCCGACACCGCTGACCCCGCTGTTCGCCGGGATCGCGGTGGTGGCGAGCGCCACGTCGATGACCCATAACCTCTCCGATCCCAAGTTCAGGGACGCCTTGATGTTCAAGGGGAGCGGCATGGAGATCTTCTCCGCCTACGCCTCCATGGCCGGAGACACCGTGGGCATGATCCCGGGAGGATCGGCCCTGGCCGCCGCAGGGCGGGAAGTCGCCGAGGGCGTGGGCCTGGCCGGCCGGCTGGGCGTGGGCGTGTCGAATGCCGAGAAGGGCGCGGCATTCTGCCGGGAAATCGTTCCGGCCTTCAAATCGAGTGCTGCCACCGAGGTCTCCGAGGCCTGGGACGCGGCGCGGGCAACCGCCGGCGGTTCCGCCAAAATGATGGGGGCGATCAGTGCCGGTGGTCTGAATGTCGGGGCGAATGTGATGTCGTCCATGGAGAGCCTGGGAGTTCTTCCGGAGGAAGGGGCGAACCACAACGCCGCGGAGAGCACCAAGGCCGCTGCCACGGCCCATGACATCGCCGGACTGCTCGGCTGGCTGTGAGACCCGTTGATGCGGTCCCTGAAAGGTGAAAGTGGCAGTGACTGATCTCTGGACAAAGCCGGAGAGCGGCCCGATACCGGCCTACTGGTACGGACTTCCGCACGGCTACCTGCCGTTGGAGCTCGACCCTCCGGTCGAACAGCTCACGGCGTTGGTGAACCACATACTCGGCCTTCCCGAGGACGTCAGGGGACCGGCGGAGCGGGTGCTCCGGTTCTATGCCGGTGCGGTGACGGGGCTGAATTCCCACAACGTCCAGGGCTGTGCGATCGGATTGCACCCGGATGACGAGGGCGGTTTTTCCTCCTCCGTTCTGACGTTTTCCACCGTGGCCGCTCCGGGCGTGAACCCGGCCCTGGTGCTGGCCAGAATGGCGGTGGCGACCGACGAGGACCCGGACAGGGACGTCCAGCCGCTGGAGCTGCCGTGCGGTACGGGCTTCCTGGCCACCGAGACCCGGTGCACCGTCGCGCCGGGCAGGCCCCCCGAGGAGGACGGAAGTGCTCAGGAGGACCCGGTCTGGCAGGGCACCATCGCGGTAACGGGCCCGGGCACCTCCGATATCGTCGTGGTGCAGCTGGTCACGCCTGCTCTGGAACTGGCCGACGACTACCGCGATGTGCTGCTGGGTGTCGGGCATACGGTGTCGTTCTTCGACCCGTCGTCCGCCACGGAGGCGGACGGGGGCGGGGACACGGGCCCGGGCGCAGCGGCCGAGACGGCGAAGAACCCGTTCGGTTAGTCGCAGCCGAACCCGAAGGAGGATGTCATGGCGTACGACGCGCAGACGCCGGCACCGCCGCACGAGGCTCCGGACCCGGCGGAGGTGTTGAAGTCCAACTACCGTGCCCTGGCCGGACTTATGGCCTTGCGTCTGTTGATCTCCGCGCTTCTTGTGGCGATCCCGGTCGTGGTGTCCCATGTGACGGGCTCGAACTCGATTTTCCTTACGCTGCCCATCGTTGCCGGTGTCTTCGTTCTCATCTCCACCCTGTATCGGGTGATGTACGGAATCCGTGGATCGCAGTGCGCGAATGTCCTCCGCGCCTATCCGCTGGAATTCCACCCCCGGGTGGTCAAGAAGCGTGAGCGGTGGACCCGGTACGGCAATGTCTTCGAGATCCGCGTGACGACGCGTGGGCAGCACGGGGCGCCGCTGATGCTGGCGGTCAACGCGGCCGGACGGCGGCGTTGGCCGGAGGGCACGGAAGACGGCGTATGGTTCGCCGGCGACCTGCCCTTCGGCGGCGTCATGGTGGTGCCGGGAGGCAAGGAGATGTTCTTCCTGAAGCCGGCGGACTGGGACAAGTCCGCCGGGCGACGTGACGACGCCGACCCCGAGCGCCTCGCACGAGCGGAGCAGGCGAAGCTCACGCACCGGACGAAGCGTGCGGTGATGATGCGGCCGGGGGCCTGAGGCCGGGCCGGTGCCGGCCCCGGTCCTGTGTGGCGGGAAAAAACGAGCGACGGGCCCGCGGGGGCGCTGTTAACTTCGGCCGTTATGGACCCCCAAGGTGAAAAAGCGATACGTGCCTCCTTTGTGAATTGCTCGAAGGGGGAGGCGAGCCGGATCAACCTGCCCGTGGGGCTGGCCGGGCTGCCGTGGGAGGACCTGGACTTCCTGGGGTGGCGCGATCCCGGGGCGCCGGACCGGAGTTATCTGGTGGCGCCGCGGGGCGACGGGCTCATCGGCGTCACCCTCAGGGTGCCGCAGGGGGTGCGGCGGAGCTTCACCAAGACGACGGTCTGCTCGGTCTGCATGACCGGGCATCCGGGATCCGGGGTCAGTCTGCTGGCCGCGCGGCGGGCCGGGCCGTCCGGGCGGCAGGGGAACACCGTCGGGACGTACCTCTGCGCGGACCTCGCGTGCTCGCTGTACGTACGCGGGCGCAAGCGGTCCCAGCTCGCCGGGCGGCACGAGGAGACGCTGCCGCTGGAGGCGCGGATCGCGCGCACGGTGCGGAACCTGGACGAGTTTCTCGACAAGGTGATCGCCGGCTGAGGGCAGGCTGGGAGCCGGCCCGCCCGGGGGCGAGTAAGGGCGAACAAGGGCGAGTAAGGGCGAGTAAGGGCGTGTGAGGGGTGTCCCTCGCACGCCCTCGTGGTGCGTTACGGGTTCTGGAACAGCACCTCCGGATTGGCCGGGGACGGTCCGTCCAGCAGTGGGCGCGGGAGGCCGCGCAGGTGCTGGTCGAAGAACGCGGTGACGTAGTCGCGGGTGATCTCGCCGGAGCGCTTGCCGGGGAGCGGGGCGGTGGGGTCGGTGACGCCGAGCTGGCCGCCCAGGACCGGGATGTCGATGAAGGTGAAGTGACCGGCGTCGCGGACCGTGAGCCAGCGCTTCCAGCCGTCCAGCCGCCGCCAGTCGCGCAGCCAGGTGGTGTCCTCGTCGTGCGGCGAGTGGCCGTTGAGCGTGCCGAGCATCAGGAACGGGCGGCCGTCGAGCCCGCGGCGGGGGACGGGCGCGGAGAACGTGCCGTCCATGTTGATGCCGGCGCGGACACGGGGGTCGGCCGCCATGGCGGCCGCGGCGCTGTTGCCGCCGATGGAGTGCCCGGCGACGCCGATCCGGCGGGTGTCGATCATGGCGGAGTAGCGCCAGGCGGAGTGCCTGCCGTGGAGCGCGTACGTTCCCTGGGGTTCGGGCCGCCCGTGGTTGCCCGCGCCCGTCAAGGCATCGAGGACGAAGCGGATGTCGGCGGCGCGGCCGGTGGCGACCTTGGCCATCAGCCGCTTCCGTACGTCCCTGGGCGCCTTCTCGACCGTGTCGCAGGCGACGCAGGTGAGGGTGCGGCCGCCGGGGAAGGCCGTGCCGAAGGATTCATGGGCGTGGTCGAGGAGGGCGACCACGTAGCCGTGCGAGGCGAGTTCCTCGGAGAGCAGGGAGAGCGTGGCGCGGTTGAGGGAGAAGCCGGGGGAGAGGACCACCAGCGGGTGGGTGCCGGGGGCCGGCCGGGCGTCGGTGCGGGCGTGGGTACGGGTGGCGGCGAGCGCCTTGGCCAGCGGGGCGTCGGCGCGGTGGATGCCTCGGAGGAGGAGCTGGGCCTCCTTGGCGTTCATGTACGGGGCGCGGTGGTGGCCGGTGCCCGGGCGGGCCGGGTAGTACAGCGAGGCCATCAGCTCCCGTGCGCCCGCAGCGGGCACCCAGGGGTCCCGGCGCTGCTTGTCGGTGAGGTGCAGGGTGTCGCGTCCGACGGCGTAGCGGCCGGTGGGACGCGGGAGGTGGAGCGTGACCGCGGCCGGGTCGGCCGCGTCGGCCGGGGCGACGGCCGGCGCCGCCTGGGCCGCGTGCGGGGCGGCGAGGGCGGCACCGGCGAGCGGCACCGGCAACGTAGCGGCGAGGGCTAACGCGACCGCACCGCGGCGGAGTTGGTGACGGAAGCGGTTCGGTTTCACACGATTCATCGGTTTCACGCGATTCATGGGGCGAGCGTAAGCAGGGCGGTGCGCGGACGGTACTGACGAACGTCAGGGGACGACAGGAACGTTCGTCAGTACCGGACCCCCACCTCACAGCCCGTGCTTGGCCAGGAAGGTGTGGATCAACTCCTGCCACTCCTCGGGGCTTTCGAGCATCGGGAGGTGGCCGGTGGCGATCTCCGTGTACTCGGCGCCGGGGATGTGGTCGGCCAGGTAACGGGAGTGGGACGGGTGCAGCAGGGTGTCCAGGGTGGTGGCGATGACCAGGGTGGGCACGGTGATCGTGGGCAGGTCGGCGGTGGTGTCCAGGTCGCGTACGAGCGCGGCCTGTTCGGCGGAGCCGGCGGGCGGCAGGGACGGGTCGGGGTCCAGGAGGGCCGCGCGTTCGGCGGGGGAGAGGGCGTCGAAGCTCTCGGGGGCCAGGCCGCTGAGGGCCCGCACCTGGGCGAAGCCGGCGTAATCCCCCTGCTCCAGGAGGCGCAGCCAGAGGTCGAGCCAGACCGTGGTCCGGGCGTCCGGCTTGGCCAGACCGGCCGTAAGGATCAGACCGCGGACCCGCTCGGGGTGCCGGGCCGCGGCCCGCACGGAGACGGCGGTGCCCATGGAGAAGCCGATCAGGGTGAAGGTGTCCATGCCGGCCGCGGTGGCCTCCGCGACCAGGGCGTCGGCCAGGGCATCGAGCTCCAACGGGCCGCTCGCGCGGGGGGAGTTGCCCGAGCCGGGGTAGTCGGGGGCCACGACGTGGTGGCCGGTGGCGGTCAGGGCCGGGATGAGGGTGCCGTAGTTGCCCTCGACGCTGCCGGTCGCGCCGTGGGCCAGCAGGAGGCCGGGCCCGGCGGGGTCACCGGCGACGGTGGTCGACAGCTTCGGCAGGGTGGTCGGGGATGCGGGAATCCGTGTCATGCGGAAGAGGTTGCAGTGTGACACCGGTGTCAAGGTCAAGTCGGGCGGTACGAGGAGGGGTCGATCGGATGCGGATCGGGGAACTGGCGCGGCGTACGGGGGTCAGTCCGCGGGTGCTGCGCTACTACGAACAGCAGGGCCTGCTGCACGCCGAGCGGGACGCGAACGGCTATCGGCGCTATCGGGGCGAGGAGGCGGTGGAGACCGTACAGCGGGTACGGGAGATGCTCGCCGCGGGCCTGAACACCGACGAGATCCGGGGGCTGCTGCCCTGCGCCCAGGGCGGCCCCGGGCTGCTGCCGTGCGCGCACTCGTGTGAGGTGGTGGAGCGCAGGATGTCCCAACTGGAGGCGGAGATGGCCGAGTTGGCGCGGCGCCGGGCCGCGCTGGACGCGTATGCGCGGACCATGCGGCAGCGGCAGGCCGAGGACGAGGCGCTGGCGGTGCGGGCCCTGCGCTCGGCCTGAGCGCCGCGGCCGGGCCGGGACCCCTGCGGCCCGCGGACCGGTCCGGGCCCCGCCCAACCCGCGGCGGCCCGCGGACCGGTCCGGGCCCCGCCCAAAACGTCGTGCCCGTCCCAAAAGTGTCGTCCTCGCCACAAGAAGGCCGTAAAGCTTCTTGCGCTTTCCTCTCCTTCTTGCGCTTTCCGCTTGCCAGGAGCCGCCCGCCCGGCCGATCCTCGTGTGCACGCCGTTCGGGGGAGCGGCGGGGGAGCAGGGGGCTGCCGTGTTACGAGTGCACTTCACCGGGCAGGATCTGGCGCGTACGAGGGTGGCGGAGGGCGCCGACCCGCTGTGGGAGACCGTGCTGAGCCTGCAGATCCTGCGGGAGGACCGCGGTGAGCCGGCGCTGGCCGCCTGGCGGCAGCATGCGGTGCGGCACGGCCCCGGGCCGCTGCGGACGCTGTTCCCGCTGGTGCCGCTGCGCGGCTACTTCCCGGACTTCCTCACGCCCTACGCGGCGCTGGAGGGCGTCGAACCGGGGCTGGAGGCGGTGATGCGCACCCCGCGTGAGCGGCTGCGCGCGGAGGTGGCGCTGCTGGCCGGCCACCGGGCACTGCCGGGCGAGGCGCGCGGGATCGGGGAGGGCGAACCGGCCGCACTGCGCCAACTGGCGCGCAGCCTGCGGACGTACCACCACCTGGCGGTCGCGCCGGCCTGGCCGCGGATCGCCGGACGGGTGGGCGCGGACCGGGCGTTGCGGGCCCACGCCCTGGGGCAGTCCGGGGCGGAGGCGATGCTGCGGACGTTCGGGCCGGCGATGCGCTGGCGGCCGCCGGTGCTGGAGGTGGCGTACCCGGTGGAGCGGGAGCTGTTCCTCCAGGGGCGGGGGCTGGTGTTCGTCCCCTCGTACTTCTGCCGGCGGGTGCCCATCGCGCTGATGGACGACGCGCTGCCGCCGGTGCTGGTGTACCCGGCGGCGGAGCGGGAGGCGGCCGGGCACGCCGGAGGGCCCCGCTCCCGTGCGTACGGGGGCGGGGCCCTCAGGGACGTGCCGGCGCTGAAGGTCGGTGCTAGAAGCGCCGCGTGATCAGCGCCCGCTTGACCTCCTGGATGGCCTTGGTGACCTCGATGCCACGCGGGCAGGCCTCGGAGCAGTTGAAGGTCGTCCGGCAACGCCAGACGCCGTCCTTGTCGTTGAGGATCTCCAGGCGCTGCTCGCCGCCCTCGTCGCGCGAGTCGAAGATGAAGCGGTGCGCGTTGACGATCGCCGCCGGGCCGAAGTACTGGCCGTCGTTCCAGAACACCGGGCACGAGGACGTGCAGGCGGCGCACAGGATGCACTTGGTGGTGTCGTCGAAGCGTTCCCGGTCCTCGGCGGACTGCAGACGCTCACGGGTCGGCTCGTTGCCGGTCGTGATGAGGAAGGGCATCACATCGCGGTAGGCCTGGAAGAACGGCTCCATGTCCACGACCAGGTCCTTGAGGACCGTCAGGCCCTTTATGGCCTCGACCGTGATGGGCTTCTCCGGGTTGATGTCCTTGATCAGCGTCTTGCAGGCGAGACGGTTGCGGCCGTTGATCCGCATGGCGTCCGAACCACAGATGCCGTGGGCGCAGGAACGACGGAAGGTCAGCGACCCGTCCAGCTCCCACTTGATCTTGTGGAGGGCGTCCAGGACGCGCTCCTTGGGGTCGATCTCCAGCTGGAAGTCCTGCCAGCTGGCCTCCTCGGAGACCTCCGGGTTGAACCGGCGGATCCGGAAGGTGACCGTGATGTACGGGGAGTCGGCGAAGCCGGGCTCGGGCTTGTCGGCCTCGGCCGCCTTGTCCAGGGTCGGGGTAGCCATCAGTACTTACGCTCCATCGGCTGGTAGCGGGTCTGCACGACCGGCTTGTAGTCGAGACGGATCGACTCGGCGCCGTCGTCGCCCACCTCGCGGTACGCCATGGTGTGCCGCATGAAGTTGACGTCGTCGCGGTTGGGGTAGTCCTCGCGGTAGTGACCGCCGCGGGACTCCTTGCGGGCGAGTGCGGACACGGCCATGACCTCGGCCAGGTCGAGCAGGTTGCCCAGCTCGATGGCCTCCAGCAGGTCGGTGTTGAACCGCTTGCCCTTGTCCTGGATGGACACGTTCCGGTAGCGCTCGCGCAGCTCGCCGATCTTCTCGACCGCGGTCTTGATCGTCTGCTCGGTGCGGAACACCATCACGTTGGCGTCCATGGTCTCCTGCAGCTCCTTGCGGATCTCGGTGACCCGCTCGCTGCCATCGGAGGTGCGCAGCCGCTCGACCTGCTCCTGGACCAGCTTCGCCGGGTCCTCGGGGAGCTCGACGTAGTCGGCGGTGGCCGAGTACTCCGCCGCCGCGATACCGGCCCGGCGGCCGAAGACGTTGATGTCCAGCAGGGAGTTGGTGCCCAGGCGGTTGGCGCCGTGCACGGACACGCAGGCGACCTCGCCGGCCGCGTACAGGCCCGGGACGACGGTGGTGTTGTCCGCCAGGACCTGACCCTCGACGTTGGTCGGGATGCCGCCCATGGCGTAGTGCGCGGTGGGCTGGATCGGGATCGGGTCCGTGTAGGGCTCGATACCCAGGTACGTGCGCGCGAACTCGGTGATGTCCGGGAGCTTGGCGTCCAGCTGCTCCGGCGGGAGGTGCGTGAGGTCGAGGTAGACGTGGTCGCCCTCGGGACCGCAGCCACGGCCCTCGCGGATCTCCGTGTAGATGGAGCGGGAGACGACGTCACGGGACGCGAGGTCCTTCATGACCGGCGCGTACTTCTCCATGAAGCGCTCGCCGTCCTTGTTGCGGAGGATGCCGCCCTCACCACGGGCGCCCTCCGTCAGCAGGATGCCCATCCGCCAGATGCCGGTCGGGTGGAACTGGAAGAACTCCATGTCCTCCAGCGGCAGCCCACGACGGTAGACCGCGGCCTGGCCGTCACCGGTCAGGGTGTGGGCGTTCGACGTCACCTTGAAGAACTTGCCGCAGCCGCCGGAGGCGTAGATGACGGCCTTCGCCTGGAAGACGTGGATCTCGCCGGTGGCCAGCTCGTACGCCACGACACCGGCCGACTTCTTGACGCCGTCGACCTCGGTGATCAGCTGGTCGAGGACGTAGAACTCGTTGAAGAACTCCACGCCCTCCTTGACGCAGTTCTGGTACAGCGTCTGGAGGATCATGTGGCCGGTGCGGTCGGCCGCGTAGCAGGACCGGCGGACCGGGGCCTCACCGTGGTTACGGGAGTGACCGCCGAAGCGGCGCTGGTCGATCGTGCCGTCCGGGGTGCGGTTGAACGGCAGGCCCATCTTCTCCAGGTCGAGGACCGAGTCGATGGCCTCCTTCGCCAGGATCTCGGCGGCGTCCTGGTCGACCAGGTAGTCACCACCCTTGACCGTGTCGAAGGTGTGCCACTCCCAGTTGTCCTCCTCGACGTTCGCGAGGGCGGCGGCCATACCGCCCTGGGCGGCGCCGGTGTGGGAGCGGGTGGGGTAGAGCTTGGTCAGCACCGCGGTGCGGCTGCGCTTCGTCGACTCGATGGCGGCGCGCATGCCCGCGCCACCGGCGCCGACGATGACGGTGTCGTACTTGTGGATCTTCATGGTTCCAGTCAGCCCCGGCTTCAGGAGATGTTCGGGTCGAAGGTGAAGATCACCAGCGTGCCCAGAAGGACGGTGAACACCGTCGCGGTGTACAGCAGCATCTTCAGCCAGAAGCGGGTGTTGTCCCGCTGCGCGTAGTCGTTGATGACGGTGCGCAGGCCGTTGGCGCCGTGCAGCATGGCCAGCCACAGCATCAGCAGGTCCCAGACCTGCCAGAACGGCGAGGCCCAGCGGCCGGCGACGAAGGCGAAGCCGATCTTGGAGACACCGCCGTCGAGCACGAGCTGGATCAGCAGGTGGCCCAGGACCAGGACGACCAGCACGATGCCGGACAGCCGCATGAACAGCCAGGCCTGCATCTCGAAGTTGCCCCGGGAGGCGCGGCCGGTCTTCTTGGTGCGCTTGCGCGGTGCCTCGATGACCGGGGCCGGGTTGTCCACGTCGTAGAGGCGGACGTCGCTCGAGGCGCCTGCGGAGGTGGTTTCAGCGGACATCTTGCGTCAGCTCCCGAACAGCGTGCGCAGCGTGTGCTGCAGCACGGGGTAGAAGGCACCGGCCATCAGCACGATCCAGACGCCCACGACGGTCCACAGCATCTGCTTCTGGTACCTCGGGCCCTTCGACCAGAAGTCGACGAGGACGACCCGCAGGCCGTTCAGCGCGTGGAAGAGGATGGCGGCCACCAGGCCGTACTCCATCACATTGACGATCGGCGTCTTGTAGGTCGCAACGACGTTGTCGTACGCCTCGGGGGAGACGCGTACGAGAGCGGTGTCGAGGACGTGTACGAACAGGAAGAAGAAGATGAGGACGCCAGTGACTCGATGAGCCACCCAGGACCACATGCCTTCCCGGCCGCGGTACAGCGTTCCAGCCGGCACGGAAAAACCCTCCGGGAGCGGGGATTGGGGCGCCAGCCGGCTTCTCTGTCGGTCGGGCCCGGCCGGGTACGGTCCACCGGCCGCTCGTCATCGTATCGACGAGCTGTCGGTTCCTCGCGCGGGGGTCCTTAGGTGTGATCAAACAGGCACCAACGGGCTATCACACAAGGACGAACCCCGCCTTTGGGGGCGTACGGCGCGATCGTCGCGAGCTGTGGCCCGTGCTGCGGCGGGCACCGGCCTCAGCTCACGAGGCGGCGCAGCCGGCCGCGGGCCACCCGCCGCAGCTGCTCCGCGGTGACCGCCCGCTCCTCGTCCGGGGTGTTGCCCAGCCGTATGCGGATGCCGAACAGGATCTGGTCGAGCGCCTCCTCCGGCCGGCAGCCGTCCAGGCAGATCACGAAGGCATGACGGAAGCGCTGCTCGTACGCGGCGTATGCGGCATTCAGGGCGGTACGGGCGGCCGGTGCGCCGGGTCCGCCGGTGCCGGCCGGGGGTCGCGGGGCGGACTCGGCGGCGAGCGCCTCGGCCAGATCGGCCGCGGGAAGGGCGGCGAAGGCCCGGTCGGCGGCGGCGAGCAGGGCCTCCGGGTCCCGGTACGGGCGCCGGTCGGCGAGCTGCCCGGCCCACCGGCGGCTGCCGCAGCAGCCCAGCAGCACGGTCAGGGCGCCGTCCCGGTCCAGGGCGTTGAGGCGGCGCAGCCCCGTGCCGTCGGGGCGGGGGCGCGGCAGGGCGGCGGAGGGGACCTGGGAGGGTATGCCGCACCGTGCGGGCCGCGGGGGCAGCGTCGGCCGGGCGGCCGGGGTGTCACCGGACAGCGTGGGCTCCTCGGACGGGATACGAACGGATCGATTCGACAGGTGCGGGGCGGGCGACTGACGGAAGCTGAGGGAAGCGGACCGACGCCGGGACGCGGAACGAAGCGGCGACGGGTGTGGCGGTGGTGCGTGGAACACGACACCCCGGCGTTGTCCGGCGGTTCCAGGAGAGTCCTGGGAAAGGGGTGACGAACGAGGACGCCACGCTAACGACGCCGGTCGACAGCTGTCCGACGGATGCGCGAATTTCACCCGGAGGAGAGTTCTTCTGCGTATCCGGTGGACGACCGGCCCCGCACACCTGGCAATGCCTTCGCCCCGAAAAGTGAGGATTGCACGATGTCGAACCCGATGCGGCCGTCGCGCGCCGCGCTGCCGGCCGCGGCGCTCACCGGCGCGCTGCTGCTCGCCGGCTGCTCCCACTCCGCCGACACCGAGTCTCCCGGCAGCACCAGCGCCAAGGTGAACCCCTCACCCGCAGCGACCCCGAGCTGGGCCCCGGTCACGGGAACGCCGCAGGTCATCCCGGCCGTACGCGAGTTCCACCGGGCCGACGGACGCGGCTGGCGCCCCTCCAAGGGGGCCCGCGTGGTGGTCCCGTCCGGCAAGGGGAGCAACGTCGCCGACGAGGCCGCGCTGATGGCCCGTGACCTGGGCGGCCTGACCGTCGTCTACGGCGACGAGCCGGTACGGCCCGGCGACATCGAAGTGAAGCTCTCCGGAAAGAACGGCGGGAAACAGGGCAACAACCTGCCCGTCCAGGGCGCCGCCGACGAGGCCTACACCCTGACCGCCAAGGGGACCCGGCTCACTCTCACGGCCCCCACCGACGCCGGAATTTTCTACGGCACCCGCACGGTCAAGCAGGCCGTACGCGCCGCCGGCGGGCTCCCCGAGGGCACCATCAAGGACCGCCCGGGCCGCCCGCAGCGCGGAATGTCGCTGGACAACGCCCGCAAGCCGTTCACCGAGCAGTGGATCGAGGCCCGGCTGCGGGAGATCGCCGACCTCAAGCTCAACCAGTTCCAGCTGCACTTCTCCGACGACCAGGGCTTCCGCATCCAGAGCGACACCCACCCCGAGGTGGTCTCCGCCGACCACCTCACCAAGGCCCAGGTCCGCCGGATCGTCGCGCTCGCCCGCAGTCTGCACATCTCCGTCGTTCCGGAACTGGACTCGCCGGGCCACCTGGGCAAGGTGCTGGAAAGCCATCCGGATCTCCAGTTGCACCGCGCCTCGGGCAGCGTGGTCCCCGGCGCGATCGACATCTCCAACCCCAAGGCGGCGCCGCTGATCGACTCGCTGCTCAAGGAGATGAGCGAGCTGTTCACCAACCCCAAGGGTGCTCCCGCCTACTGGCACCTGGGTGGTGATGAGTACCAGGCGCTGCTGTCGTCCACCCCGGCGACCACGTATCCGCAGCTCACCCAGGCCGCACGGCAGAAGTACGGACCCAACGGCACCCTCGAGGACCTGGCGACCGGCTGGCTCAACGACCGGCAGAAGACCGTCGAAGGGCAGGGCAAGAACCGGATCGAGGCCTGGAACGACGGCTTCTTCTCCAGCCCCAGGGTGAGCGCCGACAAGAACCGGACGGTCGCCTACTGGACCGGCAAGGAGATCGGCAAGCGTCCCCCCGAGGACTTCCTGCGTGACGGCCGCAACGTGCTGAACTTCAACGACGAGTACCTCTACTACGTCCTCGGCGAGCCCAACCAGTTCACGT
The DNA here is from genome assembly GCF_042734445.1 of Streptomyces sp. NPDC059649. Taxonomy (NCBI): domain Bacteria; kingdom Bacillati; phylum Actinomycetota; class Actinomycetes; order Kitasatosporales; family Streptomycetaceae; genus Streptomyces; species Streptomyces sp. NPDC059649. The sequence continues at coordinate 65,196 of NZ_JBHWDV010000043.1, forward strand.
ACCCCACCGGCGAGCGCATCTACCGGAGCTGGACGCCGTTGGTGATCCGCGGCACCCGGCCGGTGAACGTCCCCGCGAGCCTGACCGGCCCGGACCGGATCCCCGGGGCGCGCTTCGCGATCTGGTGCGACCGGTCCCAGGCGCAGACCGCACAGCAGGTGGCCGCCGGGATCCGACTGCCGCTGGCGGCACTGGCGCAGAAGACCTGGGACCCGGGAACGCCGGCACTGTCCTGGACGGCCTTCACGGCCCTGGCCAAGAAGGCGGGTTTGTCCGGTTGATGAGGAACGATGAGAAATCCGCCCGCCGAGCGGACCGCCACCCGGTAAGAAACGGGTGAGAGAAACGAGGAGCGCCGGGGCAGTGGCGGCGTGAGGTCACGAGGACGGCCGGGGCCGCCACCCTCCCCATACGGGGTGAGTTGCTCTCGACCGGGGAGTGCCGCATTCGGCATCAGGTTCCGTGGCGGCCTGGGGCCACGAGGACGGCCGGGGCCGCCACCCCCCACAGGAGAGGCCCCGGCCGTCGTTCGTGAAGGGCCGTGACGGCCCTCTATCCGGTACAGCGCCGAACGGCCCGAAAGCGTCACACGCGGTGCGGGCGGTGGCACGGCCAGTGGTCTGGACGCGGGCCCGGCCTGGCCCGTAACGTGCGCATCCGCGCCGGTGGGCGCACGGTCTCCGGTGATCCGGAAGCGTGCGGTCCGCAATCCGGCCCGGGTGCGGAGCGGGTGTGCGCACGGGTTACGGTCAGCAGGAGCAGCGGGGTTACCGGGGGTTGTCCGGAGCGCCCCGATCGACGGCGAAGCGAAGCAGCGACAGCAAGGACCGGGCGGCGGACATTCCACGTGCGACAGGATGGACCCGTGCGAGGGGACGACATTCAGCCGGACGACCGCCGGCTGACGGTGGCCGTACAGGCGGCGCAGGACGGCGACGAGGCAGCGTTCCGTACCGTCTACCGCGCCGTACACCCCCGACTTCTGGGGTATGTACGGACGTTGGTGAGCGAAGCGGACGTTGAGGACGTCACCTCCGAGGCCTGGCTGCAGATAACCCGGGACCTGGCCCGCTTCAGCGGCGACGCCGACCGCTTCCGCGGCTGGGCCGCCCGGATCGCCCGCAACCGCGCCCTGGACCACATCCGGATGCGCGGCCGGCGCCCGGCGATCGGCGGCGACGAGAGCGAACTGGTCGACACCCCGGCGGCGTCCGACACCGCCGGCGAGGCCCTGGAGGCCCTCGGTACCGGCCGCACCATGCAGCTGATATCCCGGCTGCCGCAGGACCAGGCCGAGGCCGTGGTGCTCCGGGTGGTGGTCGGGCTCGACGCCAAGAGCGCGGCCGAGGTGCTCGGCAAACGGCCCGGTGCGGTACGCACCGCCGCACACCGCGGACTGCGCAAGCTCGCCGAGCTGATCGGCGACCCGCCGGGCGCCGGGGACCACGTCCCCGAGCAGCAGCGCCCCGACGGCGTGGCGGATTCCCGCCTACGGGGTGTGACGGAATCGGCCGCACGAACGCAGAAGGACATGTGATGGCCGACGATCGGTACGACTGGCTCGACAAGGACACCGCGGAGCGACTGCTGCGTGGTGAACGAGTCAGTTCCCCGTACGACGCCGGCGCACAGGAACTCGAACAGCTGCTGGCAGCGGCCGCCGCGGTCGGCGCACGCGCGCCCGAGACCGTGCCGCTGCCCGGCGAAGAGGCCGCCGTCGCGGCGTTCCGCCGGGCCGTTCCGCACGGCTCCGGCGCCCGTTCGGCGGGCCGCGACTCCGACGCCGCCGTGCCGACGGTGCACGCCACCGCGGTCACCGAACGCACCCGGTTCGCCCGCCCCTTCCGGCGCGGCTTCGCCGTCGCACTCGCGGCCTGCGCCATCGGCGGCGTCGCCGTCGCGGCCGGGGCGGGCGTGCTGCCCGGCCCTTTCCGCGGTGGCGGGGGCCCCGGACCGGGGTCCAGTGCCTCGTCCGCCGAGACGCCCGGACCGCTGGCCACCACTGAGCCCGGCGAGGCGCAGACCGACGGCACCACGGGCAGCACACCCGACGCCACGCACGGCGGGACGTCCTCGCCCTCCGACACCGCGACGCCCGGGGCCAGTCCCGGCGCGACCGGGGTGCCGGGCAGCGGTACCCCGGGCCGGCACGACGACTCGGGCGGCCAGAAGGGCACCCCCGGGCGGGGCGCCAAGAAGAAACTTCTGCTCACTCTCTGTCAGGAGTACGAGTCCGGCAACCGGGACCGCATGGACCGCGAGCAGCGGCAGCGCCTCGAACGCCGGGCCGGCGGTGCGGCGAAGGTGCACGCCTTCTGCCGTGCCTATCTGGCGCGCTATCAGTCCGGCGGCGGCTCGGGTGACAACGATGGCTTCGTCGGCAACCTCACCGGCGGCACCGGGGCCACCGGCCAGAGCGGCAGCGCCGGCGGTTCCGGCGACGAGGAGGGCGACCAGTCGCCCTCCCAGTCCCCCGGTGCTTCCACTCCTGCCCCCACGCCGTCCGTGACCAGCCCGGATCCCACCGGGGCGACCCCGAGCAGCACGGCCTCCGACCGGGTGTGACGTTTTTCGAGCCGGTGACGCAGTACTGAGTGAAGCCGACTGGTCATCGGCTGCGCGAGAGCCGGGGTTCCCCCCGTACCCACGGCTCAGCGCATTTGGCGCGGGCGGGGCACGTTCCCCCGGCCCTGCCCGCGCCCTTCTCTCTCTTCCCGGTGGTCCGCCCCTAGTGGTAGACGACCACCTTGGTCCCCTTGTGCACCGCGGCGAACAGCGCGGCGATCCGGTCCTTGTCGCGGACGTTGACGCAGCCGTGCGAGGCACCGCGGTAGCCGCGGGCGGCGAAGTCGGCGGAGTAGTGGACCGCCTGGCCCCCGCTGAAGAACATCGCGTACGGCATGGCCGTGTGATACAGCGTCGAGATGTGGTGCCGGCTCTTGAAGGCGATGGCGAAGATGCCCTCACGGGTCGGGGTGTACTGCGAGCCGAACCGCACGTCCATCGCGGAGACCACCCGCCCGTCGACCACCCAGGCCAGGGTGTTGCTCCGCTTGCTGATGCAGATCACCCGGCCCCGCAGACAGCGCGGATCCGGGACGCCGACCGGCCGGGTGGTCGGCGGATAGAGCTCCGTCCGCGACGGCTCACGGGTCCGGGCCCGCAGCGCATGCCAGGCCGCGGGCTGCAGCGTCCCCGTACGCGGCAGCCCCTGCTGCCTCTGGAACGCGCGGACCGCGGCGGTGGTGTACGAGGCGTAGTAGCCCGTCGGGGCGCGGTCGAACAGACCCAGCTGGGTCAATCGCGCCTGGAGTTCCCGGACCTGCGCGCCGTGCGAGCCCATGGTCAGCACCGCGCGCGGGGCCCGCGGCGCCGGATGCCCGGTGCGGTGCGGGCGCGCCGGGGCGGACTGCCGGGCGGACTGCCGGGCGGGCACGGGGCGGACGGTCAGCGGCGGGGGAGCCGGGGTGGTCGGGGCGTACCGGATGCCCTTGCTGTCCGGGGCACCGGTCTTCGTCACCGTCACCGGCCGGCAGCCCACCGCGAGCGCCGCCACCACCAGCACCGCGGCCGCCACCGGCGCCGTACGTCTTCCGCTGCTCCGCCTCATGCGCTACCCCCGGATCTGGGCGGCCCGAACCGGCCAGTGGAGATGCTTCCCAGCGCTGCGGCGTGGCGAACCTGCGGGCATGCTGTGAGCAAGGCGTAAAACCGTGACGACGGTGTATCGACCGTCGGAAAAGGACCAAGGGATCGCGGTCACCCAGGCGGAGGCGTACTTCCATGGCGCAGGAACCGGGCAGTGTGCGGCACAACGAGAGCGGTCTGCCCGTCGAGCCGGTGTACGGGCCGGAGGCGCTGGCCGGCTGGGACCCGGCACGCCGCCTCGGCGCGCCCGGCAGCTACCCCTACACTCGGGGCATCCACCCGACGATGTACTCCGGGCGGCCCTGGACGATGCGCCAGTACGCGGGCTTCGGCACCGCCCGGGAGTCCAACGCCCGCTACCGGCAGCTGATCGCCCACGGCACCACCGGCCTGTCGGTCGCCTTCGACCTGCCGACCCAGATGGGCCACGACTCCGACACCCCGATCGCCTCCGGCGAGGTCGGCAAGGTCGGGGTGGCCATCGACTCCGTCGAGGACATGCGGGTGCTGTTCGGCGGCATCCCGCTGGACAAGGTGTCCACGTCCATGACGATCAACGCCCCCGCGGCGCTGCTGCTGCTCCTCTACCAACTGGTCGGCGAGGAGGAAGGGGTGCCGCCCGGCCACCTCACCGGCACCGTCCAGAACGACATCCTGAAGGAGTACATCGCCCGCGGCACCTACATCTTCCCGCCGGCGCCGTCCCTGCGGCTGGTCTCGGACGTCTTCCAGTACTGCCGGGCCGAGATCCCCCGCTGGAACACCATCTCGATCTCCGGCTACCACATGGCGGAGGCCGGCGCCTCCCCCGCGCAGGAGATCGCCTTCACCCTCGCCAACGGCGTCGAGTACGTCCGGACCGCGCTGGCCGCCGGCATGGACATCGACGACTTCGCCCCCCGGCTGTCCTTCTTCTTCGTCTCCCGCACCACCCTCCTCGAAGAGGTCGCCAAATTCCGTGCCGCCCGGCGCATCTGGGCCCGCGTCATGCGCGAAGAATTCGGGGCGCAGAACCCCAAATCCCTCATGCTGCGCTTCCACACCCAGACGGCCGGCGTGCAACTCACCGCCCAGCAGCCGGAGGTGAACCTCGCCCGGGTCACCGTCCAGGCCCTGGCCGCGGTGTTCGGCGGCACCCAGTCGCTGCACACCAACTCCTTCGACGAGGCGATCGCCCTGCCGACGGACAAGGCGGCCCGGCTCGCTCTCCGCACCCAGCAGGTGCTGGCCCACGAGACCGATGTGACCGCCACCGTCGACCCGTTCGCCGGGTCCTACGCGGTCGAGTCGATGACCGACGACGTGGAGGAGGCCGCGCTCGCGCTGATGCGGCGGGTCGAGGAGCTGGGCGGTGCGGTGGCCGCCATCGAAGCGGGCTTCCAGAAGGAAGAGATCGAACGCAACGCGTACCGCATCGCCCAGGAAACCGACGCCGGCGATCGGATCGTCGTCGGCGTCAACCGCTTCCAGCTCGACGAGGAGGAACCGTACGAGCCGCTGCGGGTCGACCCCGCGATCGAGGCCCAGCAGATCGAACGCCTCGCCCTGCTACGGTCCCGCCGCGACCACCGCACCGTGACCGCCACCCTCGACGCCCTCCGCAAGGCCGCGACCTCCACGGACAATGTCCTCCCACCCATGCGGGACGCACTCCGCGCCCGCGCAACACTGGGCGAGGTGTGCGACGCGCTACGCGACGTCTGGGGCACGTATGTCCCTCCGGACGGGTTCTGACCCACGTACTTGGCCGTCCCGCCGCGGGGGTTGTTCGCCGTTGCGCTTTGCGGTGCCCCGCACGTACCTGTCTGTCCCGCCGCGGGGCGTCTCGCCGTTGCGCCTGCGGCGGGCTGGGTTGTTTTTGGGTGCGGTGACGGTCCTCCGGGGCCGGTTGTGTGGACTGCTTCGCTTTACGTCCACACAAC
>NZ_JBHWDV010000044.1:0-69370 GCF_042734445.1 Streptomyces sp. NPDC059649
CAGCTCCCAGACCCGGTCCGGCGCCTCCCGGGCGTGCAGCTCGGCCATCCGCCAGTGGTTGAGGAACTTCCCGCCTCGTTCAGCACCACGCCCTTGCCGCGCGCGTACACCAGGGTGTTGGCGGTGCCGAGGTCGATGCCTATGTCGTACGTACCGGACGAAGTGCTGGACGCCATGGGGAGTTGGGGTGCTCTCTCGCGACGGGGGCGGAACTGACGGGGAGGGGGACGGAACTGATGGGGACGGGGGCGGAACTGACGGGGACAGGGGCTAACGGGAGCGGGGACGGGGGCGGGCGGTGGGCCGCAGATGACTCATTGGGCACCAATGGGGTTCATTGCGGGCAATTACTAAGACTACTGGGGGCGTGGGATGGTTCCCCGCGCTCCCTCCTCGTCTGCCTCGGGATCGCCGGACAGTGCCTCGGCCAGCTCGTCGAGGGCGTCGAGGAGCAGTTCGGCGGCGCGCGGGGCGACGCCCTCGCTCCCCGTTTCGGCGTCCCACCTCTCCCATACGGTGCGCAGGGCGCTCCAGTTCAGCGGTCCGCGTTCCCGTACGGCCTGGGTGGCGCGCGCCATGCAGGGGCGTAGTTCGGCGGCGAACGCGGCGGCGCCGGCGGAGGGTTCGGCGTCCTTGGCGGGCAGATGGGCCTCCAGGATCATGGTGACCCGGCCCATGGTGGCGAGCGCGGCGCCGGCCGCCTTCGCCGAGCCCGGCGACAGCCCGCGGTGGCGTACCGGTTCCTTCTCGGCGCGGTCCTCGCTCTTCTCCCAGGCTGCGCGGGCGGCCCGGGCGTCCAGCAGGGCCTCGCGGACCTGCCGTGGCCGACGGGCGGCGGGCCGGGCGCAGGCCTCCCATACGGCGAGCGCGTAGCGGCCGTTGGCCTCCAGCCAGTCGGCGAGCCGGTCGCGCAGCCGGGGCGTCTCCCAGGCGGGGAACAGCGCGTAGGAGAGCATCGCCAGCAGTCCGCCGAGGAGGGTGAGCACGACGCGTTCCTGGACGGTCTGTTCCCAGCCGGCGCCGGCGATGCCGAGCAGGAAGACCACATAGGCGGCCACGCAGGCCGAGGTCACCGAGAAGCCGGTGCGCATCAGCAGGTACATCAGCCAGACGCAGACCACGGCGAGTGCGGCGCTGACATACGCGCCGGGGTGCACCAGGGCCATCACGGTGCCCCCGACGGCGACGCCGACGAGGGTGCCGCAGAAACGGGCCACGCCCCGGGAGTAGGTCTGCGCGAAGTCCGGGCGCATCACCATCACGGAGGCCAGCGGCGCCCAGTAGCCGTGGCCGAACGGCAGCGCGGCACCCAGCACATAGCCGACGGCGGCGACCACGGCCACCCGCAGGGCGTGCCGGAAGATGTGCGAGGACCAGCGGGCCTCGCGGCGCAGGGAGCGCAGCGCGACCGGTACGAGCTTGGGCACACTGGGGCGCAGCAGGTGGCTGCCTCGTTCCCGGCCGCCCTGCCCTCGTTCCGCCCCGGTGGTGGGGCGGGTGGCCCGGACCGGCTCGTCGGTGAGCTCGACGGCGTCGGCGAGCAGGGAGATCAGGCGGTAGGCGGAGCGCCGGGCGGGGCCGTGCAGCATCGGGCCGGTCGCCGGGACCTCCAGGGTGGCCATCGCCTCCGGCGGCAGCCGTACGGGCCGGGCGTGCCGTACGGCGTGGGCGACGGCGTCCAGGACGGTGGCGGCGGCGCCCAGCAGGTCGCGGGCGCGGTCGCGTTCGGGGCCCTCCAGGGGTGCGCCGACGACCGGGTCGGCGAGGGAGGCGAGGACCGGCCGGACGCGTTCGGCGAGGCCGCGCGGGCCGTGCAGCTGGACGGGGCGACGGCGGGCCTGACGCGGGGTCACGGTGGCGGCGAGCCGGGCGTCCATCAGGGGCGCCGGGTCGAAGGGCGCGACGGGGTCGTGCCGCAGCCGGCGGGCGTAGTCGGCCTCGGCGGCCAGCGCGTCGGCGAGCGCATCGCGCTGGGTGCCCCAGGGGCGGACCGGGAAGAGGACGATCAGGGCGGCCTGGACGAGCCCGCCGAAGAAGATCAGGGCGGCGTGTTGCAGGGCGCCGAGGACGGAGGTCGGCAGGGTGACGGTGACCAGCATCATCGCCACGGTCTGGGTGCCGGCCAGCCCGGAGACCGGGCCGATCGCCCAGGCCATCCCGGCCAGCAGGGTCCAGCCGGCGAGCAGCGCGACGAACGCGGCGACATGGGCGGCGGCCAGGTAGCCGAGGAAGGTGGAGACCGCCAGTGCGCCGGCGACGACGAGCGCGAGCACCGGGCGCGGTCGCATGCTGCGCTGGAAGGTGACGATGCCGGAGGCGAACGCGCCGAAGGCGGAGGACACCGCGAGGGCGGGGTTGCCGCGCCACAGGCACAGGCCGAGGACGAGGGCGACACCGGCCGTGCCGCGGACCGCGATCAGTGGGGTGAGCTTGGTCCGCTCGATGGTCAGCCCGGAGCGGGCGGCGTCCTTCAGGGCACGCGACCAGGTCATAACGCGAGGATACGGGGCAGAGCGGGGCGTACCGGGGCGGCGGGCGGACCGGCGCCCCGCCACGACCCGGCGGGCCCGCCCCCGCGCGCAGGCCCGCCCCGAGCGCCCCGCCCGCCGGGAAAATCCTGGTAAACCGCCCTTCCGTCGCGCGTAAAACGCCCCAGGTCAGGAAGGGGAAGGTCGGATTCCGGGCGGGGGTGCGAGCAAACCGACACTCCTCGGGGGAAACCCGGGCGCGCCCCCGCGCCCTCTTGCTGGCCGGCCGGGACGCATCCCGGCAGGTTCGGCAAGGAGAAGGCCCGTGCGCAAAGCCCTGTTCCACCCGGTGATCGCGTTGATCACCCTGACCGTTCTCGTCACCACGGCCGGCTGCGGCACGGGTCCCTCCCCGCACTCCCCCGTCCGCTTCGGCGGCGGCCCCAAGACGGGCGCCGCGCTGCACACCACGCCGCACGGGAAGCACTCCCTGGTGCAGTGGCCCACCAAGCCGATCACCTTCCAGGAGGAGAGCCGGGTCGGCGGCGCCGGCGGCAACACCCCGATCGGCGTGACCACCCTGCACGGCCCGAAGTCCGGCTTCACCGGCAAGGTGTGGGTGTGGGCGCCGCCGGAGTACTACGAGAAGCGCAACGCCGACAAGGGCTTCCCGGTGATGGAGGCGCTGCCCGGCTCGTACGGCTACCCCGTCAACTACTGGATCGGCTCCGACCTCAAGCTGGAGGAGAACCTCGCCCGCTGGTCGAAGAACGGCACCAGCCTGCCCTTCATCGTCGTCATGCCGGTCCTCAACCCCAACGACAAGCAGTACTACGACGGCAGCGACATACCCGGCCAGCCGAAGATCGGCACCTGGCTCAGCCAGGACGTGCCCGACCTCGTACGGCAGAACTTCCGCACCCTCAAGACCCGTGACGCCTGGGCCATCATGGGCTCCTCCTCGGGCGGCTTCGCGGCCCTGAAGAACGTCCTGCAGAACCCGGGCACCTTCAAGGTGGCCATCCCCAACGGGCCCGACATCGTGCCCGATTCCCCGCTGTGGAACGGCCACGCCGCACAGGAACGGGAGAACAACCCCGAGGTGCTGGCCCGCCGCCTGACGGCGCGCGGCGGACCGGAGGTCTACCTGGCCTTCCAGGACGGCTCGAAGGAGTACACCGTGCTGCCGAAGGTCCGCAGGTTCATCGCCCGGTACGGGCACGGCCCGGTGCACACCCGGCTCCAGATAGTGCCGGGCGGCACGCACAGCGCCGCCACCTACGTGCGGGGCCTGGGCGAGGGCACCATGCGCTGGGTCAGCGCACACATGCAGCGGCCGACCGCCTGATCACGGCGGCCGGCCCGGGGACGCCGGCTGCGGGCCCCCTGCCCGCGGCCGGCGCCCTGCAGCACGACCGGGTCCGGGTCCAGGCCCGACGTCACGCCGTCACGACACCACGTCCTTGCGTGCGAACCCCCGGAACGCCAGCGCCACCAGCACCAGCGCATACGCCACCGACACCGACGCGCCCTGCACCATCCCGGACCACTCCACCGTCGGCTGGAGGGCGTCCGCCCAGGCGTACTGCCAGTGGGCGGGCAGCACGTCCCGCCAGCCGCCGAGGGCGGTGACCTGGTCCAGGACGTTGCCGACGATGGTCAGCCCGACCGCGCCGCCGACCGCGCCCAGCGGCGCGTCGGTGACCGTCGACAGCCAGAACGCCAGCGCCGCGGTGACCAGCTGGCTGACGAAGACATAGCCGACCACGACCGCCAGCCGCCCCGCCGCGTCACCCGCGGACAGCGCCCCTCCGGTGGGCAGTTGCAGCGGCCCCCAGCCGTACGCGGCGGTGCCCACGCCCAGCGCGACCAGCGGCAGCAGCACCATCGCGGCGGCGCTGAACACCAGCGCCACGGTCAGCTTGGCCAGGAGCAGCCGGGCCCGCGGCACCGGCGCGGCCAGCAGATAGCGCAGCGACGACCAGCTCGCCTCCGACGCGATCGTGTCACCGCAGAACAGCGCCACCGGCACCACCAGCAGGAAGCCCGCGGACACGAACAGCACGGTCGCGGCGAAGTTCCCGCCGGAGGCGGTGGCCGCGGCCATCAGCGAGACCCGGCCGCCGCCGCTGCGGGTGGACGGGTCACCGCCGATCGCGAACGCCGCCACCAGCACGAACGGCAGCAGCACCAGCACCGCGGCCACCACCAGGGTGCGGCGGCGCAGCAGCTGCCGACGGGCCTCCACACGCAACGGCAGGGTGCCGCGCGGCCGGTAGCCGGGCGCCCGCCCGTCCCCCGGCACCGGTCCCGGCCCGGCCACCGCCGCGGCCCCGCCCCCGGTCGCGGTCGCGGTCGCGGCGCGACCCCTGGCATCAGCGGTCATCGGGTCCCCCTCCGGTCAGCGGTCATCAGGTGCCCCCTTCCCCTCCGGTCAGCGGTCATCGCGCGTCCCCTCCGGACAGCGGTCATCGGGCGTCGCCTCCGATCAGGGTGAGGAAGGCGTCCTCCAGCCGGTGGTGCGGGCCCACGCGGTCCACCGGGACGTCCAGCCGGACGAGTTCGGCCACCAGCCGCGGCGTACCGGCGGAGTCCGCCAGCCGCACCAGCAGCCCGCCGTCGGCCCGGACCGCGGACGTCACCCCCGGCAGCGCGGCCACCTTCTCCACCACGGCGTCGGTGACCTCCCCGGCGACCCCGACCAGCAGGGTGTCGCCGGAGCCGGTGATCTCGGCGACCGGCCCGGCCCGCACCAGCCGCCCGCGGTCCATGACGACCAGATGCGTACAGCTCTGCTCGACCTCGGACAGCAGATGGCTGGAGACGATGACGGTCCGGCCGGCCTCGGCGTAACGGACCATCACCTCCCGCATCTCACGGATCTGCGGCGGGTCCAGCCCGTTGGTCGGCTCGTCGAGGATCAGCAGATCGGGCAGCCCCAGCATCGCCTGGGCGATCGCCAGCCGCTGCCGCATGCCCTGCGAGTACGTGCGGACCGCACGCTGCAGGGCCTCCCCCAGGCCGGCGATCGCCAGCGCCTCGTCCAGGTGCGCGTCCCCGGCGGGCCGGCCGGTCGCCTGCCAGTACAGCTCCAGGTTCGCCCGGCCGGACAGATGCGGCAGGAACCCGGCGCCCTCGACGAACGCGCCGACCCGCGACAGCACCGGCGCACCCGGCCGCACCGCCTGCCCGAAGATCCGCACCTCGCCCTCGTCCGGCGCGATCAGGCCCATCAGCATCCGCAGCGTCGTCGTCTTCCCGGCACCGTTCGGCCCCAGCAGCCCCAGCACCTGCCCCCGCTCCACCCGGAACGACAACTCCCGTACCGCGTACCGGTCCTCGGAGCCCGCGTACCGCTTGCTCAGCCCGCGGATCTCCAGCGGCACCGCGGCGAGCGCCGGGTCGGGCGGCGGCGCCGCGGTCCGGCGGCGGGCGGTGAAGAGCAGCAGCCCGGCCAGCACGGCGGCCGCGGCCGGCAGCGCCCAGGTCCAGGCCGGCAGCGGGGCGGCCGCGCTGCGCACCTGCGGCACGGTCGGCACGTCCAGCACCCCGCCGCCCGCCAGCGAGACGGTGTACGCGGTGGGTTCGGCCGGTGAGGCGTAGCCGAGGTCGGTGGCCGCCAGGACCAGCCGCATCCGGTGCCCGGCCGCGAACTCGTGGTCCACGGTGGGCAGTTGGAGCCGCACCGTGCGGCCGGCGCGGGCGTCCGCGACGCGGTAGGGGGCGACGAGCTGCGCGGGCAGTACCTGGCGGCGGCCGTCCGGGGCGACGTCGTAGAGCTTGGCGAAGAGCACCGCGTCCCGGGAGCCGGACCGGACGCGCACGGTCACCTCGGGGCGGCCGGTCAGCCGGACGGCCGAAGACAGCGGCGCCGACTCGAACCGGGCGTACTGTCCGGGGAAGTCCAGCGACAGCCCGCCGGAACCGAGCGAGGACAGATCACCGAGCGCCCCCACCCCGGGTACCGCGGAGATCGCCGGCGGCCCGGAGCCGGCCGGGTTGCGGAAGGTCTGGGTCCGGCCGGTGAGCCGGATCCGCCGCGGGTCGTGCGCCAGCCCGGCGTACCGGTCCGCGCTCGCCCCGCGCAGCCGCACCGCGCCGTCGGTGGAGTCCACTCCCCCGGTCCGGCTGATCCGGAACCCGGGCCCGGTGTCCGCGCCCTTGTCGCCCTTCAGATAGCGGTCGAACCACGCCGCCGTACGGCCCGTCAGCCGGGCGGTCTCCCGGTCGCCGCCGTCGTGCCCGCCGGCGATCCAGTCGACCGCGACCGGCGCCCCGTTGCGGCGGATCGCCCGCTGCATCGCATCGGCCTGGTCCAGGGTGAACAGCGAATCGGTCCGGCCCTGCATGATCAGCGTCGGGACCTTGATGCGGTCCCCGACGGCGGACGGACTACGGGCCGCCAGCAGCCGCCGCGCCTCCGCGTCCGGCGTGCCCGAGACCGCGGTCCGCTCGTACATCCGGCACAGCGCCGGCTCGTACCGCCCGCAGCCGCCGGACGAGGCGGGCGGGGTGCGCGGCGCGCCGGTGGGGGCGCCGGACTGGCCGGTGGTGAAGAAGATCCCGGCCCACAGCTTCTTGAACACACCGTGCGGGAAAAGGGCGTCGGCGAGGTTCCAGTACGTGATCTGCGGGGCGATCGCGTCCACCCGCCGGTCGTACCCGGCGGCCAGCAGCGACACCGCCCCGCCGTACGAGGCGCCGGCCACCCCCACCCGGGGGTCGCCGGGCCGGTCCAGCCGCACCTCGGGCCGCCGCGCCAGCCAGTCGATCAGCCGGCGCACATCGGCGACCTCCCCGTCCGGGTCGTTCAGCCCGATCTTCCCGGTGGACCTCCCGAAGCCGCGCGCCGACCAGGTCAGGACCGCGTAGCCGTCCCTGGCCAGCCGCTCCGCCTCGGGACGGACATCGGCCTTGCTGCCGCCGAAGCCGTGGCCGAGCAGCACCGCGGGCCGCCGTCCGGACGCCGGACCGGAGGTGAAGAAGGAGGTGTCGATCCGCACCTCCTTCGTGCCACCGGGGCGTGCCGGCAGGGACAGCAGCCGGTCCTCGCGGTGCACCGCGGGCGCCGCGTCCGAGGAGGCGGCCGCCCAGGTGCCGCCCCCCGCCAGTACGGCCAGCGCGCCCACGGCGGCGTAGAGCCGCCGCCCGCGCAGCGCCGCACGCGACCGGGCCCGCCGCCCGAAACCTCGCAGATCCATACCGCGATCCTAGGTACGGGGCGGTGCGGGCGGCCGGTACCCCGGGGTGAACCCGGGGGTCTCCAGGGGGAGTACGGTGTGCGCCCCCGCCTACCGCGGATGCGGTACGCGGGGGCCGGGCGGGAACCGGCGGCGGCCGGCGAACGGCGTCAGTACGGGGCGGGGCCGAAACCACCGGGCGGCTGCGGCGGGTTGCCCGGCGGCGGCAGCGGCGGTCCGCCGGCCGGCGGACCAGGGGGGACCGGAGGACCGGGCGGCACGGGCGGGCCGGGCGGCACCGGCGGCTGCCAGCCGGGCATCGGCGGCTGCGGCGGGCCGGCCGGCGGGACATGGCCCGGCACCCCGAACTGCGGGACAGGGGCCGGCGGATACCAGGCGGGGGCCACCGGCTCACCGCGTGCCATCAGTGCCAGCAGCGCCGCCGACCCCAGCAGGTCCAGCAGCAACTGCACATCGCCCAGGATGCTCAGGCCCGGCATCGTCTCGTTCAGCGTGAACAGCTCGCCGTTGCCGATCAGCCCGATCAGCGTCAGCACCGCACCCGGCAGCGACACCACCGACAGCCCGATCGCCAGTCCGCGGGCCGCACCGCCCCGCAGCAGGCTGTTCAGCCCGGCCACCGCGGTCAGCACCAGGAACACCAGCCCCGACCAGCCCGGCGCCAGGCTCAGCAGCGACGGCAGCGCACCCCGCCCGAGATAGAGCATCTCGAAGGACCCCGTGCCGCCCTGCACCAGCATGTAGACGTGCCAGATCACCAGGCACAGCGCCATCACACCGAGCAGCAGCCCGGCCACCGTGCCGGCCACCCCGGCCGGCCGCAGCGGCGGCTCACTGGGCTTCGGACCCGGCCACGCCCGCATCCCGGCGAGCAGCACCACACCGGCGACGATGGTCAGCAGGAACAGCAGACCGCTGCTGATGAACACCCCGTCGAACGTCGAGGTGCCGGTCTCCGCGTGCTGGAACCATTTGTCGTCGCTGGTGTGGTTGCCGACACTGACGATCGCCTGCAGCGTGGTGGCGAAGGTCAGCGTCGTCGCCACCGCCAGCAGCCCACCGGCCACCCGCTGCCCCGCGAACGCCGTGAACACCGCCGCCAACTGCACCAGCGCCAGCCCCACATGGAACGGCCCGGTGACCTGATTGAGACCGGCCGGACGCTGCAGGGTCCAAAACCCCCACACCCCGTCGGGGCCGAACTCGCCCACATCGACGGCCAGCCAGTACGCCGTGAACAAGAAGAAGAGCAGGCAGAACGCCCCGCCGGTGATGCGGGCGCCCTTGGTGAGCGCCATGGATGACTGCATTCGTCCCCCGTTGTTCCCGGTGCCCCGCCAACCGGGCGCGCCGCTCGTCCCATCGGTGTGCGAGGGAGCACGTTAGCAAGCGCCCGAACGTCACCGACCCCCCACCGGCCCACTCGCCGGCAGGGGGTCGGATCACCCGGTCCTCGTCAGTGGTTGCTGGGGAAGCCCAGGTTGATGCCACCGTCGGACGGGTCGGGCCAGCGGGTCGTGACGACCTTGCCGCGGGTGTAGAAGTGCACACCGTCGTTGCCGTAGATGTGGTGGTCGCCGAAGAGCGAGTCCTTCCAGCCACCGAACGAGTGGTAGCCCACCGGCACCGGGATCGGCACGTTCACACCGACCATGCCGGCCTCCACCTCCAGCTGGAAGCGGCGGGCCGCGCCACCGTCCCGCGTGAAGATCGCGGTGCCGTTGCCCCACGGCGAGTTGTTCATCAGCGCGATCGCCTCGTCGTACGTCTCCACCCGCACGACCGACAGCACCGGGCCGAAGATCTCGTCACGGTAGGCGTCCATCTCCGGCGTGACGTGGTCCAGCAGCGAGACGCCGATCCAGTGGCCGTCCTCGTAGCCCTCGACGGTGTGGCCCGTGCCGTCGATGACCACGTCCGCGCCCTGCGCCGCGGCACCGGTGACGTACGAGGCGACCTTGTCGCGGTGCGCCTTGGTGATCAGCGGGCCCATCTCGGACGCCGGGTCGTCGCCCGGGCCGATCCGCAGCCGGTCGGCGCGCTCCTTGATCTTGCCGATCAGCGGGTCCGCGGTGTCCCCCACCGCCACGACCACGGAGATCGCCATGCAGCGCTCACCGGCCGAACCGTACGCCGCGTTGATCGCCGAGTCCGCCGCCAGGTCCAGATCCGCGTCCGGCAGCACCAGCATGTGGTTCTTCGCGCCGCCCAGCGCCTGCACCCGCTTGCCGTTCGCCGTACCGGTGGTGTGGATGTACCGGGCGATCGGCGTGGAACCGACGAACGACACCGCGGCGATGTCCGGGTGCGCAAGCAGGGCGTCCACCGCCACCTTGTCGCCGTTGACGACGTTCAGCACACCGTCCGGCAGCCCCGCCTCGGCCGCCAGCTCCGCCAGCTTGAACGCCGCGCTCGGCACCTTCTCGCTCGGCTTCAGCACGAACGTGTTCCCACACGCGATCGCGAGCGGGAACATCCACATCGGCACCATCGCCGGGAAGTTGAACGGCGTGATGCCCGCCACCACACCCAGCGACTGACGGATCGCCGCCACATCCACCCGCGTGGACACCTGCGTCGACAGCTCGCCCTTCAGCTTCTCCGGAATACCGCAGGCCAGCTCCACGATCTCCAGACCGCGGGCGACCTCACCGAGCGCGTCCGCATGCACCTTGCCGTGCTCGGCCGTGATCAGCCGGGCCAGCTCGTCACGGTGCGCGTCGACCAGCTCCCGGTACTTGAACAGCACCGACGTGCGCTTCGCCAGGGAACTCGTGCCCCACGTCGCGAACGCCTCCTTCGCGGCACGCACCGCCGCGTCCACCTCACCGGCCGAGGCGAAGGCGACCTGCTTCTCCTGGGCGCCGGTGGCCGGGTTGTAGACCGGACCGAAGTTGCCGGAGACGCCCTCGACGGGCTTACCGCCGATCCAGTGGCTGATGGTCTTCATGCGAGGGGCCTTTCTGGGTGACGACTTCGCTGTGACGACTGTGACGATGACGAACGTGGGTCAGAGGTGACGGCGGCGCCCGGCGGCCTGCCGGTCGTACGCCGCACGCGCGGCGACCGCCGCCGGACGCGTCGCGGTCTCGGCAACAGGAACATCCCACCAGGCCTGCGCCTCCGGCGCGCCCGGCACAGTGTCAGCCGTTTCGGTCTCGACATAGACACATGTGGGCCGGTTCGCGCCACGCGCCTCGGCCAGCGCCGCCCGCAGCTCACCGACCGTCGCGGCCCGGATCACCCGCATCCCGAGCGAGGCGGCATTGGCGGCCAGATCCACCGGCAGCGGCGCCCCCGTGTACGTACCGTCCCCGGCCCGGAAGCGGTACGCCGTCCCGAACCGCTCACCGCCGGTCGCCTCCGACAGACCGCCGATCGACGCATACCCGTGGTTCTGGATCAGCACCATCGTGAAATTGATGCCCTCCTGCACCGCGGTGACGATCTCGGTCGGATTCATCAGATACGTACCGTCGCCGACCAGCGCCCACACCGGCCGGTCCGGCGCGGCCAGCCGCACCCCGATCGCCGCCGGGATCTCGTACCCCATGCAGGAGTACCCGTATTCCAGGTGGTACTGCCGGCGGGACCGGGCCCGCCACAGCTTGTGCAGATCACCGGGCAGCGACCCGGCCGCGTTGATCACGATGTCCGTGTCGTCCACCAGCGCGTCCAGCGCCCCCAGGACCTGGGTCTGGGACGGCCGCGCCGACGCGTCCGCGGCACCGTACGCCGCGTCCACCCGGCGCTCCCACTCCTCCTTCGCCGCCCCGTACGCCGCCTCGTACTCCTTCTCCACCCGGTGCCCGGCCAGCGCGCCCGTCAGCGCCTCAAGGCCCGCCCGGGCATCGGCGACCAGCGACAACGCACCCAGCTTGTGCGCGTCGAACGCGGCGATGTTCAGGTTGACGAACCGCACCCCCGGCTCCGCGAACAGCGTCGCCGACGCGGTGGTGAAGTCCGTGTAGCGAGTACCCACACCGATCACCAGATCCGCCTCACGGGCCAGCGCATCCGCCGTCGCCGTACCGGTGTGCCCGATCCCGCCCACATCACACGGGTGGTCATGGCGCAACGACCCCTTCCCCGCCTGGGTGGACGCCACCGGGATCCCTGTCGCGTCGGCGAACGCCCGCAGCGCCTCCTCCGCCTCCGAGTGGTGCACCCCGCCACCCGCGATCACCAACGGCCGGCGGGCACCGCGGACGGACCGCACCGCCTCCGCCAGCGCGGCCGCGTCCGGGGCCGGCCGGGGCACCCGCCACACCCGGTCGGCGAAGAACTCCTCCGGCCAGTCGTACGCCTCCGCCTGCACGTCCTGCGGCAGCGCCAGCGTGACCGCCCCGGTGTCCACCGGATCGGCCAGCACCCGCATCGCCTGCATCGCCGCCGGAATCAGCGCCTCCGGCCGGGTCACCCGGTCGAAATACCGCGACACCGGCCGCAGCACGTCATTGACCGACACATCACCGGCGTACGGCACCTCCAGCTGCTGCAGCACCGGCTCCGCGGGCCGGGTGGCGAAGGTGTCCCCCGGCAGCAGCAGCACCGGCAGCCGGTTGACGGTGGCCAGCGCCGCGCCCGTGACCAGGTTCGTCGCCCCCGGACCGATGGACGTGGTGACGGCCTGCGCGGACAGCCGGTCGCACTGCCGGGCGTAACCGACCGCGGCATGCACCATCGCCTGCTCGTTACGGCCCTGCAGATACGGCAGCGCCGTACCGGACTCCAGCAGCGCCTGGCCGACACCGGCGACATTGCCGTGGCCGAAGATGCCCCAGCAGGCACCGATCAGCCGCTGCCGCCGGCCGTCCCGCTCGGTGTACTGGTGGGCGAGGAACTCGACCAGGGCCTGCGCGACGGTGAGGCGGCGGGTCGTCGGGGCGGCGTTCATCAGACGTCTCCTACAGGCGCGTCGTACAGCGGAAGGCGGGGGTCGACCGGCTGGTCCGGCCAGGTGTCACGGATCCAGCCGTGCTCGGGGTGGTCACAGATCAGCCACTCCCGCTCCTCCCCCGGGCCGGCCATCACGTTCAGGTAGTACATGGCGTGGCCGGGCGTCGCGATCGACGGCCCGTGCCAGCCGTCCGGGATCAGCACCGCGTCGCCGCCCCGCACCTCGGCGAGCACGTCCGTACCGCGGCCGTGCCCGGACGGGCTGACGCGCTGGTAGCCGACGCCCTCGGTGCCGCGCGCGGACGCGATCTCGAAGTAGTAGATCTCCTCCAGCTCGGACTCCACGCCCGGGCGGCATTCGTCGTGCTTGTGCGGCGGATAGGACGACCAATTGCCGCCCGGGGTGAGCACCTCCACCGCGATCAGCCGGTCGCACTCGAAGGTGCCGGCCGCGGCGAAGTTGTTCACCTGGCGCGAGCAGTTCCCGGTGCCGCGCAGCTCCACCGGCACCTCGGAGGCGGCCCCGTAACGGGCCGGCAGCGTCAGCTCGCACCGGGCACCGGTCAGCGCGAACCGGCCGCCGGCATCGCTCGTGATCCCCACCTGCGCGTCCCGCGGCACGTACGCGAAGTCCGTGACACCGCCGAACACGCTGTCCCGGCCGAGGAGTTCGAACTCCGTACCGCCGTCCACCACGACCGTGCACCCCCCGGACAACGGCAGCACGATCCACTCGCTGTCCCCGGTGTCGAACGCATGGTGCTCCCCGGGCGCCAGCTCCAGCACCCGCAACGAGGAATACCCCCAGCCGGCCCGCTCCGGGTCGATGTCCACGGCGTACGGCCCGCGCGCGGCTTCTCCGGCTCTGAGGTGGAAACCGGCAGCAGGGGGGCGGGGCGCGGTGCGGGCTCCGGCGTCGGGGTGGGTGCCGGGCGCGGGGTGGGTGCCGGGCGCGGGGTGGGAGCTGCCCTCGGTACCGGGCGTGCCCGTCGGGGGGAATTCAGCACTCATGTCTCAAGTCTCCTGCGGGAAGGGCGGCGTTTACAGCAGGCCGACGGCGGTGTCCACGGCGGCCGCGACATCACCGTCGGCCGGATAGAGCAGCGACCGCCCGACGACCAGGCCCTGCACCGTCGGCAGCCGCAGCGCCTTGGCCCACTTCTCGTACGCCGCCTCCTGCTCCCGGACGGTCGAGCCGATGTCGCCGCCGAGCAGCACCGTCGGCAGCGTGGTGGTCTCACAGACCCGCGCCATCGCCTCCGCGTCGTCGGTGACCGGCAGCTTCAGCCAGGTGTACGCGGAGGTACCGCCGAGGCCGGAGGCGATGGCGACGGAGCGGATGACCGCCTCCGGGCTGAGGTCGTTGCGGACCCTGCCGTCTATTCGGGAGGACAGGAACGGCTCGACGAAGACCGGCAGTTCCCGCTCGGCCATCGCGTCGATGGCGCGGGCGGTGGCCTCCAGCGTGGTCAGCGACCCGGGATCGTCGTAGTCGATGCGGAGCAACAGCTTCCCGGCGTCGAACCGGAGCCGGGCCAGATCCTGCGGCCGGTGCCCGGTGAACCGGTCGTCCATCTCGAACGACGCGCCGGCGATCCCGCCGCGGTTCATCGAGCCCATCACCACCTTGCCCTCCAGCGCACCGAGCAGCAGCAGGTCCTCCAGGATGTCCGCGGTGGCCAGCACCCCGTCCACCCCCGGCCGCGACAGCGCGAGCACCAGACGTTCGAGCAGGTCCAGGCGGTTGGCCATGGCGAGCCGCCGCTCACCCACGGCGAGCGCGCCGCGGGCCGGATGGTCGGCGGCCACGATCATCAGCCGCCCGCTCTCACCGATGAGCGGCCGACGGGTACGACGGGCGGCGGCCTCCGCCACCGCTCCGGGCTGCCGCGCCCGCAACGTCGCGAGATCACTGATCCGAGGGGACAAGGGTCAACTCACCTTCTGGGGGCGGGGTGTGGGGGTGCGGGGCACAGCGGGTGGCGCGGGGGGGGTGGGGGCAGGAGGCGGGGTGGCGGAGTGGGCCGGGGAGTGGGTGGCGCAGCGGGGGCGCGGGCCGGGAGCCGGGAGCTGCGCTGCGAGCTGCGAGCTGGGAGCGGGGAGAGAGGCTGGGCCCGGCCGATGAGAATCCCCCTCGAAATCACCCGCCGGCGAGAAACGCCTCGACCTCCTCCCGCGTGGGCATCGCGGAGGAACAGGCGAGCCGGGAGGCAACGATCGCCCCGGCCGCGTTCGCGTACCGCATCATCGGCTCCAGCTCCCAGCCGGAGAGCAGACCGTGGCACAGTGCCCCGCCGAACGAGTCCCCCGCGCCGAGCCCGTTGACGACCTCGACGGGTGTGGGCGGCACCTCGGCGACCCGACCGTCCCGGTGCACGGCCAGCACCCCCTTGGGCCCCTGCTTGACGACGGCCAGCTCGACGCCCATGTCCAGCAGCGCCTGCGCGCACGCCTTGGGGTCGCGCAGCCCGGTCGCGACCTCGGCCTCGTCCACGTTCCCGACCGCTACGGTGGCGTGCCGCAGCGCGGCCTCGTAATACGGCCGGGCGGTGGCCCGTGCCGCGGCGCCGGTCGCCCCGCCGTCCCCGGAGGCGCCCCCCTCACCGCCCCAGAACATCGGCCGCCAGTCGAGGTCGAAGACGGTCGGTCCGGCCGACTCGGCGCGGGCCTCCAGCGCGGCCAGGGTGGCGCCGCGACTCGGCTCCTCACACAGCCCCGTACCGGTGACCCAGAAGATCCGCGCGCCCGCGATCGCCTCCCGGTCCAGCTCCTCGACATGAATTTCCAGGTCAGGCGCCTTCGGACGCCGATAGAAGTACAACGGGAAGTCGTCCGGCGGAAAGATCTCGCAGAAGGTCACCGGCGTCGGATAGGCCGCGACCGGCGTCACCCACCGGTCGTCCACCCCGAAGTCCCGCAACGCCTGGTGCAGGAACTCCCCGAACGGGTCCTCGCCGGTCCGGCTGATGACCGCGCTGCGCCGCCCGAGCCGGGCGGCCGCCACCGCAACGTTCGCGGCCGAACCCCCCAGGAACTTCCCGAAGGTCTCCACCCGCGCCAACGACACACCGGTCTGTAGCGGATAGATATCCACCCCGATCCGGCCCATCGTGATCAGGTCGTACGACTCGGTCATACACGCCCCTTCAGATCAGCGCGCCGCATCCGCCCGCCCTCAACAGATTTCGCCCAACGGGTTCACTCAACAGATTTCGCTCAGCGGGTTTCACTCAGCGGGACCGGGTTCTGCCGCCCCGCCCGAGGAAAGGTCTAACGGTGACCCTCAGACCCTGTCAACAGTTTGTCCTTACATTCTGACGTAAAAGCCAACCCGCCCCTGACACCATCAGCCCTCCCACCCCACGCATCACCCTCCCCCCGCCCCCTCTGCAAGTCCTTACGTCCTTATGTCAGGACGAACTCTTGACACTCCCCGGGGCGGCAGAGAGGCTGTGCCCCACAACCCCGCCCCGCGCCTTCCCGGTCACCGCCGACCGGCGAGAGGAGAGCCGCAGCATGCCCGCACGCCATGCCGCCCCGCCCGTCCTGGACCGCCTCCGCGTCGGTTCGGCCCCCGACTCGTGGGGAGTCTGGTTCCCCGACGACGACCAGCAAGTGCCCTGGCAGCGCTTCCTCGACGAGGTCGCCCAGGCCGGCTACGAGTGGATCGAACTCGGCCCGTACGGCTACCTGCCCACCGACCCCGCCGTCCTCCACGACGAGATCGCCCGCCGCGACCTCAAGGTCTCGGCCGGCACGATCTTCACCTCGCTGCACCACGGCCCGTCGGTATGGGACAAGACCTGGGCCCACGTCTCCGAGGTCGCCACCCTCACCCAGGCCATGGGCGCCCGGCACCTCGTCGTCATCCCGTCCTTCTGGCGCGACGACAAGACCGCCGAGGAACTCGAACCGCGCGAGCTGACCGTCGAGCAGTGGAAGCACCTGACGACCGGCATGGAGCGTCTGGGCAAGCGGGTACGCGACGAGTTCGGGCTCGACATCGTCGTCCACCCGCACGCCGACACCCACATCGACACCGAGGAGCACGTCGAGCGCTTCCTCCACGTCACCGACTCCGACCTGGTCAACCTGTGCCTGGACACCGGCCACTACGCCTACTGCGGCGGCGACAGCGTCAAGCTGATCCGCACCTACGGCGAACGGATCGGCTACCTGCACCTCAAGCAGGTCGACCCGGACATCCTCAGCGACGTCGTCGCCAAGGGCACGCCGTTCGGCCCGGCCGTCCAGCAGGGCGTGATGTGCGAACCGCCGCTCGGCGTACCCGCACTGCCGCCCGTCCTGGAGGCCGCGCAGGCGCTGAACGTCGACCTCTTCGCCATCGTCGAGCAGGACATGTACCCCTGCCCGCCCGACCGCCCGTTCCCCATCGCCGAGCGCACCCGCCGCTTCCTGCGCTCCTGCGGCGCCTGACCGGCCTGACCAGCCCGACCAGGGCGACCAGGGCGACCAGGGCGACGTTCGAGGAACCGAACCACCGGGGGCCTGGCCCTGCTCGGCGGGGCTCGGGGCTCGGACCGGACCCCTCGCACGGCCTCGGAGCCTGGGCCTTCCTCAGAGCCCGAGCCTTCCTCAGAGCCTGGGCCTTGGGGGCGTCGGAGATGGCCTTGCGTTCAGCCCGGGGTCTGCCCGGCATGGCTTGAGCTCGCGTGATGGGGCCGTGCGTGGCTTGGCCTTGCGCGCCTCCTTCTTTTCCGGCAACGAACACGGAGAGTAATCAGTTCCCAGGTTACCTTCACCATCTGTAATGCACCAGGGAGTCAGGGTCTTATCGCAGGCCCGGGCGCATCCGACAGGTAGGCGGGCCACCAGCAGACACCAGCAGACACCAGCAGACACCGGCAGGCACCAAGAGACTGCGGACATTGCGGGATTGACGAGGAGTTGAGGGCGGCATGGAGGAACGTATGAGTGGGCGGAGCGACGCGGGTTTCGGGGGGACGCTCGGGGTGGCGGTCGTCGGGACCGGGCGGATGGGGGCGGACCATGTGCGGCGGATCAATGAGGTGATCAGTGGGGCCCGGGTGGCGGCGGTGGCGGACATCGACGCGGCGCGGGTGAAGCATCTGGCGGACGGCATCGAGGGCTGTACCCCGTACACCGATCCGGCCGCCGCCATGGACGATCCGGCCGTCGATGCCGTGGTGATCGCCTCACCCGGCCCCGCGCACGAGGCGGCGCTGCTGGAGGCGTTCGCGCGCGATCTGCCCGTACTCTGCGAGAAGCCGCTGACGCCGGACGCCGCGTCCGCTCTGCGCGTGCTGGAGGCGGAGCAGGCGCTGGGTCACCGCCGCGTGCAGGTGGGTTTCATGCGTCGTTACGATGCGGATTACCGGAGCCTCAAGTCCCTTCTGACACAAGGGACTTACGGCCGTCCGCTGATGTTGCACAACCGGCATCGGAACGCGGATACGCCGCCCGGCTTCACCAACGCGATGATGATCAACGACTCGGTGGTGCACGAGATCGATGTGACGCGCTGGCTGCTGGACGACGAGATCACCGCCGTACGCGTCCTGCGCCCCGCCCCCACCGGGAACGCGCCCGAGGGGCTCAGCGATCCGCAGCTGGTGCTCTTCGAAACCGCGGGCGGCCAGGTCGTGGACACCGAGATCTTCGTCAACTGCGGTTTCGGCTACCAGGTCAGCTGCGAGGCGGTCTGCGAGGGCGGCACCGCCCGGATCGGTGACGACCACGGCGTCTTCAGCAACACCGCCGGCCGCTGGGGCGGCGCCATTCCGCCCGGTTTCGTGGAGCGCTTCGAGGACGCGTACGACCGGCAGGTGCAGCTCTGGGTGAACGCGACCCGGCGCGGCGAGGTCGAGGGCCCCAGTTGCTGGGACGGCTATGCCGCGGCGGCGGTCTGCGAGGCCGGAGTGCGCGCCCAGGCCACCGGTGAGCGCGTCATGGTCGAGCTGGTCGAACGGCCGGCGATGTATCGCTGACCCGTCACGCACCACCGCTGACCCGAGGCGAGGCCCGTGTCTCTCTCCCGTCACAGGCGTGCGGCCGGTGTCACGGCTGTCACAGTTGACCGGGCCTTCCGTCACAACCGTTCAACAGCCCCTCGCCGGTGGTCACCGAGTGTCGTTGTCCAGGCACAGGCTCAGTGATCACCAGGCCGTACGCGGTCCTGGCCGGCTCCCTCCGGGCCGGCCCCGTGTGCGGCGCTCAGGAGGTGGCAGAGATGACCGACCGCAGGCTCTGGTCGTACAAGGAGATCGCGGCGCACATCCAGGTGCAGCCGGACACCGTGCGCTCGTACCGCAAGCACGGGCTGCTGCCCGAACCGGATCTGGTGGAGGGCGGTAGACCGTACTGGTTCGCGGACACGGTCAGAGCGTGGGTGGCACGGCGGCCGGGTCGGGGCGGCCGGTAGGGAAGCCACCCGTAGGGGGACGATCCTCCTGGCTCGTCCCCCTGTCCCCATTGGGGCCCCGGGACGCCCGGTCGCGTGGCTACGATCGAGGTATGGCCCAGACACCCCAGGCCGCCTCCGTGCCGGACCGGGCCGCTGCCGCGCCCGCCCGGGTCGCGGTGATCGGGGCCGGTGCGATCGGCGGGTACGTCGCCGCCCTGACCCGGTGGGCGGGTCTGGACGTCACGCTGTGCGTGCGCAGCCCGTTGCGGGACCTCGCCGTCGAGAGCGGCGGCGAGGTACGGCCCGCGGCGGTGCGGATCGTCACCGATCCGGCGCGGGTGGCGCCGGTCGACTGGGTGCTGCTGACGACGAAGGCGCAGGACACCGCGAGTGCCGAGGGCTGGCTGCGGCGGCTGTGCGGCCCGGAGACGGTCGTCGCGGTGCTGCAGAACGGTATCGACCAGGAGGAGCGGGTGGTGCCGCTCGTTCCTCGGGGGACGGCGATCCTGCCGACGGTGGTCTACATCTCCGCGGAGCGCATCGCGCCCGGCCGGGTCCGGCACCACGTCGCCAGTGAACTGCACGTTCCGGAGGGCCCGTTGGCGGACCGGTTCGCCGCCCTGCTGGCCGGTACGGGGCTGCGGGTGCATCCGGTGCCGGACTTCACCACGGCCGTGTGGCGCAAGCTGTTCACGAACCTCGCGGCGAACCCCCTGACCGCGCTGCTCCAGCAGCGGATCGGCGTCTTCGCGGACCCGGAGATGGCGGCGCTCAGCCGTGATCTGCTGCGGGAGGCGGCGGTGGTGGCCCGCGCGGAGGGGGCGGACATCGGTGAGGCGGACATCGCGCGGACGCTGGAGCTGTACGCGCACGCGCCGCCGGACGGTGGTTCGTCGATGCTGTACGACCGGCTCGCGGGCCGTCCGCTGGAGCACGAGTACCTCACCGGCGCGGTGGTGCGGGCGGCCGAACGGCACGGCATCGCGACGCCGTTGAACCGGATGCTGCTGGTGCTGCTGCGGGCGGTGGACCGCGAGCTGCGGGCCGGGCGGCAGGGGTAGCGCCGACGGCAGCCGGCCGTCAGGCAGCGGGGGGTGGGGCCGTCGATCCCCTGATCTCGAGTTCCGGGGCGACGAGTTGGTGGTCGGCGGGTGGGTTCGTGCCGGTCGGTGGGTTCTTACCGGTCGGCGCGTCGTTGCCGGCCATGCGGTTCAGGAGGCAGCGGGCGGCCCGTCGGCCGACCTCGTGGCTGGCGTTGTTGACCGAGGTCAGCCAGAGGTGGCGGATACGGGCGAGGTAGGTGTTGTCGTAGCCGACGAGGGAGAGGTCGACGGGCACGGTCAGCCCGAGTTCCTGGGCCGCGGAGAGCGCGCCGACGCCGGAGATGTCGTTGAAAGCGAAGACGGCGGTGGGGCGTT
The DNA here is from genome assembly GCF_042734445.1 of Streptomyces sp. NPDC059649. Classification (NCBI taxonomy): domain Bacteria; kingdom Bacillati; phylum Actinomycetota; class Actinomycetes; order Kitasatosporales; family Streptomycetaceae; genus Streptomyces; species Streptomyces sp. NPDC059649. The sequence continues at coordinate 20,372 of NZ_JBHWDV010000044.1, forward strand.
CGGTGCGGCGCGCGGGGTTGAGGAGGCGTACGGCGGCGCGGTAGCCGCCCTCCTCCGTGCCGTCGGCGCTCTCCACCACGGCGGCGGTGTGGAGGCCGTGGGCGCGTACGGCGGCCTCGAATCCGCGGCGGCGCAGGGTGCCGACCACGCCGCGGCCGGCGATGTGGGCGATCCGGCGGTGGCCGAGGGAGATCAGGTGCTCGGTGGCGAGCCGGGCGCCGCGTTCGTCGTCGTTGGCGACGATGTCGACGTGCGGGAGCCGGGGTTCGTGGTTGCCCGCGATGACGGTGGGCAGCCGCTCGGCGACCTCGGCGAGGCCGCCGGTGTCCGGGAGGGTGCCGACGACGACGAGGCCGTCGACCCGGAGTTCCTGGAAGGTGCGGGCGACGTCCTGGCCGGCGCGGCGGTCGAGCCGGCCGTCGGCCATCAGCATGCGCAGGCCGTGGTCGTGGAGGACCGAGTTCAGGCCGTCGAGGAGGTCGACGAACCAGGGGTTGCGCAGGTCGTTCAGGAGCACGCCGACGGTGTGGGTGCGGCGGGCGACGAGGCTGCGGGCGGCGGCGTTGGGCCGGTAGCCCAGCTCGTCGATGGCGTCCAGGACGGCCCGTCGTTTGGCGTCGCTGACCCGTGGTGAGCCCTGCAGGACGAGCGAGACCAGCGATTTGGAGACGCCGGCGCGTTCGGCGACCCCGCGGATCGTCGGGGGCCGGCCGGCGGCTGCCCGTGCGACGCCGTCGCGCTTGTTGGACCGTTCCAACCGTTCCATGGACGGGGATCCTGCCATCGCCGCAGGTAACCGTCAACGGCCGAGCGGTCCCCGACCCGCCGGTCTTCGTAGGGGCCGCCATGTTCTGCCCTCCTGCCTGCGCAAAGGGTTGACATGCGGACATCCGGCCCTGCAGGGTGCGCGGAACGGCCTCCGTTGGAACGTTCCAATATACGTACGACGACCCGACGGCGACGACGTCCCGACGGCGGCCGTCACCGCCACCTCCTGGAAGGACCGAGAAGTGAAGATCGGCCTCATCGGCACCGGGCGCATCGGCGCGTTCCATGCCAAGACCCTTCAGCAGGTTCCCGGCGTCACCGACCTGGTGGTCGCCGATGCCGATCCGGCGCGGGCCGCGTCACTGGCGGCGACGCTGGGCGTGCGCGCGGCCGCGGGCCTGGCGGAGCTGTACGCGGAAGGCCTGGACGGGGTGGTGATCACCGCCGCGACCAGTGCGCACGCCGCCCTGATCCATCAGGCGCTGGACGCCGGGGTGCCGGTCTTCTGCGAGAAGCCGGTCGCCCTGGACGTGGCGGGCACGATCGGCGTCGTGGAGCGGGCGCGGGCGGGCTCGGTGCCGGTCCAGGTCGGCTTCCAGCGGCGCTTCGACGCGGGGTACCGGGCCGCCCGTGAGGCGCTGCGGTCGGGCGAGCTGGGCTGGTTGCACACCCTGCGCGCCTGCACCAGTGACCAGGCCCCGCCGCCGGCCGCGTACATCCCCAGCTCGGGCGGACTGTTCCGGGACTGTTCCATCCACGATTTCGACGTGCTGCGCTGGCTCACCGGCCGCGAGGTGGTCTCGGTCTTCGCGCAGGGCGCCAACCGCGGGGCGTCCTTCTTCGCCGACGGCGACGACGTCGACACCTGTGCGGCGCTGCTGCGCTTCGACGACGACACCCTGGCGACGGTCACGGCGACCCGCTACAACGGCGCGGGGCACGACGTCCGCCTGGAGGTGTGCGGTTCGCGGGGCGCCCGGATCGTCGGTCTCGACGACCGTGCGCCGTTGCCGTCGGCGGAGCCGCGGCTGTCGTGGCGGCGGGCGGCCGCCCCGTACGCGACGTTCATGGAGCGCTTCCACGATGCGTACGTCACCGAGCTGGGTGCCTTCGCCGAGGTGGCGGCGGGGCGGGCGGCGAACCCGTGTCCGCCCGCGGAGGCGCTGGAGGCGCTGTACGTGGCGGAGGCGTGTGAGCGGTCCCGGCGGTCCGGTGCGCCGGTGGCGCTCGCCGACGTCCGCGCTACGGCCGGTCCGGCAGCCCCGAACGGTCCGGCGGGGGCAGGCACGGCGGACGGGCGGCGGTAGCCGCGCGGCGGGCCGCCCGGCGGCGGCCGGCCCACTGAAGGGCGCTGGCGATGGCGGCGACCGCGCAGGAGACGCCCAGGCCGAGGGCGGCGGCGTACAGCGGGCTGCCGGCGGTGGCGCTGCCGAGGTAGCCGAGGCCGACCGAGTACGCCGCCCAGGTCGCCTCGGCGATGCCGGCGCCGAGGAGGTACCGGCGCAGCGGGTAGCGGAGGATGCCGGCGGCCAGCGCGCCGGCGATCCGGCCGCTGGGGAGGAACCGCACGGCGATCAGGAACGGGACGCCGTACCGCTCGATGCGCCGGGAGGTGCGGTCCAGGAGGGCGCGGCGGCGCGGGTTGCGCCGCAGCCAGTCCCGTACGGGTCCGCCGAAGCGCCGGGCGGCGAGGAACATCAGCACATCCCCGGCGAGCGCGCTGCCCGCCACGGTGAGCAGGACCAGGGGGAGGAAGAGGGCGCCCCGGGAGGCGAGGACGCCGGCGGAGACGAGCAGGGCGGAGTTGGGGACGAGGGGCGGCAGGGTGGTGAGCGCCAGTAGGGCGTAGAAGGCGAGTACGGCCATGTGCCGCCTCCTCGGATCGGCTCCGCGTCCGTATCCCCAGGCTGACGCGTGGCGGGGGGTGCGGCAACGTGACGGGGTGCCCCTGTCGGGAAGCGACCTGCAAGCGACCTGCAAGCGACCTGCCCCGAAAGCGGCGTCCCACGGCCGGGAACCGGCATGCCCCGCTTGGATCCATACCCCCTAGGGGTATAGAGTGGCCAGCGTTGGTCGAAGCTCGGACAGAAGCTCGGACATCTGCCCCACGAGGAGAACCCATGGCTGAGAACAGCTCCTGCTGCACCCCGGAAGGCTCCTGCCACTCCGGTGCCGTCGACGCCCCGGCCGCCGCGGTGACCGCGACGTACCAGGTCACGGGCATGACCTGTGGTCACTGCGAGGGGGCGGTGGCGTCGGAGATCTCGGAGATCCCGGGCGTGAGCGCGGTGCAGGCGGTCGCGGCCACCGGGCTGGTGACGGTCACCTCCAAGGCACCGCTGGACGAGGAGGCGGTGCGGGCGGCCGTCGACGAGGCGGGGTACGAGTTGGTGGGCCGGGCGGCCTGATTCCGGTTCGCCGGTCCGCGTGCGGCGGATGCGGGTCGCCGCCTTCCGAGGTGCCGCGACCCGCGCCGCCAGGCGCAACCATTCAAATGTTCACATAATCGCCACAGTTGACACAACGCCCACACTCCGGGACACAACACCCATACCCCAGGGCCCCGATCTCCAGATCGAGGGCCTTGACCGTATTCGCCCCCATATGGCAAGAGACCCAGATCACACTCATCGCAACGTAACCATTGAGGGGGGTCGCGAGTCTAACCGGGCAGTGCAGGCACCCCGGCGGGTCTTGCACTGCACCAGCCGTGTCGGTCTTGGGGGACCGTGCCACGGCTACGCGTGGCCGGGGCGACGTGCCCGGGGAGCTTTGAGCGGCCCTCCCGATGTGCGCGTCCCGGCGGAGCGCGGTGCAACCCGGAACGCCCGGACGGATCCCGTGGGGGGAATCCAACCGGGACAAGGGAAGCGCCCCGCACTCTGGACCCGTGGGGGGATCCGGAGGCGGGGCGCTTTTCGCTTTTGGGGCGTCAGCGCTGCTCGACCGGCACGAAGTCGCGCTCGATGATGCCGGTGTAGATCTGGCGCGGGCGGCCGATGCGGGAGCCCGGCTCCTTGATCATCTCGTGCCACTGGGCGATCCAGCCGGGGAGCCGGCCGAGCGCGAAGAGCACCGTGAACATCTCGGTCGGGAAGCCCATGGCCCGGTAGATCAGACCGGTGTAGAAGTCGACGTTCGGGTAGAGCTTGCGCGAGACGAAGTAGTCGTCGGAGAGCGCGTGCTCCTCCAGCTTGAGGGCGATGTCCAGCAGCTCGTCGGACTTGCCGAGCGCGGAGAGGACGTCGTGCGCCGCCGCCTTGATGATCTTCGCCCGGGGGTCGAAGTTCTTGTAGACGCGGTGCCCGAAGCCCATGAGCTTCACGCCGTCTTCCTTGTTCTTCACCTTGCGGATGAAGGCGTCGACGTCGCCGCCGTCGCGCTGGATGCGCTCCAGCATCTCCAGCACGGACTGGTTGGCGCCGCCGTGCAGGGGGCCCCACAGGGCGTTGATGCCGGCGGAGATCGAGGCGAAGAGGTTCGCCTGCGAGGAGCCGACCAGGCGGACCGTGGAGGTCGAGCAGTTCTGCTCGTGGTCGGCGTGCAGGATCAGCAGCTTGTCCAGGGCGCTGACGACGACCGGGTCGAGCTCGTAGTCGGCGGCGGGCACCGAGAAGGTCATCCGCAGGAAGTTCTCGACGTAACCGAGGTCGTTGCTCGGGTAGACGACCGGGTGGCCGACGGACTTCTTGTAGGCATAGGCAGCGATCGTCGGGAGCTTGGCCAGCAGCCGGATCGTGGAGATGTGGCGCTGCTGCTCGTCGAACGGGTTGTGGCTGTCCTGGTAGAAGGTCGACAGCGCGCTGACCACCGAGGACAGCATCGCCATCGGGTGGGCGTCCCGGGGGAAGCCGTCGTAGAAGCGCTTGACGTCCTCGTGGAGCAGGGTGTGGTAGGTGATGTCCTGCTTGAAGGCCGACAGCTCGTCGACGGTGGGCAGCTCACCGTTGATGAGGAGGTACGCGGTCTCGACGAACGTGCTGCGCTCCGCGAGCTGCTCGATCGGATACCCGCGGTAACGAAGAATTCCCTGCTCACCATCGAGATAGGTGATCGCGGATTTGTATGCCGCGGTGTTGCCGTAACCGGAATCCAGGGTCACCAGACCGGTCTCGGCGCGCAGCTTCGAGATATCGAAGCCCTTGTCGCCGACCGTGCTGTCGACGACCGGGTAGCTGTATTCGCCGTCCCCGTAACGCAGTACTACAGAGTTGTCGCTCACGTCATCCCTCACCGACGTTGTGCCTCTTCTTCGAGGTGCCCTGACTGCCTATACCTTCCCCCATTTGGACCTTGGATGTGCACTCGGGGTCGGCCATAGGGCCGCATTACGGCACTCAGTGCCGCGTCAGTGTCCCATCCTGCTCCCGTTCGCCCTGATTGGGAAAGAGGAGTGACATCACATCGCCCCGGCGAGCCGGTGAGCCAGCGCCGTACCCCGCCGACCGGCGGAAACCGTGCGGACGGCCTGACCCAGGGCCTTACGGGAGCCGACCAGCACCACCAAGCGCTTTGCCCGGGTGACGGCGGTATACAGCAAATTGCGCTGCAGCATCATCCAGGCGCTGGTGGTGACCGGAATCACCACCGCTGGATACTCACTACCCTGCGAGCGATGGATCGTCACGGCATAGGCGTGGGCGAGTTCGTCGAGTTCGTCGAAGTCGTACGGGACCTCCTCGTCCTCGTCCGTGCGGACCGTCAGCCGCTGCTCCACCTCGTCCAGGGCGGTGACCACGCCCACGGTGCCGTTGAAGACGCCGTTACGGCCCTTTTCGTAGTTGTTCCTGATCTGGGTGACCTTGTCGCCCACCCGGAAGACCCGGCCGCCGAAGCGCCGCTCGGGCAGGTCGGGGCGGGCGGGGGTGACGGCCTGCTGGAGCAGACCGTTCAGCGCGCCCGCTCCGGCCGGGCCGCGGTGCATCGGCGTCAGCACCTGGACGTCCCGGCGCGGGTCGAGTCCGAACTTCGCCGGGATGCGGCGGGCCGCGACGTCCACGGCGAGCCGCCCGGTCTCCTCATTGTCCTCCTCCGCGAACAGGAAGAAATCGGTCAGCCCGGTGGTCAGCGGCGGGACGCCGGAATTGATGCGGTGGGCGTTGGTGACCACGCCGGACTGCTGGGCCTGCCGGAAGATCCGGGTCAGCCGGACCGCCGGCACGGGGCCGGAGGGGGCCAGCAGGTCCCGCAGGACCTCCCCCGCCCCGACGGACGGCAGCTGGTCGACATCGCCCACCAGCAGCAGATGGGCGCCCGGCGGGACCGCCTTGACGAGCTTGTTGGCCAGCAGCAGGTCCAGCATGGACGCCTCGTCGACGACCACCAGATCGGCGTCCAGCGGCCGGTCCGCGTCGTACGCGGCGTCCCCGCCGGGCTTGAGCTCCAGGAGGCGGTGGACCGTGGAGGCCTCCGCGCCGGTCAGCTCCGACAGCCGCTTGGCGGCCCGGCCCGTGGGCGCGGCCAGCACGACGGTGGCCTTCTTGGCGCGGGCCAGCTCGACGACGGAGCGGACCGTGAAGGACTTGCCGCAGCCCGGGCCGCCGGTGAGCACCGCGACCTTCCGGGTCAGCGCCAGCCGCACCGCCTCCTGCTGCTCGGGGGCCAGCTCGGCGCCCGTACGGCGGGCCAGCCAGGCCAGCGCCTTGTCCCAGGCGACGTCCTGGAACGCCGGCATCCGGTCCTCGTCGGTGCGCAGCAGCCGGGTCAGCCGCCCGGCGAGGGAGATCTCCGCGCGGTGGAACGGCACCAGATAGACGGCGGTGACCTCCGCGCCGTCCTCCCCGGCCGGCACCTTCTCGCGCACCACACCCTCCGGCTCGGCGGCCAGCTCGGCCAGGCAGTCGATCACCAGGCCGGTGTCCACCTGGAGCAACTTGACCGCGTCGGCGATCAGTTGCTCCTCGGGCAGGAAGCAGTGGCCCTGGTCCGTGGACTGCGACAGGGCGTACTGCAGGCCGGCCTTGACCCGGTCCGGGCTGTCGTGCGGGATCCCGACGGACCGGGCGATGCGGTCGGCGGTCAGGAAGCCGATGCCCCAGACGTCGGCGGCGAGCCGGTAGGGCTGGTTGCGGACGACGGAGATCGAGGCGTCGCCGTACTTCTTGTAGATCCGCACGGCGATGGAGGTGGACACCCCGACGCCCTGGAGGAAGACCATGACCTCCTTGATGGCCTTCTGTTCCTCCCAGGCGTCCGCGATCTTCTTGGTCCGCTTGGGGCCGAGCCCCGGCACCTCGATGAGCCGCTTCGGCTCGTGCTCGATGATGTCGAGGGTGTCGACTCCGAAGTGCTGGGTGATCCGGTCGGCGAAGACCGGGCCGATGCCCTTGACCAGGCCCGAGCCGAGATAGCGGCGGATGCCCTGGATGGTGGCGGGCAGCACCGTGGTGTAGTTCTCCACGGTGAACTGCTTGCCGTACTGCGGGTGGGAGCCCCAACGGCCCTCCATCCGCAGGGATTCGCCCACCTGCGCCCCCAGCAGCGCGCCCACGACGGTCAGCAGGTCGCCCGAGCCCCGGCCGGTGTCGACCCGCGCGACGGTGTAGCCGTTCTCCTCGTTGGCGTACGTGATCCGCTCCAGGACCCCTTCCACCACGGCTGTGTTGACCATGCCCCGACGGTACCGCCGGGGTCCGACAACGCGGCCCGGGCCTCGCGGTCCGACCTCGCGGCGCGGTGGCGCGGTGTCGGTGGATCACCGGTGGTGCGGCGTCGGCGGATCTCCGTCGAGGGGCCCGTCCCCCCAAGGTCGGGCCCCTCGATTCCCCCTCCCGTGCCGGCCCCGGATCCCCCCGGATCCCTCCCCCTTGCGGGGCCAGCGTCAGCTATGACCTCCGTCGACCGTGAACGGTTGCGCGCATCCGCTGAGTTATTTCGTTGTCACCCGTTGTACGAATTCCGTTCACCTGTCGCCGTCGGTGCGGAGTCCGGCCGGGCAGCGACGTGCCGGCGGAAACGGTCCACGATCTCGGCCAGTGCCTCGGTGCCGTCGCGGGCCCACAGTGCCGGGTTGAAGATCTCCACCTCGATCGGCCCCCGGTAGCCGGCCGCCTCGACGCGCTCCCGGAACCAGCGCAGGTCCACCACGCCGTCCCCCAGTTGCCCGCGGCCCAGCAGGACGCCCTCCGGGAGCGGGGTGACCCAGTCGGCCAGCTGGAAGGCGGCGATGCGTCCGGCGGCCCCGGCGCGGTCGATCTGCGCCCCGGCCGTGTCGTCCCACCACAGGTGGTAGGTGTCCACGACGACCCCGACCCGGTCCGCGGGGAACCGCTCGGCGAGGTCCAGCGCCTGGGCGAGGGTGGAGACCACGCACCGGTCCGCCGCGTACATCGGGTGCAGCGGTTCGATCGCCAGCCGTACGCCCCGGTCCGCGGCGTACGGCGCCAACTCGCCCAGGGCGTCCGCGATCCGCTCCCGGGCGCCGGGCAGGTCCCGGCTGCCGGCCGGCAGTCCGCCCGAGACCAGGACCAGGGTGTCCGTCCCCAGGGCGGCGGCCTCGTCGACGGCCGCCCGGTTGTCGGCCAGGGCCGCCGCCCGCTCACCGGGGTCGAGCGCGGTGAGGAACCCTCCCCGGCACAGGCTGCTGACCCGCAGCCCGGCCGCGCGGACGAGCCGGGCGGCCGCGGCCACGCCGTACGCCTGCACGGGCGCGCGCCACAGCCCGACGGCGGGGACCCCGGCCCGTACGCAGCCGTCGGCCAGTTCGGGCAGCGACCACTGCCGGAGGGTCTCCTGGTTGAGGCTCAGCCGGGAAAGGGAGGTGGGGCCGGTGCGGTCGGTGATACGGGTGAGGTGGGTGCGGTCGTCGGTCATGCGGGGGCTCCGCTCTGGTGCGCGGTGCCGGGGGTCTCCGCCTCCGGGCCGGCGCTCTTCGCTGCCGCGCCGGGGGTGTTCTTCGCCGTGCCCGGAGGCGGCCAGGTGTCCTCGGCGCCGTATACGGACAGCAGCCGGCGCATCCGGTGGGCGGCCAGGTCCGGGTCCGGGAACAGGCCGAGCTCCGCGGCGAGTTCGTGGGCGCGGCGCAGATGGGGCAGCGAACGGGCCGACTGCAGGCCGCCGACCATGGTGAAGTGCGACTGGTGGCCCGCCAGCCAGGCCAGCAGGACGACCCCGGTCTTGTAGTGGCGGGTGGGTTCCTGGAAGAGGTGGCGGGCCAACGGGACGGTGGGGTCGAGGAGTTCACGGAAGGCGGCCGGGTCACCGGTGTCGAGGCGGCGGACCGCCTGCGCGGCCAGGGGGGCCAGCGGGTCGAAGACGCCGAGCAGGGCGTGGCTGAAGCCCTGGTCGTCGCCGGCGATCAGCTCGGGGTAGTGGAAGTCGTCGCCGGTGTAGCAGCGCACGCCGGGCGGCAGACGGCGGCGCAGCGCGATCTCCCGCCGGGCGTCCAGCAGGGAGAGCTTGACGCCGTCGACCTTGCCGGGGTGGGCGGCGATGACCGCGAGGAGGGTGTCGGTGGCGGCGTCCAGGTCGGCCGAGCCCCAGTAGCCGGCCAGCGCCGGGTCGAACATCGGGCCCAGCCAGTGCAGCACGACCGGTTGGGCGGCCTGGCGGAGGAGGTGGCCGTAGAGGTCCAGGTAGTCCTCGGGGCCGCGGGCCGCGGCGGTGAGCGCCCGGGAGGCCATCAGGACGGCCTGCGCGCCGGCGTCCTCGACGACGGCGAGCTGCTCCTCGTAGGCGGCCCGGATCTCGGCGAGCGAGCCGCCGGTGAGCTGGTCGGTGCCGGCGCCGCAGACGAGCCGGCCGCCGGCCGCGCGGGCCTCGGCGCCGGAGCGGCGGATGAGTTCGGCGGCGACGGCCCAGTCCAGGCCCGTGCCGCGCTGTGCGGTGTCCATCGCCTCGGCCACGCCCAGGCCGTGCGACCAGAGGTGGTGGCGGAAGGCGAGGGTGGCGTCCCAGTCGAGGGCGGCGGGCCCGTCCGGGGTGGTGTCGGCGTACGGATCGGCGACGACGTGGGCGGCGGCGAAGACGGTGCGGGAGGGCGACGGGGGCCGGGCTGCGGGCGCCGCGGCGGCCGCGGGCCCACCGGTGGCGCGGCCGGGCGTCGGGGCGGTCACCGGGCGAGCTCCGGGACGTCCAGGCGGCGGCCCTCCGCGGACGACCGGGCGCCCAGTTCGGCGAGTTGGACGCCGCGGGCGCCGGCCGCCAGGTCCCAGCGCCAGGGCTCGTCGCGGACGACATGGCGCAGGAAGAGCTCCCACTGCGCCTTGAAGCCGTTGTCGAAGTCGGCGTTGTCGGGGACCTCCTGCCACTGCGCGCGGAACGGTTCGGTGGCCGGGAGGTCGGGGTTCCAGACCGGTTTGGGGGTGACGGAGCGGTGCTGCACCCGGCAGCCGCGCAGTCCGGCGACGGCGGAGCCCTCGGTGCCGTCGACCTGGAACTCCACGAGTTCGTCGCGGTGCACCCGGACCGCCCAGGAGGAGTTGATCTGCGCGACGATGCCGCCGGCCAGTTGGAACACGGCGTAGGCGGCGTCGTCGGCGGTGGCGTCGTACGGGGTGCCGGACTCGTCCCAGCGGCGCGGGAGGTGGGTGGTCAGCTGCGCCTGGACGGTCCGGACCGGGCCGAACAGTTCGTGCAGTACGTACTCCCAGTGCGGGAACATGTCGGCCGCGATGCCGCCGCCGTCCTCGGCCCGGTAGTTCCAGGAGGGGCGCTGGGCCTGCTGCCAGTCGCCCTCGAAGACCCAGTAGCCGAACTCGCCGCGTACGGACAGGATGCGGCCGAAGAAGCCGCCCTCGACGAGGCGGCGGAGTTTGCGCAGGCCGGGGAGGAAGAGCTTGTCCTGGACGACGCCGTTCTTGACGCCGGCCTCCTGGGCGAGCCGGGCGAGTTCGAGGGCGCCGGCGAGGCTGCTCGCGGTGGGCTTCTCGACGTAGAGGTGCTTGCCGGCCGCGATCGCCTTCTTCACCGCCTCCTCGCGGGCGGCGGTGATCTGGGCGTCGAAGTAGATCTCGACGCTGTCATCGGCCAGTACGGCGTCGAGGTCGCAGGACCGTTCCGTGAGGCCGTGCCGCTCGGCCAGGGCCCGCAGTCTGTCCGGGGAGCGGCCGACCAGTACCGGCTCGGGCCAGATGACCGTGCCGTCGTCCAGGGGGAGTCCGCCCTGGTCGCGCAGGGCGAGGAGGGAGCGGACCAGGTGCTGGCGGTAGCCCATGCGCCCGGTCACGCCGTTCATGGCGATGCGTACGGTCCTGCGTGTCACGGCCCGGCCTCTCTCCCCCTCGGGCGGGGGCGGGTTCCTCGATGGCGGGTGGAGCAGTGGCGTGGTGCAGGGGAAACGGACGTGCAGTAAGCGCTTTCTTTCGCTTTCTTTTGCTTTCTCCCGCTTTCTATCGTGGCATCGCGGGGGATGCCAGCCTGCGCGGCGGCCGGCGAACGAGGGGCGGACGTGAGCGGAACCGGAAGCAGGGGCGGGGCCCGGGGGCGCACGATGACGGTGACGCCGGCGGACGTGGCGGCCCGCGCCGGGGCTCGGCGGCGACCGTCCCGCGGGTGCTGAACGGCACCTGCCCGGTCGCCGCGAGCAGCCGCGGCCGGGTGCTGCGGGCCATCGCGGCCGGGTGCTGCGGGTGGTCGCGGCCGGGTGCTGCGGGTGGTCGAGGAGCTGGAGTACACGGCGAACTGCTGGGCAGGGACGCCCGGTTGACGGTCGTCGTGGCGGCCGACGACCGTACGGCTGCCCGCTGGCGGAGGCCGGGGCCGCGGGCCGGCCGGCCGGTGACGGGGCGGGAGGAGCGGCCGCCGGGCGGGCTGGCGAGACCGCGGGCGGAATTGAGGGTGTGCGGATCGATCTCGGTCCGCTACCCTTGACTCAGTCAATGGTGAGGTGGTCGACGATGACAACCCAAGCACCCTCCAGCCGGTCCGGCAGCGGGCCGGCCGGCACCACCGCGGCGTCCGATCCCGCCGATCCCGCCCCCGACGTCCGCGAGCTGCGCAGGTTCAACCGCTTCTACACGAACCTGATCGGCGCGCTCGACTACGGCCGGCACCTCTACACCCCCTTCACCCTCACCGAGGCGCGGGTGCTCTACGAACTCGCCCACCAGGAGCGGGTGGACGCGGCGGACCTGCGCACCTCGCTGTCCCTCGACGCCGGCTATCTCAGTCGGCTGCTCGGCAAGTTCGAGCAGCGCGAGCTGATCAGCCGGGGCAGATCAGAGCAGGACCCGCGCCGCCAGCGGATCACCCTCACCGGGGACGGCCGGGAGGCGGCCGGGCTGCTGGAGGAGCGTTCCCAGGAAGCCGCGGGCTCCCTGCTCCGGCACCTTCCGCCGGCGGACCGGGCCCGCCTGACGGACGCGATGCGGACGATACGTGCCCTGCTCGGCGACGACCGGGCGGCCACCGGCGACGCCTCTCATGGCTCCTCCCCCGAGGTCACCCTGCGCACCACCCGTCCCGGTGACCTCGGCTGGATGGTCGAGCGGAACGCCGCGCTCTACGCCGCCGAGTACGGCTTCGACCTGAGCTACGAGGCGCTGGTGGCCCGGATCGTCGCGGAGTACGCCGAGGACTTCGACCCTCGGTGGGACCGCACCTGGGTGGCGGAGCTGGCCGGTGCCCGGGCCGGTGCGGTGATGTGCGTACGGGACGGCCGTCCGGGCGTGGCCCGGTTGCGGCTGCTGCTGGTGGAGCCGTCCGCGCGGGGCCACGGCGTGGGGCGGCAACTCGTCGACGCCTGTGTCGATTTCGCGCGGGGCGCCGGGTACGAGGAGATGGTGCTGTGGACGAACTCCGTCCTCGGCGCGGCCCGCCGGATCTATCAGCGGGCCGGGTTCGAGCTGGTCTCGGAGACACCGCACCACAGCTTCGGCCAGGAGCTGGTCGGCCAGGACTGGCGGCTGTCGCTGCGCGGGGCGGCCACGTAGGACGACGACGGGGGACGACCACGGGGCGGCCACGTAGGACGACCACGGGGGCGACCACGGAGAGAGGAGCGCGGGCATGACCGGAACGGACGGCACGGCGGACACGGGCGGCGGCACCCAGGCCGGGGGCCAGCGCGGCGGCGGTGTCGGCAGCACCCCGCCCGCCGGTCCGGGCCGGGCGGCGGCGCCCCCGTTGCGGCTGGCGTTCTCCACGCTCGGGGTGCCGGGCATGCCGGTCGCCGACGTGGTGCGGCTGGCCGCCGGGGCCGGCTATCAGGGAGTGGAGCTGCGGGCCCATCCGGAGGAGCCGGTGCATCCACTGATCGGGGCCCGCGAGCGGACCGCGGTGCGCGCGCAGTGCGCGGCGGCGGGCGTGGAGATCCTGGCCGTGGCCGGGTACGCCCGGGTCGCGGCCGAGCGGGACGCGGCGGGTGAGGAGGAGCTGGCGCAGGAGCTGGCCGAGCTGGTGCTGCTCGCCGCGGATCTGGGGGCGCCGTATGTGCGGGTGTTCCCCGGCGGCGGGGAGCGGCCGGCGGACGCGGCGGACGCGGATGCCGCCCGGCGGCTCGCGGCGGTGGCGCCGCTCGCGGCCGAGCGGGGCGTCCGGGTGCTGCTGGAGACCCATGACTCGCACGGCACGGGCGCGGCCGCCGCACGGGTGCTGGGCCTGGTCGGGCACCGCAGCGTCGGCGCGCTGTGGGACGTGCTGCACACCTGGCGCGGCGGTGAGCGGCCCGCCGACACCCGCGCCGCGCTCGCGCCGTATCTGGGCTATGTGCAGGTCAAGGACGTGGTGTCGGCGGCGGATCCGCGTCCGGTGCCGCTCGGTGCGGGCGCCCTGCCGCTGGCGTCCGCGCTGGCCGCGCTCGGGCCGGAGCCGGCGGCGACGCACGGTCCGGTGCCGGCGCCGGAGGGCGGTTACGGCCTGGGGGCGGGCGGCTGGCTGTGCTGGGAGTACGAGAAGCGCTGGTTCCCGGAGGCGCCCGAGCTGCCCGGGTTGCTGGCCGCGGGCCGGGACCATCTGCGGCAGTTGCTCGACGGGGTGGCGGCCGGTGCACCGGCGGGTGGTGACGCCGCCGGCGCGGCTCCGGTGGTCCCTCCCACAGCGCCGGCCGGCGTGCAAGAGGAGGGCGGCACCCCCGGTCGGAGTGATTGACCGACAATAGTTTTCCGGCTATCCGTGTCTCCTTGGAAGTTTCCTTCAACGAGTCCTGTTTCCAGGTCGAGGAAGCCCTCCGGAAGGAGCGCGGATGCACTCCAGACGTACCGTTCTGACCACCGCGGCCGGTGCCGTCGCCGCCTGTGCGGCGGGTGCCGGACCCGCCGTGGCGGCGCCCGTCACCGGGCGCCGGCCCGCCCCCGATGCCGCCGCCCGGGACCGGCTGCGCCGCCTGATCGCCCGGATGACCCCGGAGGAGAAGGTCGGCCAGCTGTTCGTGATGCGGGTCTACGGCCACTCGGCGACCGACCCCGACCCGGCCGACGCGGCCGACAACCAGAAGGAGATCGGGGTCGCCAACGCGGCGGAGCTGATCGCGAAGTACCACGTCGGCGGCATCATCTACTTCGGCTGGGCGCACAACACCCGTGAGCCGCACCAGATCGCCGAGCTGTCCAACGGCATCCAGAAGGCCGCCGCCGCGCTGCGCGTGCCGGTGCCGGTGCTGATCTCCACGGACCAGGAGCACGGCATAGTGGCCCGGGTCGGTGCGCCCGCGACGCTGTTCCCCGGCGCGATGGCGCTCGGCGCCGGCGGCTCCCGCGAGGACGCCCGTACGGCGGGCCGGATCGCCGGGCAGGAGCTGGCCGCCATGGGCATCCGGCAGGACTACGCGCCGGACGCGGACGTGAACGTCAACCCGGCCAACCCGGTCATCGGCGTGCGGTCCTTCGGCGCCGATCCGCAAGCGGTGGCCCGTATGGTCGGCGGGCAGGTGAGGGGCTATCAGGAGGGCGGGGTGGCCGCCTGCGCCAAGCACTTCCCCGGGCACGGCGACACCGACACCGACAGCCATGTGGGGCTGCCGTACATCCACCACACCGCCGAGGAGTGGGAGCGGCTGGACGCACCGCCGTTCAAGGCCGCGATCGCCGCGGGCATCGATTCGATCATGACGGCGCACATCGTCGTGCCGGCGTTCGACGCGAGCGAGGACCCGGCGACGCTGTCCCGGCCGATCCTCACCGGTCTGCTGCGCGAACGCCTCGGCTACGACGGGGTGGTGGTGACGGACTCGCTGGGCATGGAGGGCGTACGGAAGAAGTACGGCGACGCCCGGGTGCCGGTCCTCGCGCTCAAGGCCGGCGTGGACCAGCTGCTGAACCCGCCGGACCTGTCGGTGGCGTACAGCGCCGTCCTCAAGGCGCTCCGGGACGGGGAATTGTCCGAGCGCGACCTCGACGCGAAGCTGCTGCGGATCCTGCTGCTGAAGGAGCGGCGGGGGCTGTTCGACGACCCGTACACCACCTCCCGGGACGTGGACCGCGTCGTCGGGACGCGGGGCCATCTGGCGGCCGCGGACCGGATCGCGGACCGTACGACGACGCTGCTGCGCAACGACGGCGGGGTGCTGCCGTTGTCCCGCCGGCGGGAGCGGCGGGTGCTGGTGGTGGGCGTCGACCCGGCCGCGCCGTCCGGCACCGGCGGTCCGCCCACCGCGGTCCTGGCGCGGGCGCTGGGCGAGCTGGGGTTCACGGCCACCGCGCGGTCGACGGGCATGTCGCCGACGTCCGCGCAGATCGACGCGGCGGTGGCGGCGCTCGGCGAGCGGGACGCGGTGGTGGTGGCCACGTACAACGTGGCCGCGAACTCGCCGCAACGGAAGCTGGTCGAGGCGCTGCTGGCCACCGGGAAGCCGGTGGTGCAGCTGGCGGTGCGCAATCCGTACGACATCGCGCAGCTGGCCGGGGTCCGGGCGGCGCTGGCGAGCTATTCGTGGACGGACGTGGAGCTGCGGGCGGCGGCCCGGGTGATCGCCGGGCGGCGGGATCCGGTGGGCCGGCTGCCGGTGGCGATAATGCGCGCGGACGTGCCGGAGACGGCGCTGTACCAGATCGGGCACGGTCTGTCGTACTGAGCCGCTGCGGGTACGGCGCGCTCCCCGTGGTCGCGGGGAGCGCGCCGGCCCGTCGGTCCGTCAGCCGTGGGCCGGTGGGCCCGTCCGTCCGTTCAGGGGCGGAGCATCGGCATCCGGCGGGTCTCCTGCCGGTCGAGCTTCTTGTCGGGGTGGGCCAGCGGGGCGGGGGTGGTGCCCTCGGGTGCCGGGACCCCGGCCCAGGCGAGGAGTTCGGCGGTGGCCTTGGTGCGGTCGGCGTCCTTCAGCTTGGCGATGTTGGAGCCGTGGTTGCCGCCCGGGACGGTGAAGACGTACGCGTCACGGGAGCCCTTGCCGACCTCGAAGTGCTCCGAACTCCACGGGTCGTACTGCCCGTTGACGAACATCATGCGCCGGGCGTGGTGGCGCACCCAGCGGTCGACGTCGGGCATCGCGCGCGGGTCGAAGCGCATCGGGATGTCCTTCGGCACGAAGGTGCGGGAGTTGTTGATGCCGGGGTACTTCAGCAGGCCGGCCAGGTTCGGGTAGCCGTAGCCGGGTTCGCCGAGCTGGGTGCCCGCCTGGTAGTAGTACGGCAGGTAGGGCTCCATGCCCTGGTCGGTGTAGCTGTCGAAGCCGCCGACCTTGTCCATCCACTTCCACAGCTCGTCGGTGGAGACGGTGGGCTTGGGCACCTCGGCGCAGGCGGTCTCGGCGGGCTGGTACTGCCAGAACCCGAACACCAGGTCCGTGACCATGACTTCGTAGGCCCGGTCGGCGCTGCCGGTGTTGTGGAAGGTCTGCTTCTCCTTGCCGGCCCAGTCCTGGAAGCGCTTGACCATCTCGCCGCGGCGCAGCAGGGCCTCGCGTTCGACGGCGGCGAGGTCGGCGCGGCACTGTGCGGTGCCGACGTGCCGGAAGAACCGGTCGTAGGCGGAGTCCTCGTCGTTGTTCACGTCGTTGGGCGCGACGTAGGCGACGGTGCCGTTCATGTCGTGCGGGAAGAAGCGGCGGTAGTAGGTGGCGGTCATGCCGCCCTTGCTGCCGCCGGTGGCGATCCAGTTCTTGCCGTAGATGCGGTGCAGCGCCCGGAAGATGCGGTGCTGGTCGGTGGCGGCCTGCCGGATGTCGAGCTTCTTCCAGTCGGTGGGCGTGGGCCGCGACGGGGTGAAGTACCGGTATTCCAGGGAGACCTGGTTGCCGTCGATGATCTTCGTGGGTTCGCTGCGGGACGGCGTGGTGCTGACGTTGTAGCCGGAGGTGAAGAACACCGTCGGGCGGTCCACGGACTTGTGCAGCACGGTCAGCCGCTGCTGGAAGGTCCCCTTGGACGGGTGTTCGTGGTCGATCGGCTGGGTGTAGTTCAGGACGAAGTACCGGTAGCCGTCGACCGGCTTCTCCTCGACGAGGCTCATGCCCGGTATCGCGAGGATCCGGTCCTTGATGTCCTTGGTCGTCGGCTCGGCGGCGGTGGCCGCTCCCGCCGAGGCGCTGCCGGCCGTGGCCGTGCCTATGAGCACGACGAGCGACAGCAGCCATCTGGTGGCCTTGCGCATGCACCCTCCCCTTGGGATTGCAAAGGTCGGGCCGAACCTATCGGCGCACCGGGGGCACCACCAGCCCCCGGGGGCCGTCCGGGGACCGGCGGCCGGGCCACGGGCTGCGGGGGCGCGGAGTACGGGGCGCGGGGTGCGGGGCGGCGGGGCCGCGGGGTGCGGGGCCGCGGAGGCGCAGGGGGCGGGGCGGCCGGCCTGGCCCGGTGCCCGGTCCGGGGCCCGGTCCGATGCCCGGTCCGGGGCCGGCCGCCGCGCCCAGGAGGGTCAGGCCACCAGTTCCTCTTCCTCGCCCTCGCCGGTGAAGGTGCGCCACAGCTCGGCGTAGCGGCCGTCACGGGCGAGGAGTTGGGCGTGGCTGCCGTCCTCGGCGATCCGGCCGCGGTCGAGGACCACCACCCGGTCGGCGCGGGCGGCGGTGGTCAGGCGGTGGGCCACGATCAAGGTGGTGCGCCCGCCAGGGCTCGATGAGGGGTGGTGGTCGGGCGACGGGTGGGCGGTGCGGCGGCCGGCGAGGCGGTCGGTGGCCTGGTTGACGACGGCCTCGGTGGCGAGGTCGAGGGAGGCGGTGGCCTCGTCGAGCAACAGCACGTCCGGGTCGACGAGTTCGGCCCGGGCCAGGGCGAGCAGCTGGCGCTGGCCGGCGGAGAGGTTGCGGCCGCGCTCGGCGACCTCGTGGAGGTAGCCGCCCTCCAGGGTGGCGATCATGGCGTGTGCGCCGACGGCCCGGGCGGCGGCCTCGACCTCGGCGTCGGTGGCGTCGGGCCGGCCGTAGGCGATGGCGTCGCGGACCGTGCCGGCGAAGAGGTAGGGCTCCTGCGGAACGACGCCGAGGCGGCGGCGGTAGCCGGTCAGGTCCAGCTCGCGCACATCGGTGCCGTCGACACGGACCGCGCCCGAGGTCGGGTCGTAGAACCGCGCGACCAGCTTGACCAGGGTGGACTTGCCGGCGCCGGTCTCGCCGACGAAGGCCACGGTCTGCCCGGCGGGGACGGTGAGGCTGATCCCGTCCAGCGCGGGGGTGTCCCCCGTGCCGTACCGGAAGTGGACGTCGTCGAAGGTGAGCTCGCCGCGCAGCGCGGGCACCGCGCGGGGGCGTTCGGCGGCGGGGGTGGAGGTCGGCTCGCGCAGCAGCTCCTGGATGCGGCCCAGCGAGACGGACGCCTGCTGGTAGCCGTCGAAGACCTGTGAGAGCTGCTGGACGGGGGCGAAGAACAGGTCGATGTAGAGCAGGTAGGCGACCAGCGCGCCGGCGGTGAGGGTGCCGGTGCTCACCCGGTTCGCGCCGACGATCAGCACCAGTGCCGCCGCGACGGACGACAGCAGCTGCACGAAGGGGAAGTAGATCGATATCAGGAACTGGCCGTGCACCCGGGCCCGGCGGTAGGCGTCGCTGCGGGCGGCGAACCGCTCGGCGCCGCGCCGCTCCCGGCGGAACGCCTGGACGATCCGCAGGCCGGCGACGCTCTCCTGGAGGTCGGCGTTGACGGTGCTGATCCGCTCGCGGGCGAGTTCGTACGCCTTGACGCTCTGCTTGCGGAAGAAGTACGTGCCGATGACCAGCGGCGGGAGGGTGGCGAAGACGACCAGGGCCAGCTGGACGTCGATGGCCAGGAGGGCGACGAGTATGCCGAAGAACGTCAGCATCGAGACCAGGGCGGTGACCAGTCCGGTCTGCAGGAACGTCGACAGGGCGTCGATGTCGGTGGTCATCCTGGTCATGATCTTGCCGGTCAGCTCGCGCTCGTAGTAGTCGAGGCCGAGGCGCTGCAGCTGCGCGAAGATCTTGAGGCGGAGGGCGTACAGCACCCGCTCGCCGGTGCGGCCGGTCATGCGGTTGCCGCCGAACTGGGCGGCCCACTGGACGAGGACCACGATCAGGGCGAGCACCGCGGCCGTCCACACGCCCGTCAGCACACCGCGGCGGACGCCGTCGTCGATGCCCTGCCGGATCAGGACGGGCAGCAGCAGTCCGGCGACCGCGTCGACGGCGACCAGGGCCAGGGCGACGGCCAGCGGGGCGCCGAAGCCGTGCAGCAGCCGGCGCAGGCCGTAGGAGCGCTCGGGGCGGACGGCCCGGTCCTCGTCGATGTCCGGGGTGTCGGTGGCCGGCGGGAGCGCGGCGACCTGGTCGAGCAGGGCGGGGGTGGCGGCCAGGCCGGCGGTCGCGGCGGCCATGCCGGGGCCGGTGGCGGCGGCCGCGCGGGGCGCCACACCGGCCGCGCCGGCCTCGGCGTCCTGTTCGCGGCGGACCCACAGTTCGGGGGTGATGGTGTCGGCCGGCCCGGTGGTCTCCGGTGCGGCGGTCTCCGCCTCGTCGGTGCCGGGTGCGTACCCGTACTCCAGCAGCCCGCTGGCCGCGAACTCGCCGTCGAAGGCGCCGGCCAGCTCGCCCGCCGGGTCCCGCTGGACGCCGCCCAGTTCCTCCGGGTCGGTCAGCAGCTCGCGGTAGAGCGGACATCGCTCGGCCAGCTCCTCCTGGGTGCCGACGTCGACCAGCCGTCCGCCGTCGAGGACGGCGATCCGGTCGGCGAGCGCCAGGGTGGAGGCGCGGTGCGCGATGAGCAGGGTGGTCCGGCCCGCCATGACGCCGCGCAGCGCCTCGTGGATCTCGTGCTCGACGCGGGCGTCGACGGCTGAGGTGGCGTCGTCGAGGACCAGCAGCCGGGGGTCGGTGAGGATCGCGCGGGCCAGGGCGATGCGCTGCCGCTGGCCGCCGGAGAGGGTCAGGCCCTGTTCGCCGACCTCGGTGTCGTAGCCGTGGGGCAGCTCGGAGATGAAGCCGTCGGCCTGCGCGGCGCGGGCCGCGGCCCGGATCTCGGCGTCGGTGGCGCCGGGGTTGCCGTAGGCGATGTTGGCGCGCAGGGAGTCGGAGAACAGGAAGCTGTGCTCGGGGACCAGGCCGATGGCGGCGCGCAGCGAGGCGAGGGTGAGGTCGCGGACGTCGTGGCCGCCGAACAGGACGCGGCCGGCGGAAACGTCGTAGAAGCGGGGCAGCAGCAGGGAGACGGTGGATTTGCCGCTGCCGGACGTGCCGACCACGGCGACCGTCTCGCCGGGCTCGATGCGCAGGGAGAAGCCGTCGAGGACCGGGCGGGCGCCGTCGCCGGTGCCGTAGCCGAAGGTCACCTCGTCGAACTCGACGGTGGCCGGGGCGTCGGCGGGCAGTTCGTGGGCGTCGGGCCGTTCCGTCAGCGCCGGTTCGGTGTCGATGAGCTCGTAGACCCGCTCGACGCCGGCCCGGGCCTGCTGTCCGACGGTCAGCATCATCGCGAGCATCCGGACCGGGCCGACCAGCTGCGCGAGGTAGGTGGAGAAGGCGACGAAGGTGCCGAGGGTGACCTGGCCGCGGGTGGCCATCCAGCCGCCGAGGGCCAGCATCGCGACCTGGCCGAGGGCGGGCACGGCCTGCAGGGCGGGGGTGTAGCGGGCGTTGAGGCGGACCGTGCGCAGCCGGCCGGCGAACAGCCGGCGGCCGGCCGCGCGGAGCTTGCCGGTCTCCTGCTCCTCCTGGCCGAAGCCCTTGACGACCCGGACGCCGGAGACCGCGCCGTCCACGACGCCGGCGACCGCGGCGGCCTGGCCCTGGGCGTACCAGGTGGCGGGGAAGAGTTGGGCGCGGCTGCGCTTGGCGATGAACCACAGGGCGGGCGCGACGGCCAGCGCGATGACCGTGAGCAGCGGGGAGAGCACCGCCATCACGACCAGGGAGATCACGAAGAGCAGGACGTTCCCGATCATCATCGGGAGCATGAACAGCAGGCTCTGGATCAGCTGGAGGTCGCTGGTGGCGCGGCCGACGACCTGGCCGGTGCTCAGCTCGTCCTGACGGCGGCCGTCGAGCCGGGATATCGCGCCGTACATGCGGGTGCGCAGGTCGTGCTGGAGGTCCAGGGCGAGGCGTCCGCCGTAGAAGCGGCGGAGGTAGGTGAGGACGTAGACGACCACGGCGGCGGCGATCAGCAGGCTCGCCCAGGGGGCGAGGGCCCGCCGGTGGCTGACGATGACGTCGTCGATGATCAGCTTCGGTACGAGCGGGACCAGTGCCAGCACGGCCATGCCGGCCAGTGAGGCCCCGAGGGCGAGCAGCACGTCCTTCCGGTACCGCCAGCAGTCCCGGGTCAGCCGCCGTGCCCAGCCGGTCCCCGCCGTATCCGCGTCCGTCCTCGCCACCCGATGCCTCCCACGCCTCGACGTCTACCGCAAGGCACCAACACCGTCCGGTATGAATTTCATCCCGCTGCAACAATCCGGTGGTTGTGGACCGGATCGTGCGCCGTGCGCAGCACGCCGTGCGCCGGCCGGCCCAGAGGGACCGGCCGGCGCACAGCCTGGAAACGGGAGCCTCGGTCAAGCGGGATGACCAGGCGGGTCGCTCAGTTCAGCCGCTGCACGGTCAGCTCCGAGATGCCCGGGTGCGGCCGGGGCTTCCCGTCGGGCGCCGGCGTCCGGTCGCCGTGCACCGTGACCCGGACGTACCGGACCGGGCCGTGGCCGGCCGAGGCGGCGTCCGTCCAGTGCCTGCCGTCCCGCGACACCTGGACGAGGAAGGACTTCGGGCGGGCCGAGGTCCAGTGCGGGGTGATCCTGCCGATCCGGGTGGCCCGGCCGAGGTCGACGGTGAGGGTGCCGTCCGCCGCGCCCGGCACCCAGCCGGTGGTGGCGTTGCCGTCCACCGCGCCGACCGCGTACATCCCGGGCTCTTCCGAGGTGGCGCTCGCCGGGGTGCAGCGGGCGGCGTTCGTGGTGGCCGCGAGGTCGGGCCGGCGGGTCTTCAGGACGGCCGGTACGCCGCGGCTGACGACCTGCTCACCCTGGGGCGACTCGATCCGCATCGGCGCACCCGAGGTCAGCCGCACGGTGGTCTGGTGCGCACCGATGGCGATGTCGTAGGTCCGGCCCTGCCAGTGCAGACCGCGCAGGGTGACGCCGTCGGCGAGCTGCGGCGGGAGCAGCGGGTCGAGGTGCACCCGGTCCTCGCGCAGCCGCAGCCCGGTCAGACCGTTGGTGAAGGTCTGCAGGAAGCCGCCCTTGCCGGTGAGGAAGTCCTGCGCGGGCCGGCCGGCGTGCGGGTCGTCGGCGCCGGCCTTGTTGCCGCGCGCCTCGGAGAACTGCGCGAACGGCCCGCGCACGAACGGCTTGATGGAGCGGAGCAGGTAGGTGTACGTGGAGCAGCCGGGCTCGCCGATGCCCGCGGCGTCGATGGCGTGCACCGAGTCGGTCATGGCCGGGCCGTCCGGGTCGGTGTGCGCGGCGTAGAAGTCCAGCGTGCGGGCCGCCCGGTCCTGCGACATCGGCCATTCCAGCGGGTACATCAGCAGCACGGTGTCGGCCTGCTTGATGGTGGTGCCCCGGTAGCCGGCGTACTGCTCGAAGATCTTCTTCTTCGCGTCGTAGGGGATGCGCAGCTTGTCGGCGATGGTGTTCCAGGAGGCCGGGGCCCGCTCGCCGAGGACGGCGGCGATCCGGGTGGCGTGGCGCAGGGCGGTGGCGGCGCCGGCGTTGGTGAAGACGCCGTCGTTGACGCCGTTGCTGTACTCGTCGGGCCCGGCGACGTTCTTGATCGAGTAGCTGCCGTCGGCGTTACGGGTGGCGCGGGAGGCCCAGAATTCGGCGATGCCCTTCAGGACCGGCCAGCCGCGCGAGCGCAGCCAGGCGGTGTCCTTGGTGGCGAGGTAGTACTGCCAGGTGGCGAGGGAGATGTCGCCCATCAGGTGGTTCTGGGTCTTGCAGTGCGGCGGGTCCCAGCTGTGGCACTCGTTCCACAGATCGCCCTTGCTGCCGCTGGTCCAGGCGTAGAACAGCCCGTCGTAGCCGAGCTTGCGGGCGTTCTCGCGGGCGCCGGCGCGGGTCTTGTAGCGGTAGTCGACGATCGACCGGGCGAGGTCGGGGTGGGTGGCGAGCAGGCCCGGGTACATCCAGGTCTCGGCGTCCCAGAAGATCTCACCGGCGTAGTTGTCGCTGGTCAGGCCGGTGGGGCCGATGCTGTTGCGGCTGCCGGCGCGGACGCTGGACAGCAGGCCGTACTGCGCCGAGCGGACCCAGGTCCGCAGGTCGCGCTGCCCCTCGACCTCGATGTCGCTGCGCCACAGCTGCCGCCAGGCGGCGGTGTGCCGGGCGAACAGCTGCTGCCAGCCGCGGCGGGCGGCGCGCCGGGAGGCGGCGTCGGCGGCGGCGCGCGGGTGGCGCGAGGTGAGCGCGGTGTCCACGCCGACGTACTTGGCCAGTTCGTAACTGCGGCCGCTGCGGACCGGGAAGGTCACCTGCTGGCGGTTGCTGAGGGAGGCGGTCCGGCCGGAGCCCGGGGCCTTGGGGGCCGCGGTGGCCCGGACGCCGGGCCCGGGGCGCAGGGTGGAGGCCACCGCGCCCTCGGTGCGGGTGCCGTCCGTGCAGAAGCCGACGTCGATGGTGCCGCCGGACGCGTCCGTGGCGGCGGAGGGGGCGCCGGAGGCCGTCATCCGGCGGGCGCCGCGGCCGTCGAGGGCGTCGGTGACGGTGGCGGCGCCGCTCCAGTGGGGCGTCATGCGCAGCCGTACGGCGCCGGTGTGCGCGTCGGTGCGGTCGGTGAGCACGTCGTAGACCAGGTCGGTGCGGCGGCCGTCGGCGGCCGTCCAGGTCAGCGAGGTACGGACGAAGCCGCAGCGCAGCGAGAGGGACTGCCGGTAGTGCGAGATCCGGCCGGGTGCGGTGGCCGAGGAGAAGGTGTCGGGGTGGGCTCCGCCGGTGCCGACGTTCAGCGTGGTCCAGGTGGGGAGCGCGGCGATGGCCTGGCGGCCCTGGACGTTCTTGGGGCCCTTGGCGTAGAGCCCGGAGACGAAGGAGCCGTCGTAGGCGGGCGTCTTCAGGGGCCAACCGGTTGCGCCGCCGGGGGCCGCGTAGCCGGTGCCGTTGGGCGGGACGCGCTGGCCGAGGTAGCCGTTGCCGACGAAGGCGTGGTAGCTGTCCGCCGGGTCGATCGTGCCGGAGGTGGCGGTCCAGCCGTCACCGTCGTGGCCGCTCAGACAGGGGCCGTGCGGGCCGTGCGGACCGTCCGAGCCGGTGGCCGGTCCCGGCGGCGGCCCTCCTGCCGGGGCCGCGGCCGAGGCGGAGACCGGCGCGAGGACCGCGACCAGGGCGGCCGCGAGGAGCGGTGCGAGGGCCGTGCGGGAGCGGCGGGCGGTGCGGCCGGGAGGTGGCCCGGCCGGGTCCCGGGACGGCAGACGGGCGGGGTGACGTGTCGAATCTTCCATGGTTCTCCGTCATCCATGAAGAGCCCGTGCCGCGGGTCCGCGCCACGGGCACCACGTGAACATCATCAGGCCCCCGCCATGAGGGCACCCTAGGCCGACTCCCCCATTCAGGTCACGGCTCCAAACGGAGCAAATACCCCGGGACGCGCCCCGCTTGCCGTCCCCGGGTCCGCCAAAGCTCGCCGATTGGTCAAAAGGGCCCCGGGTACGGCACACTTTTAGACTGACCAGTCAGATCAAATGGGGAGGGGTTGTGAACACCACCCGCAAGGGGGCGGCGGTCCACGCCAAGGGGATAGGGGTGCGGGGCCCACGCGGCTGGGCATTCCGGGGCGTCGACATCACCGCCGAGCCGGGCTCGCTGATCGCCGTCGAGGGCCCCTCGGGCTCCGGGCGCACCTGCCTGCTGCTCGCCCTGACCGGCCGGATGCGGATCACCGAGGGCGCGGCCACGGTCGCCGGCTTCCCGCTGCCCAAGCGGATGGGCACGGTCCGCGGCCGTACCGCGCTCGCCCACGTCCCGGGCGTCGCCGATCTGGAACCGGCCCTCACCGTCGGCGAACACCTCAAGGAACAAGCCCTGTTGGGCCGCCGGAGCGCCAACTCCCCCGCCGGGCTGCTGCCCTGGGGCAAGCGGCACAAGGAGGCCACCCGGGCCCGGATCGACGCCGCGCTGGCGGTCGCCGGACTCGACCCGGACACCCTCCCCAAGGGCCTGCGGACCACCGTCCGCGACCTGGAACGGCCGGCGGCACTGCGGCTGTCGATCGCGCTCGCGCTCATGCAGGACCCGCAGCTGCTCGCCGTCGACGACGTCGACCTCAAACTGTCCCCGGCCGAACGCGGCCTGGTCTGGCAGCTGTTGCGGGACCTCGCGCTGGCCGGCATCACCGTGGTCGCGGCCGGCAGCGAAGCCCCCGCGGACGCACTGATCGTCCGCACCACCCCCGCGGACACCGCACGGCCCGCGGACACCGCCCCGGACCAGGACGGCCCGGAGCCCACCCCCCACACCACCGAGGAGGAAGCGGCGCATGCGTTCGCCGAAGCTGGCCGCGCTTGAGCTCAGGCGTTTCGGCCGGGGGAAGCTGCCCCGGATCGGGCTGGTCACCCTGATGCTGATCCCCCTGCTCTACGGGGCGCTGTACCTCTGCTCCTTCTGGGACCCCTACGCCCGCCTGGACAAGATCCCGGTGGCGCTGGTCAACGACGACCGGGGCGCCACCGCCGCCGGCAAGAAGATCGCCGCCGGCGACGAACTGGCCAAGAACGTCAAGGACAGCAAGACCTTCGACTGGGAGGAGGTCAGCGCCGAGGACGCCGCCAAGGGCGTCGAGGACGGCACGTACTACCTCTCCCTGACCGTCCCGGCGGACTTCAGCAAGCGGATCGCCTCCAGCTCCGGCGACGACCCGCGGACCGGCGCGCTCCAGGTCCGTACGAACGACGCCAACAACTACGTCGTCGGCTCGATCTCCAAGACCGTCTTCTCCGAGATCCGCGCGAAGACCTCGGCGACGTCGACCCGCGGCATGCTGGACAAGATCTTCGTGTCCTTCTCCGACCTGCACGACAAGACGGCCGAGGCCGCCGACGGCGCCGGGAAGGTCGACGACGGGGTCGGCACCGCGAAGGAGAAGACCGGCGAACTCGCCGACGGTCTGGGCAAGTTGGACAAGGGCTCCGGCCAGGTCAGCAAGGGCGCCGCGGAAGCCGCGGCGAAGGCCCGGCAGCTCAGCCGGGGCGCCGGCCAGGTCGCCGACGGCACCCAGCAGCTCGCCGACAAGGTCCAGGGCCTGGCCCGCAAGGACCTGCCCTACCTCCGGGAGCACGGCAAGGAGATCGGCGAGCGGGCGCAGCTCGTCGCCGACCTCACCCAGGACCTCGACGACGACCTCGGCAAGCTGCCGGGCGACTCCGCCCGGGCCGCCACCCAGGCGCGGAAGAACGCCGACGACGCCGCGGACCTCTACCGCCAGCGCTGCGGCGGACTGGTCGACACCGACCCCGACTGCACCAAGCTGAAGGGCATCGCGCAGGGCACCGCGCTCGCCGCCGACGCCGCCGAGAAGGTCAACGACACCGTCGCGCACGCCGACTTCGGACAGCTCCGCCGCAAGCTGCGCGCACTGCACCGGGTCGCCGTGGAGGTCGCCGAGCAGGCACCGGGCATCGCCGGCCGCGCCGACACCGCCATCAGCAAGATCAACCAGCTCAACGCGGGCGCCCACCAGGTCTCCCGGGGCGCCGGCCAGTTCGCCGACGGCCTGGTCACCCTCGCCGACGGCGCCGGCAAGGTCCACAGCGGGCTCGGCACCGCCAAGGACGGCGCCGAGAAGCTCACCGGCGGCCTGTTCAAGCTCAAGGACGGCACCAACGAGCTGGCCGACGGGCTGCACAGCGGCGTCGGCAAGATCCCCGACTACGACAAGAAGGACCGCGACGCCCGCACCGAGGTGATGGCCGACCCGGTCGCCCTCGCCGCCAAGTCGCTGCACAAGGCGCCCAATTACGGCACCGGCCTCGCGCCCTACTTCATCCCGCTGTCCCTCTGGGTCGGCGCGATGGTCGCCTTCATGCTGCTGCCGCCGCTGGGCAAGCGCGCGCTGGCCGCGGGCGCCCCGGGCTGGCGGATCGCGCTCGGCTCCTGGCTGCCGGCCTTCGCCATCGGCGTCGTCCAGGTGCTGGCCCTGATGGCCGTGCTCCACTGGGGCCTCGGGCTGGAAATGGCCCGCTCGGCCGCCACCATCGGCTTCCTGGTGCTGGCCACGGCCGCGTTCACCGCCATCATCCAGCTGCTGAGTGCCTTCTTCGGCCCGGCCGGCCGGGTGCTCACCCTGGTCGTACTGATGCTCCAGCTGACCTCGGCGGGCGGCACCTACCCGGTGCAGACCAGCCCCGGCTTCTTCGCCGCCCTGCACCCCTTCCTGCCGATGAGCTACGTCGTCGACGGGCTGCGCCGGCTGATCACCGGCGGCGACCTGGCCGTCGTGTGGCAGGGCAGCGCGGTCCTCGCCGCGTTCGCCCTCGGCGCCCTGGCCCTCACCGCCCTCGCGGCGCGCAGCCGCCAGGTCGTACGGATGAAGGACCTGCATCCGGAGCTCAGCCTCTAGGAAGCCCGCGTCGGACGTCCCCACGGTGCGGTGCCGGTCCTCCGGCACCGCACCCGTGCGTTTCGGGAGCCCGAAACCGGTGCCGGGCCGGTGCGGCCCGCGTCAGTCCGGCAGGTGCGTCGGCGCGAACATCCGCAGCCGGGCCGGCAGGACGACGACCGAGGGGCCCGGTGCGGCCAGCGCCGCGGCCAGGTCCGCAGCCAGCCGTTCGGGATCGGTACGGACCGCGGGCACGCCGAACGACTCGGCCAGGGCGACGAAGTCCGGGCGGGCCAGTTCGGTGCCGGTGGCCTCGCCGAAGGCGTCCGTCATGTACTCGCGCAGGATGCCGTAGCCGCCGTCGTCGACGATCAGCCAGGTCACCGGCAGGCCGTACTGCCGGGCGGTGGCCAGCTCGGCGATCGAGTACATGGCACCGCCGTCCCCGGACACCGCCAGGACCGGGCGGGCCGGGTCCGCGGCCGCCGCGCCGAGCGCCGCCGGGAAGCCGTAGCCGAGACCGCCGGCGCCCTGCGCGGAATGCATGGTGTTCACGCCCTCCGGATCGAAGGCCGACCACGCCCAGTACGCCAGGATCGTCATGTCCCAGAAGGACGGGGAGGCGGCGGGGAGTGCGCGGCGGACGGCGGCCAGCACGTCCTGTTCCAGGGTCAGTTCCTGGGCGGCGATGCGGGCCGCGACCTTCGTCAGCAGCTCCCGTACCCGCTGCGGCGCCGACTCGTCCGTGCGCTGCTCCACCGTCTCCAGCAGGGCCCCAAGCGCCTGCCGGGCGTCCGCGTGGAGGCCCAGCGCGGCGTGGTTGGACTCCAGCTTGCCGAGGTCCGCCTCGATCTGGACGACCCGGCCGCGCGGCCGGAACGTGTGGTAGTTCGAGGAGAGTTCGCCCAGCCCCGAGCCGACGACCAGCAGGGTGTCGGCGTCCTCCAGGAAGTCGGTGGTGTGCCGGTCCTCCAACCAGGACTGCAGGGAGAGCGGATGCTCCCACGGGAACGCGCCCTTGCCGCCGAACGTCGTGGCCACCGGCGCCCGCAGCCGCTCGGCCAGCGCCAGCAGCTCCGCCTCCGCCCCGGCCCGGACGACCCCGCCGCCGGCCAGGATCACCGGGCGGCGGGCCCCGTTCAGCCGCTCGGCCGCCGCCCGGATCAGCTCCGGCCGGGGCGCGGGCACCCGCGGGGCGACCGGGAGCCCGGTCACCGGCGGCACGTCGACCGGTGCCAGCAGCACGTCCTGCGGGATCTCCAGCCACACCGGGCCGTGCGGCGCGCTCAGCGCCGACTCCCAGGCGGCGGCCACCGCCGACGGGATCTGCGAGGCGGTACGGACGGTGTGGACCGACTTCACCACATCGCGGAACGCGGCGCTCTGGTCGGTGAGTTCGTGCAGATAGCCGTGCCGGCCGCCGCCGATCCCGGCCAGCGGGACCTGGCTGCCGATCGCCAGGACGGCGGCGGAAGCGGCCGCCGCCTCCTGCAGCGCGGGCAGCGTCATCAGCGCACCGGGCCCGGTGGAGACCAGCAGCGGCGCGACGCCGTGGGTGGTCCGGGCGTAGGCGTCGGCGGCGAAGCCCGCGTTGTTCTCCACCCGCAGCCCCACGTACCGCAGCGCGGACCGGCGCAGCGCGTCGAAGACCCCGAGCGCGTGCTGGCCCGGCAGCCCGAAGACGGTACGTGCGCCGAGCGCGGCCAGCGACTCGACGACCAGGTCGCCGCCGGTGCGCGGGGGGCCCGTCGGCGACGGGGCGGGGGCGGGGGCGGATGCGGTGCTGCTCATCGGCGGGTGACTCTCCGTCTGTCGTGCTGTCGTGGGGGATCGTCTCGTCGTGCGTCGCGGCGTCTGCCGGGGCTTGTCGCGTCGTCCGGTCAAGCGTCGGACGGGCTGGCCTGCAGCCGTGCCCGCCACACCGCGAGCACCGCCGCGTCCGTGGGCCGGGTGGCCAGGCTGACCGCCACATAGGCCGCGAGGGAGGCGAGCAGGCCGTAGTAGACGGGTTCGTTGGCGAGGATGCCGTAACCCGCCATCAGGCCGATGACCGCGAGGCCGCCGACCGTCACCGAGGCCAGCGCACCCTGCACGGTCCCGCGCTTCCACAGCAGCCCGCCGAGGATCGGGACCAGGAGCCCGCCGACGAGGAGGTTGTACGCCACCGTCAGCGCCTCGACGACGTTGTTGAGCGCGATCGCCGTGCCGATCACCGCGAGGCCCATGAGGAGGATGAAGGCACGGTTGCCCTTCACTTCGTCGTGCTGCTCACCGGAGGGCCGCACGGCGCCCCGCAGCCGCGACCAGATGTCGTTGTTGGCGACCGTCGCGCAGGCGATCAGCGCGCCGGACGACGTCGACATCACGGCGGCCAGCGCGGCCGCGAGCACCAACCCCCGTACGCCTATCGGGAGTTCGTCCTTGACGATGGTGGCGAAGGCGTCGTCCGGGCTGGCCAGCTTCGGGTACAGCACCTTGGCCGCCGTACCGATGACGGCACCGGCGAGGGCGTAGGCGAGACAGTACGTACCCGCCACCGTGCCGCCCCACTTGGCGGTCCGGTCGCTGCGCGCGGTGAACACCCGCTGCCAGATGTCCTGCCCGATGAGCATGCCGAACGTGTAGATCAGCACGTAGGTGAAGATCGTCTCGCCGCCGATGCCCAGCGGGTCGAAGTACGCGGTCGGGAGCTTGGCCTTCATCTCGGCGAAGCCGCCGGCCTTGACCACCGCGATGGGCAGGAGCAGGAGCAGCACACCGATCGTCTTGACCACGAACTGCACCATGTCGGTGAGGGTGATCGACCACATGCCGCCGAGCGTCGAGTACACGACGACGATCGAGCCGCCGAGGATGATCGCGACGGTGCGGTTCAGGTCGAAGAGGACGTCGAAGATCGTGGCGTAGGCGATGGTCGAGGTGACCGCGAGCATGAGGGTGTACGCCCACATGACCACGCCGGAGATCACACCCGCCCGGCCGCCGTAACGCAGGTCCAGCATCTCGGAGACGGTGTAGACCTTCAGGCGGGCGATCCGCGCGGAGAAGAAGACCGACAGGGCGAGGAGTCCCAGGCCGATGGTGAAGACCATCCAGGCGCCGGAGAGGCCGTACTTGTAGCCGAGTCCGACGCCCCCGATGGTGGACGCGCCGCCGAGCACGATCGCGGCCATGGTGCCGGAGTACATCGCGGGCCCGAGGCGCCGCCCCGCGACCAGGAAGTCGCTCTTCGACTTGGCGCGGCGCATGCCCCACCAGCCCATGGCGAGCATTCCGACCAGATAGAGCACGATCACCGCATAGTCGACAGCCATGGGCCATCCCTTCCAGCTGCGCCGAGGGGAGAGGGGGTGTGGGGAGGAGGGTGGAGAGGGGGTGTGGGGAGGGTGTGCGGAGGAGGGGTGAGGCGGGCGCGCGCGGGGGAGAGCGGCCCGCCTCAGGGAGACGCGCCCTGAGGACTCGCTCGCCCCGAAAGGCTCGTCGTCCCGTGGACTCGTCTCGGGGGTTGACCCTAGGAGGCGGCGCGGCGACGCTGAAGTGTACGTTTCCTCCACTCACCGGCCGCCCCTGTGGAGGGTCCGCACATGCCACCTCCCGTACCGCCTCCGATGCCGCCCCGGATACCGCCGCCGGTGCCGCCCTCGAGCGGGTCCGCACGCCCGGCGTCGAACCCGCCGCCGTCCTCGCAGGCGTCGCACCTGGCGGCGGGCGGCCCGGCGTCGACCACCCCTTCGTCGCCCACTCCTCCACCGACCTCGCCGCCGTCGCCCACTCCTCCACCGACCTCCCCGCCGTCGACGCCGCCGGTGCCGCTGGCCGGTCTGCTCGCGCGGGCGGATCTGGGGCTGCGGCAGCTCGCGGGGCCGCGGGAGGGCGTCACCCTCCACTGGGTGCACACCTCCGAGATGGCCGACCCGGTGCCGTACCTCCTGGGCGGCGAGCTGCTGTTGACGGCGGGCGTGCACCTGGCGGAGGTGACCGCGGGGGCCGCGGACGGGGACCCGGACGCGGCCCTGGCCGCGTACCTCGACGGCTACGCGGCCCGCACGGTCGCGGCCGGCGCCGCCGCGCTCGGCTTCGGGATCGCGCCGGTGCACGACGAGGTACCGCCCGCGCTGGTGGAGGCCTGTGACCGGCACGGCCTGCCGCTGGTGGAGGTGCCGGCCGGGACCCCGTTCACGGCCGTGGAGAGCGCCGTATGGCAGGCCGTCACGGAGGCCCGCCACCGGGAGCTGACCCGGATCGGCGAGGCGCAGCGCGCCCTTGCCGCGGCCGCCGCCCGGCCGGACCCGGCGGACGCCGTGCTGCGTGCGCTGGCCCGCCACGTCCACGGCTGGACGGCGCTGCTCGGTCCGGACGGCACGGAACACGGCGCGGCCGGGCCCCGCCCCACCGACCGGGTACGGGCCGCGGCCGGACGGCTCGCCCAGGTGGTCGGGGGCGGCGTGGCTGCCGGGAGCGGGGGCGCTGCCGGGGGTGGCGTCGTGGTGGCGGGTGGCGAGGCTGCCGGGCCCGGGGGCGGGAGGCGCTTCGGGGGCGGGACCGGAGCCGGGACCGGAGCCGGGACCGGCACCGGAGCCGGAATCGGGGCCGGGGTGCGGGCCGCGGCCGGTGGGCCGTCCTCCGCCACCGACACGCTCCCGGGGACGCAGCTGTCCGCGTACGCCCTGACCGGGCGGGCCGCCGGGCGGGAGGCCTGCGCGCTGGTGGTCGCCGCGGACCCGGACGATCCGCCCGCCCACACCATCGCGGGCGTCGCCGCCGTGCTGCTGTCGCTGATCACCGGCCCGGCCGCGGTCCGCGGTGCGGCCGACACCGGGCATTCCGCCGCGCTGGCCCACCTGCTCCTGGGCGCCCGGCCGGCCGAGGTCGGCCCGCTGCTCGGCGCTCCCCTCTGGACCGTGGTGCACGCCGAGCGCCGTGCCGGAGCCGCCGCCCCGGAGTCGGACACGGCCGCACCGGCCACCACGCCGGCCACCGCGCTGGCCACCGCATTGGGCAACGCCCTGGGCACCGCTCTCGTGGCGCCGGAGCCCGCGTCCGCGCGACGGGTCCGGGCCCTGGTACCGGCCGACCGGGAGATCGGCGCACAGCCCGGCTGGACCCTCGGCGTCAGCGCCCCGGTCCCGGTCGAGGAACTCCCCACCGCCGACCGGCACGCCGCCACCGCACTGCGCCGCGCCCTCGCCCACCGCTCCGCCCTCGTCCGCCGCCCCTCCCCCGAGGGCCCCGGCCTCGCCACCCTCGTCGATCCCGACGATGCCCACCGGCACGCCCAGGCCCTGCTCGCCCCCCTGGCCGCCTCCCCCGCCCTCGTCACCACGCTGCACACCTGGCTCTCCCTGCACGGCAGTTGGGACCGTACGGCGACCGCCCTGGGCATCCACCGCAACACCGTCCGCCAGCGCATCGCCCGTACCGCCGCGCTCCTCGACACCGACCTGGACGACACCGACGTCCGCATGGAGCTGTGGTTCGCCCTGCGCTGCCTCGACCGCGCCGGGACCGGACCGGACCGGACGGCAGGCGAGGGTGCCCCATGAGCCGCGCCGGGCCGTCGGTGACAGCGTTGTGACAGTCAACTCCTTGAAGATGTAAGGGAGTACGGGACTAAACTTTCCGCAACGTTGTCCTGCACTGTCGACGCGCGTGGGGAACCGGGGGGGCCACAGATGGCCGGAGACGGACTACAGGCGGACATCCCGTCCCTGAAGTCAGGCGGACGGGACTTCACCAACGTCGGACAGCGATACCAGTCCGCCGTGGAGAAGCTGAAGAACACGCTCACCGGCCTGGAGGGCCAGGACACCCCGCCGTGGGGCGATGACGACATCGGCGAGAAGTTCGGCGTCGTCTACGAGGGCCTGCGCGACGGCATGTACGAGTCGATGGGCCATCTGGCCGCCAAGCTCCAGGAAATCGGCGGCGCGCTGAACACGATGGCCGACAACCACCAGGCCGACGAGGACTTCAACGAATCGCTGATGAAGCAGCACGTCGCCAACGCAGAGGCGCAGAGCCAGCTGATCAGCAACTTCAAGGCGCCGCAGACCTAACGGGCCCGCGCCCCCGCCCCACTCGTCCCGCTCGTGCCACCTGCTCCGCCAGTTCCTCCAGTTCCGTCAGCTTCTCCAGCTCCGTCACTTCCTCCAGTTCCGTCAGCTTTTCCAGCTCCTTCTGCGCACGCGCCGCCATCGCTTCACCACCGCTCTCACCGCTTCACCGCTTCTCACCGCTTCCACGTACGGGGGATTGCCGCCATGTCGCTCATGCTGCCGGACTGGCTGGAGTGGGTCCTCGAGATGCTCGGCTTCGACTGGCCGACGGGCGACGAGGACAAGATGAACGAGTCCGCCAGCGCCTGGCGGGAGTTCGCCAACGCCGTCGAGCAGTTACAGTCCGAGGGCGTCACCGCCGCCGGCAACGTCCTCTCGGCGAACTCCGGCGACAGCATCGAGGGCTTCAGCAAGACCTGGGAGAAGTACTCCGGCAACGGCTCGGGCTACCTCGACGACGCGCGCTCGGCGGCCGAACTGATCGCCTTCGCGATGGACGCGGGGGCGGTGGTGATCATCGGGATGAAAGTCGCGGTGATCGCCCAATTGGTGATCCTGGCAGCGGAGATCATCGCGGCCCAGGCGGCGGCACCCTTCACCCTGGGCCTTTCGGAGATCGGCGCGGCGGGCGCCACCCAAGCGACCAGATTGATCGTCCGGCGCATCCTCAAGGAAGCGCGGGAGGCGCTGGTCGAGGCGATCGTGGAGACGGTCAAGGAGCCCGCCGTCTCCGCACTGGAGGCCATGATCTCCGACGCCATCGCCCAGGGCATGAACATGAACTTCGGGGCCCAGCAGGGCTTCGACGTCGGCCGCAGCCTCAAGACGGGCGCGGACGCGGGCATCGATGCGGCCAAGAACTCCGGCCAGACCTTCGCGGAGTCACTGCGCGACGGCGCCGGCGCCCGCGCGGGCCACCACGCCCGCGGCGGCCTGGACCACGCCGCCGGGCGCGGCGGGGACCACGAGAGCGGCGGCAGCGAACACGGAAGCGGAGACAACGGGAACAGCGGAAGCAGCGGGAACAGCGGCAGCGGGTCCGGGTCGTCGAACGAGTCGGCGGGCTCCGGCCACGGGTCAGGGGCAGGGTCCGGGTCAGAGTCAGGGTCAGAGTCAGGGTCAGGGTCTGGGAGCGGCTCCGAGTCCGGCAGCGGGTCCGGGTCCGGGTCGGATTCCGGGTCCGGAGGCGGTACGGGCTCAGGGGCGGGGAGCACCTCCGGTTCCGGCTCGGGGTCGGGAAGCGGCTCCAGCGGGTCCAACTCCGGTGGCAGCGGCGGCACTTCGGCGCCCACCCACAGCGACACGAGCCACGGGCCTTCCTCCGACTCCGGCTCAGGCTCGGGCTCGGGGTCTGACTCCGGCTCGGGATCTGACTCCGGCTCGGGGTCTGACTCCGGGTCGGGGACGGATTCCGGGTCCAGGCCCGGGCCGGATTCCGGGTCCGGTTCGGGCAGCGGCCCGTCCACCACTCCCGACAGCTCCGGACGCCCGGACGGCGACCACCAGGCCCCGCGGGCCCAGCCGCTGCCGCCCCCGGACCAGCGCACCGCCTTCGACGAGGGCTACACGGGCGGCAACAACCACAACCCGTACGGAAGTTCCCCCACACCCACACCCACACCCACACCGGACAGCAGCCCCTCCCCGGGCCCCGGCCACACCCCGGACGCGGGCCCCACGCCAGGCCCCGGCCACACCCCCGACTCCAGCTCCGTAGGCACCCACCCGACGCCCGATTCCGGCCCGATGGGCACCCCTCCGACGCCCGACTCCGGCCCGGTGGGCACCCACCCGACCCCCGATTCCGGCAGCGTGGGCACCCACCCCACACCCGACACCACCCCCGACGCCGCCCGGCCGCACCCCGGGCCGGACCCGGTCGGTACACAGCCCACGCCGGGCCCGTCCCCCCACCCGGACGCGGCACCGGCCCACGACCCGGGACCGGCACCGCACTCCACCCCCACGCCCGACTCCGGACCGGCACCGCACTCCACCCCCACGCCCGACTCCGGACCGGCACCGCACTCCACCCCCACGCCCGACTCCGGACCGGCACCGCACTCCTCACCCACGCCCGACTCGGGACCGTCATCCAGCCCGTCCCCGTCCCCGGCTCCGTCCCCCTCCCCAGCCCCGGACCACGCGCCCTCCGAGCACCCGGCCGCCGCCTCCCACGACCCCTCCACTTCCACTCCCACCTCCACTCCGACTCCCGGCCCCACCCCCCACCACAGCGACGACGGCGGCGCGCCTTCGCACGACGGGGACGGCAGCAACTCCGGTGCGGGCGGCGGTGGGCGTCCGACCGCGCCGCATGTGAGCGTGCCCTCGCAGGGCGGCGCGGTGCCGCACGCACCGTCCGCCGGACCGTCGCCCGCCGGTCACCGCGACCCGGCCACCGGCGACCCCATGCCGCACGCCCGTGACGACGACACCACCGTCACCACCCAGTCCGCCGACACCCTGACCGCCCCGCCACCCACCCCGGCGGCCGAGCCCGGTGGTCACTCGCCCACCCCCTCCCCGCAGTCACCGCAGGGCGGCCCGCAGGCGCCGGGACCGGTGGTGGGCATGCCCGGCGCCATGCCCCCGCAGGCCGGGCCGACGGCAACGAACCCCTCACCCCACACCGCCACACCGAGCGGGACCACCACTCCGGCCCCGAACACCGCACCCCCGCGCGGCTCCAACCCGCCCGCGGGAAAGCCGGGCACCACCCCGCCCAACCGCCGCCCCGACGGCACCCAGCCGGTCCACGACCTCACCCAGCAGCGCCGTCCGGACCGCCCCGCCCACGACCCCCGCCTCGACGGACCGCGCCGCCCGGACGACCCGCGTACGCCCGCCGGCGGGCGCCCCGACCCGCGCCAGCAGCGCCCGGTCCCGGCCCAGCCGCGCCCCGATTCGACCCGCCCGGACACCACCAGGCCCGGCACCACCCGGCCCGACACCACACGCCCCGACCCGACCCGTCCGGACCCCCGGCGCCCCCAGCCGCAGCCGACCCGTACCGACCCGCCCCCGAACGCCCACGACACCCCGAACGACCGCAACGGTCAGCAGGCCCCGAACGGTCAGCAGACACCCAACGGTCAGCAGACACCGAACGACCAACAGCACCCGGACAACACGAACCCTCAAAACAGCCCGAACCCCCCGAACAACCCGAACAACCCGGGCAGCCCCGGCACCCCCCACGAGCCGAGCACCGAACACCCCACCAGCCCCGGCAACGTCCCACACGACGAGCACACCAACGCCCCCACCGACCAGCCCGGCCACGACCAGCCCGGCCACGACCAGTCCGCCCACGAGCCCCACGACCCCGGCGACACCCACACCGACACCGACACCGACACCCACGCCGACGACGATCCCCCCGCCGCCTCCGACACCCGTAACCGCGAACGCCCCGGCGGCCTCGACGGCCCCACCGACGAGCACCAACAGCACGTCGAGAACGCCGTCCCCAGGGACGAGAACGGCCGTCCGCAGCCCCACCCCGACCCCAACAACAGCCGCTGGGTCAACACCATCAACGACCCCGGCCCGGACGCCCCGGGCCGTAACAACAACTGCGTCGACGCCGCCCTCGCCACCGCCGACACCTACGCCGGCAACCCCACCGCCGCCGCCCACCGCACCCCCGACACCCACCCCGACGGCACCCCCTCCGACCGCGGCGAGGCCAACGGCCGCGACCGCATCGAAAACACCCTCGGCGCCCCCTTCCACGACTACGGGAACGGCCCCGACGCCTTCCACCGCCTCGAAAACGACCTCCGCGACAACGGCCACGGCTCCCAGGCCGTCATCGTCACCCAGGACAACAACGGCCGCGCCCACGCCTGGAACGTCGTCAACCACAACGGCAAGATCACCTACGTCGACGCCCAGACCGGCAGGACCGGCGACCGGCCCCTCCACGACGGCACCAACGGCGTCCACGCCATCCCCCTCGACGCCGACCGCCGCCCCACCACCCCCACACCCACCCCGGCCGACCACCACACCACCGACCACGACCGCCGGCCGGCCGCCGAACCCGCCGGGGCCGGTGAGAAGCGCAAACATCCCGGCGAGGCATCCGACATCGAGCGCGACGACCAGCGGCATCCGGTGCACGGCGAGCGGCCCGGCACCCTCCAGGACGGCCTGCCGCCGGACGACGCCCAGGACCGGCTCCGGGCGAACGAGAACACCCCGGTCCACCAGATCCAGCACGATGTCCTGGACCGCCAGATGCGGGACTGGGCCAACGACGGGAGCCTCGCCCACGTGCTGCGGGCCGCGGCCGGGGACCAGCCCGGCACGGACGGCCCGGTGCGGCTCAACGCCGACCAACTGGCCCAGCATCTGGACGGATTCAACAACCTGAACCGCGGTGAGCGGATGGCCGTGGTCGCCACCCTCGGCCGGCTCAGCCACAGCTTCCACCAGGAGTACGGCGTCCACTCGAACCCGGTGAACGACGGCAAGAGCTCGGCCGGTGCCGAACTGCACGAGCGGGCCGCCGCCAACAGGATGAACGCGCTGCTCCGCAACGTTCAGAATCCGAGTGACAATATCGGCAAACACGGTCCGGACCCGACCGGCCGGAATTACGCGGTCATCGAGGTCCACGGCCCCAACGGCGTCGAATATGTCGTGGATTCCTCGCACCCGAAACACGGGGACGAACCAGGGAAACACTCCGAGAAGAACCTCGGTACCTGGCTGAAGGAGGCGAACCGGCTCTCCGGGAACAAGTACACCTTGGCCGGCCTGTATACGGAACGCGAACCGTGCGGTGACAAGAAGGGCGCCCTCGGCAAACACAACTGCTCCGACTACTTGATCAAACTCGCCAAGGAGCAGGGCCGGGGCCAGCAGGTCCCCGTCTACTACAGCACGGTGTACCGCACGGACGCGGAGGTGGTGCAGGAGCGGAACCGGATCCGCCAGGAGGAGATGAAGGCGGCCCGCGAGGAACTGGGCGTACGGAAACTCCCCAAGGACAGGCTGCGGGAAATCGACGAAGAGGTACGCAGCCGCGTTCCGGATTCACCGGCGATGGTGGAACAGGACCGCCAGTTCGAGGAGCGGATCGACCGCATGCGGAACCTGTGGAGCGTCATTGCCACCCAGGTATAGGCTCGGGCACCCGAGGGAGACGCGGCGGCGCCGAGCCGTCAGCAAGTCGCCGGCGTGTGAAGGGACATGATGTCGAGCCCCGGGAATCGCGATGCGTATGAGGACATCCGTGCCGATGACGCCGTCGAGCGGATCCTCCAATGGTGGCGCGACGGGCGGCGGGAGCCGGTCACCGAGCTGGTAGGTGCTCCGGAATCCGGCCGGACGGAGGTACTGCGTCGGGTCCATGACGCACTGCCGGCCGCGGTGTGGGTGGACGCCACCGGGCTCACCGCCGAAGAGGTCCTGCGGCGTGTGCTGTCCGCGGCGGGAGTGGAGTCCCCGCCGCACCACCGCGCGGGATGGCGCGGTGAACTGCGCACGTCGGACGTCGGCGAGCGCCCGGTGTTCCTGGCCAATGCGCACCGCGCGGGCCGCACCCGGACCTCCACCCAGCCGGACCGTGTGGTCCGCACCCTGGCACGCGACCTGGCGCTCACGGCCCGCACCAAGGTCGTGGTGGAGGCCGATCCGCCGGCCCGGACGTCCTCGATCCGGGGCCGGTTGGCGCTGCACCTGCACTCCGACGCACCGGCCGGACCACCGCCCGTACCACCCTCCGCGCCTGCGGCCCCCGTACCGCCCGCCGTCCAGGCCCTGGCGCTGGCCGAGCTGCCGCGGACCCCGTTGGCCGTATGGCGCGAACTGGCGGAGGCCGTCGGCGCGCAGCTCCCGCGCAGGGACGCTGACGTGGCGGAATTCGCCGGTCGGTTCCCCGATCTGCTCGCGGTCGACGGTGAGTGGGTCTCCTTCCTCGACGAACGGATCGCCCGCCGGATCCGCCGCGGCCTCGACGAGGCGCAATTCCTGGCCGCCGACGCCCGGTTGACGGAGCGGCTGATGGACCGGCTGATGGCGCCGGGAGGCCGCACCGGTCCCGTCGGGGAGTACGCCGCGCACGCCCTGCCGATGCACGCCGTACGGGCGGGCCGGTTCGACGAGGTCCAGCGCACCGGCGAGGTGCTGGCGCACCTGGACCAGGTGGCGCTGCTGGACGCGGCGAACCACCGGTCGCCGCGCCCCCTGGACCGGAACTCACCCGCCGGCGACGCCGCCAACCTGTGGCTGAGCGGGGTCGATTCCCTTCCCCCGGGCACCTGGGCGTCCTGGCTGCACCTGATGAGCACCGTACGGGGCGACAGCGAGGTCGCGGCCGGTATCGAGCGCTCGGGCGTCCCGCTCCCCTGGAAGGTCCGCTGGGCGCACTGGCGTCCACCAGGTGGCTGGGACCTCGCCCACCTGCAACCGGGCCCGCTGCGGTCCCTCACCGACGTCACCGCCGAGGTACCGGCCGCGGCCGGCCGGCCCGTGGTGGCCGGCCGGGGCGCCTGGGACCGCCGGGTCCGGATCTGGGACGCCGCGACCGGTGAGCAGCTCGGCGGCCCCTGGAGCGAGGGCATCCCGCAGCCGGGCCAGTCGGAACCGCTCTGGCCGCGCGACCGCGACCCCCAAATCACCCAGCCATGGGTGCAGTTGACGAGCTACGGCATCGAACCCGAGCTGCTGACCGACGCCGTGCGGATGGCCGGCCCGGACAGGCCGGACGGTCCGGGCGGGCCGGACGGTCCGGGCGGGCCGGACGGTCCGGGCGGGCCGGACGGTCCGGGCGGGCCGGACGCGCTGGTGGTGGTCGCCGGCCTGGGCGGCATCTTCGCGGTGGAGCCCAGGAACCCGGTTCCGGATCCGGACCACTCGGAGGATCCGGCGCGTCCGGCGGATCCGGCGCGTCCGGCGGATCCGGCGCGTCGGGCGGATGCGGCGGTTCCGGGGAGCCCGACGGACCTGGGCCTCCTGGGAGACATCCACGGCGAGCCGTTCTTCGCTCCGTTCGGCCAGGTCGACGGCGGCACGGACTGGCCCGCGCCCGATCCCGCCGTCCTGGAGGAGCTGTTCGGGCCGGGCACCGTACAGCGGGTCCCGGCGGGCGCACTGCCGGACGGACTGCGCGACGAGGCAGCCCGCCGGCTGCTGACGGAGATCGGGCTGCCGGCGTTCCGCGGCGCGGAGATGCGGCTGGCCGTGCTCGCCGAGGAGCCGCTCGCCGAGCTGTCGGCGGAGCAGGTCTGGGAGTTCACCGAGGACGAGGACGTGCCCGGGTCGGCCGGCCGGGGCGCGTACTACCGGCTCGGCGTCTGGGGCGGCTTCCCGCTCGTCGTCGACGGTGAGGGCGGCGGCGTCTACGCGGTCCCCGCCGAGGAGGGGTACGGGTACGAGCAGCCCCTCGTCGCGAGCAGCCTGCCCGGCTTCGTGGCCATGCTCCAGGGGTACGTCCTGGGGCGGTGTCTCCTCCCCATGGCCGCCGGCCGCGCCGAGCGCGAACGCATCCGGTACCTCATCGAGACCGACCTGGAGTCGATCGACGAGGAAGGGTCGGAGTCCCCGGCCTGGACGGACGCCCTGTACGACGAAACCGACTGACCGCGGCCCCGACGCCTTCCACCGCGTCGAAAACGACCTCCTCGACAACGGCCACGGCTCCCAGCCGTCATCATCGCCGTCATCACCACCCAGGGCAGCCGCGGCCGCGCCCCCGCGCGGCCGGCCGCGGAACCCGCCGGCAACAGCGACGGGGCGGTCGCCGCGGCCTGCCGTGGGTGGGGCCTACTGCCCCTGCCGTGCCGCGGCGATCTGCCGGGACATGATCGTGGTCAGCTCGTACGCGGTGTGCGAGGCGGCCACGGCGGTGATCTCGGCGTGGTCGTAGGCCGGCGCGACCTCGACGACGTCGGCGGAGACCAGGTTGCAGGAGGAGAGGCCGCGCAGGATCTCCAGCAGCTCGCGCGAGGTCATGCCGCCGGCCTCGGGGGTGCCGGTGCCCGGGGCGTGCGCCGGGTCCAGGCAGTCGATGTCGATCGAGATGTACAGCGGCCGGTCCCCGATGCGCTGGCGCAGCTGGTCGGCGACCTCGTCGGCACCGCGCCGGTAGATGTCCGAGGACGTGACGATGCCGAAGCCCATCTTCTCGTCGTCGGTGAGGTCCTTCTTGCCGTACAGCGGCCCGCGCGTGCCCACGTGGGAGAGCGCCGAGGTGTCGAGGATGCCCTCCTCCACGGCGCGGCGGAACGGCGTGCCGTGGGTGTACTCGGCGCCGAAGTAGGTGTCCCAGGTGTCGAGGTGCGCGTCGAAGTGCAGCAGCGCGACCGGCCCGTGCTTCTTGGCGACGGACCGCAGCAGCGGCAGCGCGATGGTGTGGTCACCACCGAGCGTCATCATCCGCGCGCCGGTCCCCAGGAGATCGTCGGCGGCCGCCTCGATGGTCTCGACGGCCTCGTTGATGTTGAACGGGTTCGCGGCGATGTCACCGGCGTCCGCGACCTGCGCCAGCGCGAACGGCGACGCATCCTGGGCCGGGTTGTACGGGCGCAGCAGCCGCGACGCCTCACGTATCGCGTTGCCGCCGAAGCGGGCGCCGGGGCGGTAGGAGACGCCGGTGTCGAAGGGCACGCCGACGACGGCCACATCGGTCCGGCCGCCGACCTCGTCCAGGCGGGGCAGGCGGGCGAAGGTGGCCGGCCCGGCGTAACGGGGGACGCGGGAGGAGTCGACGGGTCCGACGGGCTCGTGGGAAGCGCTGGCTGCGGTGGTCATGAGGCGAGGGTAGGGACGCCGAAGCCTCCCGCCCATGGACATTTCCGTAACGACTCCGGCCAGCCGTTCGACATTTCGTCCAGCCCGGCTCCGGTCTGTGATCGTTCCGTCCGGGGAACGGAACTCCCCCGCCCCGGAACATACGTCCGGGCACAATGGCGCTATGCCGATAGCCTCCGCAGCCGCCGTTCCGTCGCGTGCCGAACTCGTCGACCATCTCGTCCGCACCCGGATCGCCGGTGAGGTCGCCACCCCCCGGGAGAACAACCTCTCCCACTACCGCAAGCTCGCCAACGGTGACCGCTACTTCTGGTTCGGCCTGGAATTCGGCGACCGGTGGGCGGACGAGCAGGACGTACTGGCCGTGATGGCGGAGCGCTGCGGGGTGAGCGACGACCCGCACCACCGGCAGGGCCAGGACACCATCGACCCGGAGCTGACGGTGGACGCGCTGGAGCGGGCTGCGGCGGTGCTGCGCAAGGCGGCGGCCGGTGCGCACCGGGTGCTGTTCGCGACCGGCCACCCGGGCGGGCTGCTCGACGTGCACCGCGCGACCGCCGCGGCGCTCCGCGCCGCCGGCTGCGAGATCGTCGTCATCCCGGACGGGCTGCAGGCGGACGAGGGCATGGTCTTCCAGTTCGCCGACGTGGCGATGCTGGAGCGCGGGGCGACGCTGTGGCACACCCACTCCCCCGAGCCGATGGCCGCGATCCTCGACGGCCTGGAACGGGCCGGCCGCCCGCTGCCGGACCTGGTGGTGGCCGACCACGGCTGGGCGGGCTGCGCGGGCCAGCGCGGCCTGGACGCGATCGGCTTCGCCGACTCCAACGACCCGGCCCTCTTCCTCGCCGAAGCCGAGGGCACCCTCCAGGTCACCATCCCCCTCGACGACCACGTCCGCAGCCCCCGCTACTACGACCCCCTGACCACATACCTGCTGAACGCGGCGGGCCTCACCTGAACCCTGCCCTGCGCCCTGCGGATGGGTGCGGCGGGGCTGGTCCGAGCCCTGCGCCTATACGTGCCGGGGGCCGTACGTGCCCGTGCCCCTCTGCCCCTGCCCCTGCCCCTGCCCCTGGGAATATCCCCACCCCATCCCCCGTTGTGGCCCGCAAGGGGTGCCCCCGTCCCCTACGGGATGCGTTCGACCCCGCCCTAATGGGCCGCTCCAGGTACAGCCCCAGAGGCCCCGGACCTACCCCTCCCGAGCCGCCGAGGTGAGGGACATATCCGCGTAACGCTCGCCCGCCACCTGGCCGGCGATCGGCTCCAGGAGGGCCAACTGCCCGGCGGTCAGCGTGATCCGGGTGGCCGCGGCGTTCTCCAGCAGGCGGCTGCGCTTACGGGTCCCGGGGATCGGCACCACGGTCAGGCCGTGCACCTCGGCCCGCTGTTGCACCCAGGCCAGCGCGATCTGCGCCGTAGTGGCGCCGTGTTCGGCCGCGATCTCGTGCAGCGGCTCCAGCAGAGCGGCGTTCGCCTTGGCGTTGTCCCCGGTGTAGCGCGGCATCAACTGCCGGAAGTCGCCGCCGGAGAGCTCCTTGCCCGCGTCGGCGAAGGCACCGGTCAGGAATCCCCGGCCGAGCGGCGAGTACGGCACGAACGCGACCCCGAGCTCGGCGGCCGCACCCACCGCGCTGCGTTCGACGTCCCGGCTGAAGACCGACCACTCCGTCTGCAGGGCGGTGATCGGATGCACGGCATGCGCCTCGCGCAACTCCGCACCGGTGACCTCGCTCAGCCCCAGGTACTTCACCTTCCCCTCCCGCACCAGCTCGGCCATGGCCCCCACGGACTCGGCCAGCGGAACGGCAGGATCCCGCCGGTGCATGTAGTAGAGGTCGATGACCTCGACGTTCAGACGACGCAGACTCGCCTCGACGGCCCTCTTGATGTAGCCGGGATCGTTACGGATGGCCCGGTACTCCGGGTCGTCCGCGCGGTATTCGATGCCGAACTTGGTGGCCAGGGTGATCTCGTCCCGATGCGCGGCGACGAACGGCGCGAGGAACTCCTCGTTGGCACCGACGCCG
The DNA here is from genome assembly GCF_042734445.1 of Streptomyces sp. NPDC059649. Taxonomy (NCBI): domain Bacteria; kingdom Bacillati; phylum Actinomycetota; class Actinomycetes; order Kitasatosporales; family Streptomycetaceae; genus Streptomyces; species Streptomyces sp. NPDC059649. The sequence continues at coordinate 64,771 of NZ_JBHWDV010000044.1, forward strand.
TACATGTCGGCCGTGTCGATGAGGGTGACGCCCGCCTCGACGGTGGCCTCCAGGGTGTCGCGGGCCGCCGCGTCGTCCGTCTGCCCGTAGGCGGCGCTGATGCCCATGGCACCGAAGCCCTGGACGCCGACGAGGGGACCCCCGGTACCCAGCTCGACCTTACGGATCTGCTCGATGGCGTTGCTCGTGGTGGCGTTGCTCATGATGGCGCTCAGGCCCTTTCCGACGCCGGGTGGGCGCCCGCATAGAAGTCGATCTTGGCGTCGAGTACGGCGACGGTGTCCTGCAGCTCAGCCATCCGCGCGAGGACCTCGCGACGGGTCCGCTCCAGGATTTCCCGCCGCTCGTCGAAGGTCTCCTCGCCCCGCTGCACCAGCTCCGCGAAGTGCACCATGTCCGCGACCGGCATCCCGGTCAGCCGCAGCCTGCGCACGAAGGCGAGCCAGTCCAGGTCCCGGTTGCCGAAGCGGCGCTGACCGTTGTGCGACCGCTCCACGTCCGGCAGCAGCCCGATCTCCTCGTACCACCGCAGAGTGGGCGCGCTCAGCCCCGTGTACGCCGCGACCTCGCTGATCGTGTAACGGTCCTGGCCGTCGGGCCGCGGATACTCCGTCCCCGCGACCACGCAAACGTCCACGGGCGGGGAGGTCACGGGCGTGCTGTCGATCACCGTCATGCCGGCAACGTTAGGACCTTCAAGTGCACTTGAAGCAAGCACCTCGCGCCGCTGGGTTGGCACTGGGCCCCAGACCGGCCACTGCCGGCGACAAGCCCCACAAACATGACTCGCGATCCCCCGAGGGAGCTGTCAGTAGTCGTCCAACTCGACGAAACGGCTCGCCCACGTCCGGAACTGCTCGTCGCACTCCTTCTGTTCGGCCCAGAGCGCGTCGAGGTCTTCCGGCGGCCCCAGTCCGAAGTTCCGGTCCAGCCAGACGAGGAATTCCTGATGGCCATCGCTGTGTTCCTCGACCTCGTCCGGGTCGAGGAACTCACTGTCGATGGCGAGAAGCTGGAACAGTTCCGGCAGGCTTCGCGCGACGACGTAAAGGTCTCCTTCGTCGCCCACCAAGACGATGGGCAGCGCGGCGAGGTCAGTTCGGTCGTCGCACCGCCACAGGGCGTAATGCGAGCCGGAGTGGGTGGCATGCGCGAAGGGGATGAACCGCTCCAGAAACTCCGGATGCTCCGACCAGGTGTGGAGGCCGACTTCCTTGCCGTACTCGTGGAGTTCGAATCCCTCTGAGTACTGCCCCGGGCCGATCCGGTCGGCGAACTCCTTGAGCAAGTTCAGTTCCGGGATGGGCGAGTAGGCGTCACTCATATGTCCTCCATGTGTCCTGCTGGCTGGGCGAGGCCGCGGCGTCTTACCTCTGGCCGATTGATGCTAGCTACGCGGGGTGACATCGACCGGCGCCGTCAGTGCACAGCCCTGATCATCGCGGTCAGGACCGGTGCGTCCGCTGGGGGCCGGGTACGGCCGATGTCTTCGTATCCCCAGCTCTCGTAGAGCCGGTGCACCTTTCCGTCACCGGCGAGAGGATTGACCATGAGGCTGACGTACGGCTCGCTGCGCTCGGCGAGGAGGACGTGAGGGATTCGCCGAGCTGTCCCGCCCCCTTGGGGCACGGCACCCGCCGGCCCCCACCAGGTGGCGACGGGGCCGCTGATACCTAGGGTGCGGCGGGGCGACTTGCCTCGCGTACGCAGTCCAGACACACCCACCCGGCGCGTGCCACGAGCCGGGTGCGTGCCACCGGGTGCTTGCCGCACCAAGAGGAGGCGGTGGCACGGTCGGGCAGGTCCCGCTTGATGTACGCCCCGACACCCGCCGACGGTTTCTTAGCCATCGCTACCGTCCTCGTCCTGCTGGTCCGGCTCGGTTTCAGCAGGTGCGACGACCTCCTGCCAGGGTCCCTCGGCTGGCCCCGCCCCGATATCAGCGCACGGACCTGATCATCGCGGTAAGGACCGGTGAAGCTGCTGATGGCTGGCTCGGCCCGATGTCTTCGTATCCCCAGCTCTCGTAGAGCCGGTGCACCTTTCCGTCCCCGGCGAGAGGATTGACCATCAGGCTGACGTACGGCTCGCTGCGCTCGGCGAGGAGGGCGTCGTGGATACGCCGAGCTGTGCCCGTACCGCGCCAGGGAATGCGAACGCCGATTTCCTTGAGGGCTACGACGCTTTTGTCGGTGTATTCGGCCGGAGGAGCGGGCGAGATGCGCTTCCACCAACGGTCGCCGGAATCCACCGTGTTGGCGTACGCATAGCCAATGGGCTCGTCCTGTTCATAGGCCAGGACCGCCACCCAGCCTGGCTCCTTGGAATGGCGATCGAGGCGCTCGGCGAATGTCTCGACCGCGTAGTTGGGCAGGTGCAGGAGGTCTGCCCGGACATCCGCATAGACGTCCAGAAGAGCTTGCCGAGCCGGTTCCAGCGAGTGGAATGTACGGAGCTCGATGGTGGACGTCATACCGGTTCCTTCCACATGGTGTGTACGTGCTGATTCCACATCCGGGCGGTGGAGCTGTTCGGCGCCACGGTGTTGATCCTGGAGTTGAAGGTGTGGAGCATTCCGGCGACGCGGGGGTGATGAGCGGCGGCATCTGCAGGGACAGACATGGCAGTCGAGACGGCCGCTTCCATATCGCCTTGGCCTAGTTGAGCGCATGCCAGGCGAGTGGTGGCGATGGCCTTCGACCGCCGCATGTGGGGCCGGAGAGCGGCCAGGCATCGATGCGCGTGCGCCTCGGCTGTCTCGTAGTCGCCGAGTGCGAGGTAACCGGTAAGCGCGAGAGAATCCAATTCCGCCTGGTCGTAGAACGAGGTCATCCACACGGGACGATCGGCGGCAGGATCTGCGCGATGCATCGCGTCCTGGGCCTGATCGAAGCTGCGTCGAGCAGCCTTGAGATTCCGGGCAAGGCCATGGATGGCGGCCTGCCTGGCGAGCCCCAGGGATGCGAACAACGGATCACGACGCGTGATGGACAGCCCTCTGGCGACGTCATTTGCGGCAATAGCTTCGCCAGGACGGCCCATGTGCCGGTACAGCGTCCCGGCGTGTGACCAAATGCGGAATTTGATGGCCGGGTCGGCTGCCAATTCGGCAAGTGCTTGCGCTTCCCGCATGTGGACGATCGCGTCGTCGTAACGGCGTCCGTCGATCGCCGCCCACATCGCCGAGGACCGGAATGCCGCCGCGCATCCGTACACGTGGGCACGTACCCGCTGACTGGCACTCCCTGAATTCTGCAGAGCCATGGCCTCGTCGGCGAGCGACGTGGCTTGCTGCTCGATACCGAGCCGGCCGCCGTGGCGGTGGTCACTCGCGATGATCTCGGTGAAACGTTGTTGGAGCCGGACGACATCGCTTGTTCCCACGCGACGGTTGGTGGCTGATGCGGGTGCGGCGGAGGCGGCAGCCAGAGCCGTCCCGGCGGCGAGGAAGCGACGGCGTTCCACGGGGTCCTCCGGCGGTGGGGCGGGGGTGGACGACGGGGCCCGGCCCCGCGGTACGAACCCTAAAGCGGTGGCGGGCAGACCGGTGACCTTCTCCAGCGCGGTGCGGGTTGCGGACTTCGGCCACCGTACGCGGCCCGCTTTCCAGTCCCGGATCGATGAGCCGTCCAGTCCCCCGAATCTGCCGGTGAGGTCCCCCACTGCCGAATTCACCGCCTCTGCGAGCGAATTGGAGCTGTAACCGTGCTCCTTCATCCACGCCTCAAGTGCCCTGTTCCGCGAGGAGTTCATGCACGCACGGTAACTCCGCGCTCACTGCCCCGTCAGCTAAAGGGGTTCCCAAATCGCCCTAGGCGACGGGCGGAAGAGGGCGCCTGATCTCCCTCAGAACACTGCCTCGGTGCCGCGTTAGCTGGTCATGCCAGCAGCGATCTGGAGGACTGACCACGATGCCGACTGCATCAAACGCTCGCCGCGCCCTCGCCGATGCCGCTCCGCGCCCCCGCTCGGGGCCCGCCGCCGTACGGATCGACGCAAGATCCCTTCCGCCCGAAGCCCGCGCATTTCGCCACCGGCACGGCGACCCCGTTGGCTGGGACTCCAGCGAATGGGCCGCCTATCTCGGTCTCGGAGGTGCGTCATGACCGTTGGGTGGGACACCATTCCGGCCACGAAGACGTGGACGGTCGACGAGATCACGGGTAATGCCTGCCCTTACTGCCACTTCGGCTACAGCCTGGCGCGGGAGAAGATCACCGGCCCGGACGACCTGCACGCATGCCTGCCGTGCGCCGGCCGACACGGCATTTGCACGGAAGCGGAGGCCTCTCGGTGAATCCCAGAAATCCGACTCCCAGGAAAGTGCCGGGAGTTGGCGATGAGGTCGAGTACGCCCCGGGGCGGCTGGCTGTCGTCACCGATATCCGCAAGGGCGTCTTTTACCTGCGGCGGCCGGGAGTCAAAGAGTGGCCGGTGAACGACCCGGCCTCCTTGATGGTCCGGCGGACCCGAGTTGAGCGGATTGCGGCCGGGGACTTCCACTGAGAACCAGAGCCAGGATCACCCGGCGCCGCCCACGGGGTGGGTGGTGGGGGTGGGTGGTGGGGGTGGGTGGTGGGGGTGGGTGGTGGGGGTGGGT
>NZ_JBHWDV010000045.1:0-67819 GCF_042734445.1 Streptomyces sp. NPDC059649
GGTGCTGAACGAGCCGTCGGTGGTCGCCGTCAACGCCTCCGGCGACGTCATCGCCGTGGGCGAGGAGGCCAAGCGGACCATCGGCCGCACCCCGTCCGGCATCACCGCGATGCGCCCCCTGAAGGAGGGCGTCATCGCCGACTTCGAGGCCGCCGAGCAGATGCTGCGCGCCCTGATGAAGAAGGCCCTGCCCAGTCGCCGCTTCTCCCGGCCGCGGGTGGTCATCTGCGTCCCGTCCGGCATCACCGGCGTCGAACGGCGCGCGGTCGTCGACTCCGCCCGGGGGGCCGGGGCCCGCGAAGTGCACCTGATAGAGGAGCCGATGGCCGCCGCGATCGGCGCCGGCCTCCCGGTGGACGAGCCGGTCGGCTGCATGGTGGTGGACATCGGCGGCGGCACCACCGAGGTCGCCGTGGTCTCCATGGGCGGCCTGGTCACCGCCCAGTCCCTACGGGTCGCCGGTGACGCCCTGGACACCGCGATCACCGCGTACGTCAAGAAGAAGCACTCCCTGGCCATCGGCGAGCGCACCGCCGAGGACATCAAGATCGCCATCGGGTCGGCGGTGTGGACCCCCGTCGACGTCGACGAGGACGGCGAACCGGACCGCCGCTCCTCCTACACGGTCCGCGGCCGCGACCACATCACCGGCCTGCCCCGCCTCCAGGAGATCGACGAGGAGGAGATCCGCCGGGCACTGGCCGAACCGGTCGACGCGATCGTCCGCGCCGTCCACCAGACCCTCGACGCCTGCCCGCCGGAACTCTCCGGCGACATCATCGAACGCGGCATCGCCCTCACCGGCGGCGGCGCCCTGCTGCGCGGCCTGGACCGGCGGCTGCACGAGGAGATGGGCGTGCCCGTACGCGTCGCCGACCAGCCCCTGGACTGCGTCGTCAACGGCACCGCCAAATGCGTCGACGAATTCGCCACCCTGCACGGCCTGTTGACCGGGGCGAAGGAACAACCCCGCAGGACGGTGCGTTTGTAGGGTGACCGCTGCAGGGCCCACGCTGCGGGACTGACCGTTGCAGGCCTGACCGCTGTAGGGATGGCGCTGCAGGGCTGCACGCTGTAGGGGCGGCGTTGCAGGGGTGACCGCTGCAGGGCCGCACGCTGTAGGGGTGCACGCTGTAGGGGTCACGCTGCAGGCCTGACCGCTGTACGGGTGCTGCTGCGGAGGAGACCGCCCCACTGGGAGCACTAGGAGGACGCATGCCGCAGACCACCGAACCGGCCGACCACCCCGCCGGCCCGGTCCACCGCTTCGCCGAGATCCCCGAAGGCCGCATCCACTTCGTCGAGCAGGGCACCGGCCCGGTGGTCCTCCTGGTCCACGGCTTCCCCGAGTCCTGGTACTCCTGGCGCCACCAGATGGCCGCGCTGGCCGCCGCCGGCTACCGGGCCGTCGCCATCGACGTCCGCGGCTACGGACGTTCGTCCAAGCCCAGCGAGGTGTCGGCCTACCGGATGCTGGCCCATGTGGCCGACAACGTCGCCGTGCTGCGTGCCCTGGGCGAGGAGACCGCGATCATCGCGGGCCACGACTGGGGCGCCCCCATCGCCGCCCACAGCGCGCTGCTCCGGCCCGACCTCTTCACCGCCGTCGCCCTGCTGAGCGTGCCGTACACGCCCCGCGGCGCGACCCGGCCCACCGAGGCGTTCGCGCGGCTCGGCGGCGACGAGGAGTTCTACATCAGCTACTTCCAGGAGCCGGGCCGCGCCGAGGCGGAGATCGAACCGGACGTCCGCGGCTGGCTGGCCGGCATCTACACCGGCCTCTCGGGCGAGGCGAAGCCCGCCGCCGACGACCAGGACGGCAACGGCCTCACCCGGCTGACCGTCCCCGCGGGCGGCAGGCTCTCCGACCGCTTCGCGGCCGACAGCCCCCTGCCGTCCTGGCTCACCGAGGCCGATCTCGACCACTACGCCGGCGAGTTCGAGCGGTCCGGACTGACCGGCGCCCTCAACCGCTACCGCAACGTCGACCGGGACTGGGCGGACCTCGCCGCCTGGCAGGGCGCCCCGATCACCCGGCCCGCCCTCTTCATCGGCGGCGACCGCGACGCCCCCACCCACTGGCTGGCCGACGCCATCAAGGCCTTCCCGGTCACCCTGCCGGCCCTCTCCGGCTCCCACATCCTCGAAGGCTGCGGCCACTGGGTCCAGCAGGAGCGCCCCGACGAGGTCAACCGCCTCCTCGTCGACTGGCTGCGAAGCCTGCCTGTTTGAGCGGAGCCTGCCTGTTTGAGTGGGCCTTTTCGGGCCCTCTTAGTAGTGAGCACTCTTGGCCGGGCACAGGGCACCGGGCACAGGGCACCGGGCGCCGGGCGCCGGGCGCCTACGGGAGGGGACGTTGGGGCGGGCCCCTCGGTTGGGGGCCCGCCGGGCGAGGGGCCATGGGTGCGGCCCCGCCTGCTCCCTGCTATCTGTTGCCGCCCATGTAGACCTCCAGCCCGTCGAGGATGCGCTCCAGGCCGAACTCGTCCGCCCGGTCGCGCGCGGCCGCATCGGCCTCGGTGGCGGAGAGCGCCGCGGCGACCGCCGGATAGCGGTCGGCGCGGCCCACCAGCAGCTCGTTCAGCGCCGCGCTCATCACCTGTTCGGGCTCCGTCGCCCGCGCACTGCCCAGCCCCATCGACGCCGCTACCTGCGCGAGGGCCCGTACGTGGCCGCTCACCACAACCACGGCATCGAGCTGCTCCCCGCCGCTCAGCCCGGTGTCCGCCAGCGCGGCCACCGCCGTCTCCGTCCAGCCGAGTTCGTTCGGCCCCATGACACGCGGGCCGGTGGCCGCACCCAGCAGCCAGGGGTGCCGGCGGTAGGCGGCCGACAGCGCGTCCGCCCAGGCCCGTAGGCCGTTCCGCCACCCCTCGGGCAGGGTCGGCGGTTCGCCCATCGCACTGTCGATCATCAAGGCGACCAGCTCGTTCTTGCCCGGCACATAGCGGTAGAGGGACATCTTCGTGAAGTCCAGCTCGCCCGCGACCCGTTGCATCGAGACCGCCCCGAGCCCGCCGACGTCGGCGAGCGCGATCGCGGTCCGGGTGATCCGCTCCAGGCTCAGCGCCGGCCTGGGCCCGCGACTGGGCCGCTCCCGCCCACCCCACAGCAGCTCGACACTGCCCGCCTGGTCCCCGAACACACTGCGCTTCTCGTCCTCACCCACCATCCCCGCATCCTAAAACTGCGTCCGGGGTACACAGAACAGTGTCCATCGGATACAGTTTCTTCTGTCGATCCGCCGACCGCCGACCGCGGATCGCGGATCGCGGATCGGTCTCATGCGTGATGACAGGGGGAAGCAGCAATGGCTCGACGCACGGCAACACACGGAACGTCCCACACACAGACCTTGGGCCTGGAGGGAGAAGCACAAGCGGATGCGGTCGCGGGGGCCGGTCTCGGCCTCGGCCTCGGCCTCGCCGACGCCGACGGTGGCCCTGACGACCGGCCGGAGGACCGAACCGGTGGCCGACCTGGCGACCGACCCGGTGACCCGTCGGGTGGAACCGGTGACCGACCCGGTGACCGATCGGGTGGCCGAACCGGTGGCCGAACCGGCGACGGCCGAGGTCGCACGGTCCTCATCTCCGGCGCCAGCGTGGCCGGCCCGGCCCTCGCGTACTGGCTCTGCCGTCACGGCTACCGCCCCACCGTGGTCGAGGTGGCCCCCGCCCTGCGCGGCGGCGGGTTCGCGGTCGACTTCCGGGGCGCGGCACATCTGACGGTCCTGGAACGCATGGGAATCCTGGACGAGGTCAGACGCCACAGCACCGGCGGCGGCTCCGCCATGAGCTTCATCGACGACCAGGGCCGCCAACTCGCCACCCTGCCACCCGAGTTCGCCGGCGGTGACGTCGAAATCCTCCGCTCCGACCTCTCCCGGATCCTCTACCACCACAGCCTGACCCCGGCGGCCGACGGTCGCCCGGCACCCGAGTACGTCTTCGACGACACCCTCACCTCCCTCACACCCACTCCGGACGGAGTCCACGCCACCTTCGCCCGCACCCAGCCCCGCACCTTCGACCTGGTGATCGGCGCGGACGGCCTGCACTCCACCGTGCGCAGACTGGCCTTCGGCCCCGAGCAGGACTTCGTCAGCCACCTCGGCTACTACGTCGCCGCCTGGGACCTCCCGGAGTCCGCCCGCGACCTGGCCGCCCGATCCGTCGGCTACTCCGAACCGGGCCGCGTGGCGACCGTCGGCCGCACTCCGCGCCGCAGCACCGAGCCGGGCTATACGGGCGAGGCGTTCTGCGTCTTCGCCTCCGAGGAGGAGCTGACTCACGACCGGCGCGATCTTTCCGCCCACAAAAAGGCGATAGCCCGCGCCTACGAAGGAGCCGGCTGGCGCACCCCGGAGCTGATCGACACCCTCTGGGCCGCCGACGAGCTCTACTTCGACTCCCTCAGCCGCGTCGACGTCCCGTGCTGGTCCACGGGCCGTATCGCCCTCCTCGGCGACGCCGCCTACGGCGCCACTCTCGGCGGTATGGGCACCGGTTCGGCGATCATCGGCGCCTACGTCCTGGCCGGCGAACTGGCGGCATCCCCCGACGACCACTCAGCAGCCTTCACCCGCTACGAAAGCAGACTCCGCCGGTACGTGACCCAGTGCCAGGAAGGCGGCCGCGGCACCGGCGAGTTCCTCGCCCCCACAACCCAGGAGGCCATCGACGCCCGCAACGCTGCCCTCAACGACCCCGCAGCCCGCACCGCCATGCTCCAACAGGGCCACGCCCTCTCCACGGCCCTCACCCTCGACACCCCGACCCCGGACAGACCAACCTCCCACGCGCCGGGGACGGCGATAGGCACCGCGTAGGGCATGACGGAGATGCCGTTGGCCGCCCGTAGCGCTTCGAGGTGCCACAAGGCCACGCATGGCGCTTCCGGGATGCCAAAGGCCGTGGAACGCTTTCGGGGTGTCGTAGCTCCGCCGGGGGTGTCTCATCAGGTCCCGCATAGCGCTACGAGGGCAGGGAGGGGAGTGGTGGGAGGGGAGGGAGGGGGCGGGGGTGGGGGCCCCGAGGAGAACGCGAGCCGGCCGGCAGAGGGGAACGCCCATGCCCGCCACGCCCCTCACCCCACCCGTACTCCCCCCGCCCCACCCGTACTCCCCCTACTCCGCCCGCCGCTTGGCCCGGTGGCGGCGTACGGCGTCCCGGTTGGCGCAGGCGTGTGAGCAGTAGCGCTGCCGCCCGGCCCGGCTGAAGTCGGCATACGCATTGCCGCACTCGGCCAGCGCGCAGCGTCCCAGCCGGTGCGTGCCCAGCCCGGTCAGGTGCAGCGCGGTCCCCACGGCACCCACTGCCCGCAACACACCGCCCAACCCGATCCCGTCCTCCCGGTAGTGAATGTGCCAGCCGCCGTCCGCATGGTCGGTCAGCCGGGGAGGGGTGGACGCCTCGGCGAGCAGCCCGTTGAGCAGCGCCGCGCGCCGCTCGTCCGTCTCGGCATCGACCACCTCCGTCCACCGCCGGAGAAAGCCCAACACCTCGATCAGGTCGCCCTGTTCGACGGGCCGGTCGATGACCATCCCCGCCGCCACGCACCGTTCCTCCAGCTCCCGCACGCCGCCCGGAGGCGCGTTGGTGAGCTCGACCACAAAGCGGACGGGGTCCTCCCCGTAAGGGTTCAGCTGCACAAGACCATTACATCAGGCTGACCACATGACTTCCCACCCACCCACGAACCCCCACACCACCAAAAGCCACCCAACAACCGCCCATCGCCGCCCAGTTGGTCCCACCCCCACCGGCAACAGCCGCGCACCCGACAACAACGGCACACCCAGCAACAACCGCACGCCCGACAACAGCCCCACCCCCACCGCCGCCGAGGTCCCCACCCCCCACCCAAGCAAGCCCCGCACCCTCGGCACATGGCTCCCCCTCCTGGCCACCTGCCTCGGTACGTTCCTCCTCCTCGTCTACGCGACGATCGTGACCGTGGCACTGCCGAGCATCGCCGCCGACCTGCACGCCGGATTCGGCCCGCTCCAGTGGGTCGTCGATGTCTACACCCTCGCCCTCGCCGGACTGCTCCTCGGCATGGGCTCCCTCGGCGACAGCCTGGGCCGCAAACGCCTCTATGTCCGCGGCCTGACCGCCTTCACCGTCGCCACCCTGGCCTGCGGTCTGGCCCCCAACGTCCAGGTGCTGATCGCGGCCCGCGCCGTCCAAGGAGCCGCCGGCGCGGCCATGTTCGCCACCCTCCTCCCGCTGATCGGCCTCACCTACACCGGTCGCGACCGGGCCAAGGCGTTCGCCATCTGGGGCGCGGTAGCCGGCGCGGCGAGCTGCGCGGGAAACATCGCGGGCGGCATCCTCACCCACTTCCTCTCCTGGCAGTGGATCTTCTACGGTGCGGTTCCCCTCTGCGCCGCCACCCTCGCACTCTCCGCCAAAGTGCTCGCCCGTGACACCACCCGGCCGACCCACATCGACTGGCCGGGCATAGTCACCTTCACCCTGGCCGCCCTCGGCATCACCTTCGGCTTCATCCGCGGCGGCGAAGCGGGCTGGTCGGCCCCGTCGACCCTGCTCGGCTTCCTGACCGGCGCCGCCCTCCTGGCTGCTTTCCTCCTGGTCGAACGTTCCGCGGCGCGCCACCCCACGCAGCAACCCATGCTGCCCCTGGCCCTGTTCCGCAGCCCCGCCTTCAACGGCATGCTCCTCGCCGCCTGTGTCTACTACCTGGCCGGCTTCGGCTTCCTGCCCGTCCTCTCCCTCTGGCTCCAGGATGGTGCGGGCCTCTCCTCCCTGGGCACCTCCTTCGTCCTCACCGCCCAGCCCGCGGCGTTCTTCGCCACCTCCGCCCTCGTCGGCAGCGCCCTGCACCGCATGCCCGCCCGCTGGACCCTCGGCGGCGGCTCGCTGATCGTCGGCCTCGGCGACCTGGCCTTCCTCATGACCGCCCCCGGCTCCTCCTGGCCGGCCCTGCTCCCCGGCCTCGTCCTCACCGGCGTGGGCGCCGGCCTGGTGTCCCCCGTCCTCCCCGCGACCGCCATGTCCTCCGCATCCCCGGCCCACGCCGGCGTGGCCGCCGCCGCGGCCAACAGCGCCCGCCAGTTAGGCCTGGCCCTGGGCATCGCCCTCCTGGGCACCGTCTTCCACCAGTACGCCCCGCCCCCGACCCCGTCCCCCACCGCCTACGCCCACGCCCTGCACGCCGTCTTCCTCCTCGCCGCCACCCTCGCCCTCACCGGCGGCCTCCTCTCCACCCACCTCCTGACCCGTCCTCCCCACCACCACTCCAAGCCCCACCCCGCCGCCAGCTGACCCACATCCCTACGCACACCCCCACCCTCAGCACGGCCCGGGCGAGCAGGCGAACGCAGTGAGGGGACGGCGGGGATGGATGAGGGGCCGCCCAGCGAGAGGCGTAACCAAGCCAGCCGAGGCCCCATCCCACCAGCCCCCGCCCGCCCCCGGCACCCCCAGCCCCATCCACCCCCCAACGAAAAGAGACCCTCCCCAAGGGAGGGTCTCGCCTGGCGCCCCCGGCAGGACTCGAACCTGCGGCCAAGTGCTTAGAAGGCACCTGCTCTATCCACTGAGCTACGGGGGCCGGTGTGGGCGTGGATCACGGACCGCGGACCAGGATAGAGGTCCGGGTACCTCGTCCCGGTTGCTTCACCTCCGTGGCACGTTGTGGAGGTTCGGTGAAGCGGTCCCGATAATCGCAGGCAGGTACGAATCCTGCACCGCTTTTGACGTTCGGCGGGGCGGGTGTTGTGCACTCGTTATGCCTGCGTCTCAGTTGTCGCGAACGTCCCATGCGTCACTCGTCCCATTCTGTGGTGGTTCATGCGGCGCGCACGAGGGGTTATACGCTTCAAAAAGCCAACGAAATTGGGCATTCTGCACATGTGGCGACCTTGGACGTACGACCCCGGCTGATCGACGCACTGTCCGTACTGCGCGACCGCGTCGAAGCCGCACGCTTTCCGCTGCCACTACGGGGCGCCGCCCGGGCCCGGTGCAACCGGGCAGAGCTGCTCGCCCAGCTCGACGACTATGTGATTCCCCGCCTCCGCTCGCCTCAGGCGCCGCTGCTGGCGGTGATCGGCGGCTCCACCGGGGCCGGTAAGTCCACCCTGGTGAATTCGCTGGTGGGGCGGCGGGTCTCGGAGGCCGGGGTGCTGCGTCCGACGACGCGTACGCCGGTGCTGGTGTGCCATCCCGACGACGTCCACTGGTTCTCCGGACGGCGGGTGCTGCCGCAGCTCCTCCGGGTCTGGGGGCCCGAGGAGGACGAGGGCGGCGCGGAGGGGTCTCCCCATGAGCATGAGGGATGCGGGGCGTATGGGGAGTGTGGGGCGTACGGGGACAGTGGCGGCCCCGGTAAAGGGGGAGCGGGTGGGGGTGGGGAGCCGTTCGCGGTACGGATCGAGGTGGAGACGGCGCTGCCCAGCGGGCTGGCGTTGCTGGACGCGCCGGACATCGATTCGCTCGTCGCCCGGAACCGCGAGCTGGCCGCTGAGCTGATCTGCGCCGCGGACGTATGGGTTCTGGTCACGACGGCCGCCCGGTACGCCGACGCGGTGCCCTGGCATCTGCTGCGCGCGGCGAAGGAGTACGACGTCACGCTGGTGACCGTGCTGGACCGGGTCCCGCACCAGATCGCCACCGACATCTCCGGGCGGTACGCGGAACTGCTGCAGCGCGCCGGCCTCGGCCACGTCCCGCGGTTCACCATTCCCGAGCTCCCCGAGTCGGCCGGCGGCGGCAGTGGGCTGCTGCCTGCCACGGCGGTCGCCGGGCTGCGCGAGTGGCTGGAACGGCACGCCCAGGACCCGGCCGCCCGTAGGGCCGCCGCGGACCGTACCGCCACCGGGGTGATCGCCTCGCTGCGCAGCCGGCTGCCCGCCCTGGCCGGGGCCGCGGCCGCCCAGCACGCCGCGGGGCTCCGGCTCGCCTGCCGGGTCGAGGAGGCGTACGAACGGGCCGCCGAACGGGTGCGGAGCGAGGTCGCGGCCGGTGAGGTGCTGGCCGGGGACGCCCGCGCCTACTGGCGCGACCACGGGACCGGCGGCCGGTCCGACGAGCTGCTCGACGCGCTGACGGACGGGCTGACCTCGTTGCTGACCTGCGCCGTGGAGGAGGCCGACGAACGGGCCGCGGAAGCCTGGCGGCGCGATCCCGCGGCCGCCGAACTCCTGCTGACCGCGGCCCCGGGAGCGCCCGGAGCGCCGGGAGCCGCGGAGGGGGCGGACGCGTCGGGTGACTCGGAAGTCGCGGGAGCGGCCGGCCGGCTGGGCGTCCTCGTCCGTCGCTGGCGGCGCTGCCTGGAGGAACTGGCCGAGGAGGAGACCCGTGAGGCGCGTGAGGCACGTGACGCGCGTGGTGGACCGGCCGGTGAACGCGTCGCCCAGGTGGAGCCGGAGGAAGCGGCCGCCTTGCTGGCCGCCACGCTGCTCGGCGGCCGGCGCGCCCGTACGGCGGGCGAGAACCTCGCCGACCTTCTGGGGGCCCAGACCGCGCTGCGGCTCCGCGACCGGGGCGGGCGGCTGCTGACCACCTATCTGGGACGGGCACTGGACGGGGAGCGCGAGCGGCGGCTGGCGCCGCTGGACCGGCTGACCGTACCGCCGGACCAGCAGGCCGAGCTGATCGCCGCGCTGTCCGTATTGCAGCGCGAGCGGCAGCAGGAGGAGAGGACGGCGGATGCCCTACGGGCGGAGGCAGTAGTGGCGGGAGGCGCGGCGGCGAACGCAGTGGTGGTGGAGCAGGAACGGCAGCCAGAGCGGGAGAAGGCGGAGGTGTCGGGGTGAGCGGTTCCGGAACGGCGGATTCGGGTGTGGGGGAGGGTGCGCCCGCACGTACGGCTTCGGGCGTGGGGGAGGGCGCGGGCACGGGGAACACGCAGAGAGCCGGTGACGTGCGGGGAGTGGGGGACGCGGAGAGCGGCGCGGCCGGGTGTGGCGAGTCGTGGAGTGCGCCACCAGGAGGCGCGCGTATGGCGGCCGGGGAACCGGGGTCGGGCGGGGCGTGGGATGACGGGTTGATCGCCCGGCGGGTGCCGGAAGGCGGTGTTCCGCGACCGGGCGCGGGGCGGGGGCCAGGCGGGGCGCGGATCGAACCACGGACCGCGTCGCGAGGCGAGCCGCAGGCCGGTGCCGCGGGGGTCGCTTCGGGCGCCGGTACCGAGGAAGCGGGTGGTGGGTCATGCGTCGGGGCATATCCCGGGGCCTTCGCCGAGGTATACGCCGAAGCGCACGCCGGGGCATATGGAGGGGCGTGCGGCGAGCCGGGTGGCGCGGCGCACGCCGTATTGGGTGGCGAGTCGGGTACCGCGTCTTCTGGCGCTGCCCCTACCGCGTCCTGTGGCACTACCCCTACCGGGGCATACGGAGCCGGCCGTGCCGCTTCGTCCGGCGTCGGACCGTCCGGTTCGTTCGCCGACGGACGTTCCGGTTCGTCCGGAGAGGCGCGGGGCGGGTCGTTCGCACAGGGGCGAGGCGGATCGTTCGGTGAGGGGCGGGATGGGGCGGTGTCCGGTGAGGGGCCCTTGGGGTCGTCCGCCGCCGGGCCCATCGGCGCCTCGTGTGACAGACCGCATGAGGGACGGCCACATGAGGGACGGCCGTATGAGGGGTCGTACGACGCGTCGGGTGGCGAACCGTGTGGCGGGTCGCCGCAGGAGTCGCCAGCGGAGGCCATGGTTCAGCCGCGTCCGCCCGTGGAGGGCTATCGGTGGGTCGCGGATGGCGGCCGGCGGGGGCCGGAGGGCGGATTGCGGGCACGGCTGGAGGCGTTGCGGGAGCTGATCGCGCTCTCGCGGTCACGGCTGGACGGGCGGGCGCTGGCGGCGGCCGGGCGGGTGCTGGAGGCCGCGGACGAGCGGTACCGGCTGTCCGGCGAGCACACCGTGGTTGCCATCGCCGGAGCCACCGGCAGCGGGAAGTCGTCCTTGTTCAACGCCCTGGCGGGAGCGAACCGTTCACAGGTCGGGCCGCGGCGGCCGACCACCGCCGAGCCGGTGGCGTGCGTCTGGCCCGGCGGCAGACCAGGTGCCGAGGGGCTGCTGCGGCGGCTCGGGGTGCCCGCGCACCGGCGGCACATGGCCGCGGACGGCAACCCCGAACTGCGCGGACTCATCCTGATCGACCTGCCCGACCACGACTCCTCGGCCACCGAGCACCGTGCCCAGGTCGACCGGATGCTGGCGCTGGTGGACGCGGTGATCTGGGTGGTCGACCCGGAGAAGTACGCGGACGCGGTGCTGCACGAGCGCTATCTGCGGCCGTTGGCGGGCTATGCCGAGGTGATGTTCGTCGTCCTCAACCAGGTGGACCGGCTGCCCGGAGAGGCCGCCGACCAAGTGGTGGACGATCTGCGCCGGCTGCTCGACGAGGACGGCCTGGCGCTCGGCGAACACGGGGAGCCGGGCGCGGCGGTGCTCGCCCTCTCGGCGGCGACCGGCAAGGGTGTCGCGGAACTACGGGAGTCCCTCGGCCAGTTCGTCGCCGAACGGGGCGCGGCGGACCGGCGGCTGGCGGCCGACGTGGATGCGGCGGCCGAGCGGTTGCGGTCGGTGTACGTGGCCCGGAGCCAGGTCGGACTGACCGAACGGGCCCGTGAGGAGTTCGCCGACCGGTTGGCCGAGGCGGTCGGCGCGGTCGCCACCGGGCGGGCCGCGGAACGTGACTGGCTCCGGTACGCGGAGCGGGCCTGCGGCTCCCCCTGGGCACGGCTGCGGGTCCGCCGGGCCCGTGGCGCGCGGCCGAACCACGGGCCGGGAGGCGCGACGACCGGCGCGGGCGGCGGAACGACCGGGGCGGGACAGGCAACCACCGGCGTGGGACGTGGAGCGGTCGAGGTGCGCACCCTGGGGCGGACGGGTGGTCGGCAGGACACGGTTGGCGGGGGGACGAGCGGCAAGGCTGTGGCCGGACCCGCGCTCGCAGCGCGGCAGGTGACGGCGGGCCACCGGCGGATGTCCGGGGCCTGGGGCGGCGACGCGTTGGGGGACCCGGTGGTGGTCCGGGCGGCGGCCCGGCCAGTGGTGGAGCAGGCCGTACGGGGCGTGGCCGCGGAGGCGGCGCACGGGCTGCCGGCGCCCTGGGCGCAGGCGGTGCGCGAGGCGGCGGACCGGGGTGCGTGCGGGCTGCCGGAGGCGCTGGACAAGGTGGCGGCCGATGCGGAGGAGGAGCTACGGGGCGGACCGGCCGTCAAGCCGCGGTGGTGCACGGTGGCCGCCGCGCTTCAGGGGATGCTGTCCGTCCTCCAACTCATCGGGGTGCTGTGGCTGTTGGCGGCGCTGACCGGGCTGGTCGATGCCTCGACCTGGGTCTCCGGGCTGCTGCCCGCGGTCATCGGATCGGTGGGCGGTCCGGCGCTGGCATGGCTGTGCCGGGTGGTGGCACGCGGTCCCGCGCGGCGGTACGGGCAGGACGCCGAGCGGCGGCTGCGGAACGCGGCGGCGGCCTGTGGCCGGGGCCGGGTGCTGGAGCCGGTCGCCGCCGAGCTGCTGCGCTACCGCGAGGTGCGGGAGCAGTACGCGGTGGCGTCGGGGGCCTGACGGCAAAGGACGCGGGAGGGACACTGCGCTCCAGTGCCCCTTTCGAGTGGCCGAGTTGTCCACAGCCGGCAGGTTGTCCACAGGCCGCAGCGGGGCTTGCCGGATCCGTGCAGCATGAGGTCAACGCAGCGCGCGAGCGACCCGGCGAGCGCGCAGGAGACGGGGGAGTGGATTTCCATGAACGAGACGATGGTGACGCTGGTGGGCAATGCCGCGACGGCGGTGGAGCACCGGCAGACGACGGCGGGCGTGCCGGTGGCGAGGTTCCGGCTCGCGGCGACGTCCCGGCGGTGGGACAAGGCGCAGGAGCGGTGGACCGACGGGGAGACGAGTTTCTATACGGTCCGGTCGTGGCGGGGTCTGGCCGACAACGTCGCGGCATCGGTGGCGGTGGGCGAACCCCTGGTGGTGCAAGGGCGGTTGCGGCTGCGGGAAGGGGAGCAGTCGCCGGAGAAGGGCGGGCAGCGCTGGTTCTCGGCCGAGGTCGACGCCGTCGCGATCGGGCACGACCTGTCGCGCGGCACGGCGGCCTTCCGCAGAGTCACCCGCGTGAGCCGCATGAACGTGACCGACCAGGAACCGGTCCCGGCCCCACGCCCGGACCCGTTCCAGGGCGCGCGCCCGAATCCGGAACCGGAACCAGAACCAGGCCCAGAATCAGGAACCAGACCCCGTCCCGCGCCAGAGCCCGTAACCCAACCGTAGGAGCAGGCAGGACGGTTGAGGACGCGGGCCTGACGGTGAGCCAGGGATCGGCACCGGCGGGCCGGTCACCGAGGCGGCCACCGGGTCAGCCACCCGGGCCGGTCACCGAGCTGGTCACCAAGTCAGCCACCGGGCCGGTCACCGAGCCGGCCACGAAGCCAGTCACCGAGTCAGCCATCAGGCCAGTCACCAAGCCAGTCACCGAGTCACCCACCAAGCCAGCCAACGACCCGATCACCCAGTCCGCCCACGAGCTGGTCACCCAAGCTCGCTCACGAGGCCGCCCCCGGGGCCGTCAACGAAGACCGCCCACGAGACCGCCCACGAGACCGCCCACGAGGCCGTCACCGGGCCAGTCGACGTGGCGAATTCGTCGCAGAAGGCCGCAGTGCCCTGAAACGTCCCGGGGATTTGTCGATAATGCCAGGTCAGGGTGCCTGTGTTCGGTAACAATTGCGATTCGGATCGCTTATGGGATGCCATTACTGGGGACCCTGGTGCGCCTGCTCCTTAAGATCCGACGAGTAGTCACGGGGGCTCACGGGGGCTGACGTTCGGCTGTTTGAGTTCTTTGGATCTTTCCGGCGAGGCACCTTCCCCACCCGACCGCCTCGCCCAGAGGGGAAATTCATGCTTTCGATGAAGAGGCGGGGCGCAGCCCGCCTTGCCGCCGCGGTCGTGGCCTCCGGCCTCGTCGCGGCGGGTGCGATAGCCACCGCGGGGACCGCAGTGGCGGACGACACGACCCCGGCTCACGGGGGTGCCACCGCCACGCTCGGTGGCCTGAAGATCTTCGACCAGGCGGTTGTGCACAACGACGGCGGGGACCAGCGCGTCGGTGCGGGCCTGTTCGAGATGTCCGTCGACAACGGTGGCACGCTGCAGACCTACTGCATCGACATCCACAACCCGACGCAGCAGCAGGCGAAGTACCAGGAAGTGCCCTGGAGCGCCTCGTCGCTGCACAACAACGGGGACGCCGGCAAGATCCGCTGGATCCTGCAGAACTCCTACCCGCAGGTGAACGACCTCGCCGCGCTCGCCTCCAAGGCCGGTGCCGGGAACCTCACCGAGAAGACCGCGGCGGCCGGCACCCAGGTCGCGATCTGGCGCTTCTCCGACCACGTGAAGGTGGACGCGGTCGACCCGGCGGCGGAGAAGCTCGCCGACTACCTCGAGAAGAGCGCGCAGAGCGTCGAGGAGCCCAAGGCGTCGCTGACGCTGGACCCGCCGGCCGTCTCCGGCAAGTCGGGCAACAAGCTCGGCCCGGTCACCGTGCACACCAACGCCGATAACGTGACGATCTCCCCGGCCGCCGGTGCGCCGGCCGGCGTCAAGATCGTCGGCAAGGACGGCAAGCCGGTCACCAGCGCCGCCGACGGCACCCAGCTGTTCTTCGACGTGCCGAAGGGCGCCGCGGACGGCAGCACCTCGCTGACCGCGCAGGCCGCCACCAAGGTGCCGGTCGGCCGGGCGTTCACCGGCATCGGTGAGCACGCCAAGAGCCAGACCCAGATCCTGGCCGGCTCCAGCGAGTCCACGGTCTCCGCGGCCGCAACGGTCTCCTGGAAGAAGCAGGGCGCCATCCCGGCGATCACCGCCGAGAAGAACTGCTCCAAGGGCGGCGTGGACGTCACCGCCAGCAACAAGGGCGATGAGGCGTTCCGCTTCCAGCTGGCGGGCAAGGACTACGAGATCGCCCCGGGCAAGTCGCAGACCGTGACCGTCCCGGTGGCCGAGGACCAGCCCTACGAGATCACCATCAAGGGTGCGGGCGGCTTCAAGAAGACCTTCTCCGGGGTCCTCGACTGCAAGACCGCGGGCAGCGGTGGCGGTAAGCCCTCGCCCAAGCCCAGCCCGGCGTCGGTCGGCGGCAGCACCGGTGGCGGCCACGGCACCGACCTCGCCGAGACCGGTTCCAGCAGCGCCACCCCGATGATCGCGGGCGTCGCGGTCGTCCTGGTCGTGGTCGGTGGCGCCGCGGTGTTCTTCCTCCGTAAGAAGAAGGCCGGCACCCCCGCCCAGTAAGGGCCTCGGCGGCAGGCGCCCGGTGACGGGCGTGCGGTAACGGAAGCCGCCGGACAGAGAAGACGCCCGACGATGGGCGAGCAGTAACGGCGGTCGCCCGGCCGGTCACCTCTCGGTAACCGGCCGGGCGTCTGCGTTCCCCGCGGGCGGCTCGCGGCCCGCAGCTCGACGGCCCGCGGCCCGCGGCCCGACGCCCGTGACCAGCGGGAACGAGTAGTTCTGAAGACAACGACCAGTTCTGAAGACGACGAGCAGTTCTGAAGACGACGAGTCGGAAGCCAAGGGAATGGGCCGTCCTGCAGGCAATCTGCGGGCGGCGGGAACAAAACGTGGCCCCCGAGTGGTTAACGCTCCGGGGCCATGGACGTGCGGTCCCGGGGTACGGCCTCATGAGTGCCCCCGACGCCGCCACCGCCCGTGTGATCCCGCACCCCACGCCGCACCCCACCCCGCACCACGCCCTCTGACATCCCGCACCCGACCCCCCGGCATCCCGCACCCCACCCGCCGTGCTCGCACCGCCTCGCGGGCGTCCGCCCCTCGGCACCCGTTTCCTTCCGGGGACGGACGTACGGCAAGATGGGTGTATCTGCCCTCCCACGGTCGCGACGGACGTCACGACGGACGCATGGCGCACGCGCAGCGCATGACGGACGTACGACGGACGATGGCCCGGGGCGGTGCCGCACAGACCCTGATCGATCCAATCTGCCGGACGGTTTCTCTTGGCTGAGTACATCTACACGATGCGCAAGACGCGCAAGGCGCACGGCGACAAGGTCATCCTCGATGACGTGACGCTGAGCTTCCTGCCGGGCGCAAAGATCGGTGTCGTGGGTCCCAACGGCGCCGGTAAGTCCACGGTGCTGAAGATCATGGCCGGTCTCGAGCAGCCGTCGAACGGCGATGCCTTCCTTTCGCCCGGCTACACCGTCGGCATGCTCCTGCAGGAGCCGCCGCTGGACGAGTCGAAGACGGTCCTGCAGAACGTCCAGGACGGCGCCGCCGAGATCATGGGCAAGCTCCACCGCTTCAACGAGGTCGCCGAGCTGATGGCGACCGACTACTCCGACGAGCTCATGGAGGAGATGGGCAAGCTCCAGGAGGACCTGGACCACGCCAATGCGTGGGACCTGGACACCCAGCTGGAGCAGGCCATGGACGCGCTGGGCTGCCCGCCCGGCGACTGGCCGGTCAACAACCTCTCCGGTGGTGAGCGCCGCCGCGTCGCGCTGTGCAAGCTGCTGCTGGAGGCCCCCGACCTGCTGCTGCTCGACGAGCCCACCAACCACCTGGACGCCGAGTCCGTGCAGTGGCTGGAGCAGCACCTCGCGAAGTACCCCGGCACCGTCGTCGCCGTCACCCACGACCGGTACTTCCTCGACAACGTCGCCGAGTGGATCCTCGAGCTCGACCGCGGCCGCGCCCACCCCTACCCGGGCAACTACTCCACCTACCTCGAGACCAAGCAGACCCGTCTCAAGGTCGAGGGCCAGAAGGACGCCAAGCGCGCCAAGCGCCTCAAGGACGAGCTGGAGTGGGTGCGCTCCAACGCCAAGGGGCGGCAGGCCAAGTCCAAGGCCCGTCTGGCGCGTTACGAGGAGATGGCCGCCGAGGCCGACAAGATGCGGAAGCTGGACTTCGAGGAGATCCAGATCCCGCCGGGCCCGCGCCTGGGCAATGTCGTCGTCGAGGTCGACAAGCTCAACAAGGCCTTCGGCGAGAAGGTCCTCATCGAGGACCTCAGCTTCACCCTGCCGCGCAACGGCATCGTCGGCATCATCGGCCCCAACGGCGCCGGCAAGACCACGCTGTTCAAGATGATCCAGGGTCTGGAGACCCCGGACTCCGGCGACATCAGGGTCGGCGAGACCGTCAAGATCTCCTACGTCGACCAGGGCCGGGCGAACATCGACCCCAAGAAGACGCTGTGGGCCGTGGTCTCCGACGAGCTGGACTACATCAACGTCGGCCAGGTCGAGATGCCCTCGCGGGCGTACGTCAGCGCGTTCGGCTTCAAGGGCCCGGACCAGCAGAAGCCGGCCGGGGTGCTCTCCGGTGGTGAGCGCAACCGCCTCAACCTGGCGCTCACCCTCAAGCAGGGCGGCAACCTCCTGCTCCTCGACGAGCCCACCAACGACCTCGACGTCGAGACGCTCTCCTCGCTGGAGAACGCGCTGCTGGAGTTCCCGGGCTGCGCCGTGGTCGTCTCCCACGACCGCTGGTTCCTCGACCGCGTCGCCACCCACATCCTGGCGTACGAGGGCGACTCCAAGTGGTTCTGGTTCGAGGGCAACTTCGAGTCCTACGAGAAGAACAAGATCGAGCGCCTCGGCGCGGACGCGGCCCGCCCGCACCGTGCCACCTACAAGAAGCTCACCCGGGGCTGACCTCGTGCGATACCGCTACTCGTGCCCCCTGCGCTGGTCGGACATGGACGCCTTCGGCCATGTCAACAACGCGGTCTTCGTCCGCTACCTCGAAGAGGCGCGGATCGACTTCATGCGTCGGCTGGCGCCGGGGGACGGCAGCCCGTCGTTCACCGGCGGCTCGGTCGTCGCCCGGCACGAGATCGACTACGTGCGGCCGCTGGTGCACCGGCCCGCGCCGGTCACCGTCGAGTTGTGGGTGACGAAGATCAGCGCCGCGTCGTTGACGGTCGGCTACGAGGTCAAGGACGAGGACACCCTCTACCTGCGGGCCTCGACCGTCGTCGTGCCGTACAACTTCGCCGAGGAGCGTCCGCGCCGCCTCACCGCGGAGGAGAAGGCGATCCTCAAGGAGTACCTGGCCGACGCGTCGCACCAGGAGGGGGCCGTCGCGGTATGACGGTGCTCGCCCTCGCCGATGCCGGGGAGGCGGCGGACCTCGCCGCCTTCCTCGCCCGGCTGATCCACTACGACCGGGCCGCCGCGGTCCGGCTGCAGACCGGTGGCGGGGTGCTCGCCGTCTTCGGCCGGCCGCCGTCCTTCGAGGTGCTGGCGATCCGTACGGCCCGGCTCGCCGCGCCCACGGTCCCCGACGAGACACCGGGCACCGGCCTGGACATCACCGTCTCCGCCGGTGACCTCCTCGAAGGCATCGACGAGGAGCAGGGGACGCTGACCGTGCCCGCCGCCGTCACCGGTCCGCCGTGGGCCGGGCTGCTGCCGCCGCGCGGCGGCTGGCAGCGGGTGCCGGGACTGCCCGCGCCGGAGGCGCTGCTGCGCGCGGTGGCGGCCGCGGTCGCCGAGTTCCGGGCCCGGGACGAGGCACTGCCGCCCGAGCGCCGGACCCGCGCCGAACGCGACCGTATCGGCCGGGAGATCTGGTCGCGCACCCTCGGGGACACCCACCTCCCGCTGCGCGCCGCGCACGCCGCCCAGTCGCTGGGCTTCCTCCGCCCGGTCCGCACCGCCGTGCTCGCGGCCGGCGGCGGCCCGCACCCCACCGAACCGCCGGCGCTGACCCTGTTGTCCGCGGGCGGCTGGCTGCGGCTGCGCACCCCGTACGGGTCGGTCGCGGTGCGTACCGGCGGGCCGTCCGGGCTCACCGGGCTGTCGGGTCTGACGGTCACCCCCGTCTGAGCCGCTCCCCGTCCGGGCCGCTCCCCGTCTGAGCCTCCCCGTCCGGGCCGCCACCGGAACGGAGTGCCGCCCTTACGTCGTCCGGTCGCCGGGCTTCGTTCCGCCACTGGGCGTGGCCCCGTCACCGGGCTTCGTTCCGCCACCGGGTGTGGTCCCGTCACCGGGCTGCGTCCCGTCGTCGCCGGCCTGTCCGTCGCCGGGCCGCGTTCCCCCGCCGGCGCCACGGCCGGTGTTCCCGTTCGCCGTCGGGTCCGGCCACACCCCGATGTGGTCGCTCTCCAGCTCCAGCAGCACCCGGTGCGCCATGCCCAGGCTGCTGGTGTAGTCGGCCGGCAGCTGGAGCCGGCCGGCCCGGTCGAGCATCGCGTACTCCCGTGCCACCAGCGCCTCCCGGCCGGTCGCGGCGTCCCGTTCGGTGCGCCGCAGCACCTCCGACGACGTCCGGCCGTCGCGGATCGCGACCGTGCGCCGCACCTCGTCCGCGACCGTCTGGTCATGGGTGACGATCACGATCGTGGTGCCGAGTTCCTCGTTGGCGGTGCGGAACGCGGCGAAGACCTGCTCGGCGGTGTGCGAGTCCAGTTCGCCGGTGGGCTCGTCGGCCAGCAGGACCGAAGGGGTGTTGGCCAGTGCCACCGCGATGGCGGTGCGCTGCTGTTCGCCGCCGCTCAGCTGGTGCGGCCGGCGGTCCCGGCAGTGGTCGAGCGAGAGCATCGTCAGCAGTTCCTCGGCCGCCTTCGTACGGGCCGCCCGGCGCCGTCCGCCGCGCAGCTGCATCGGCAGGGTGACGTTCTGCAGCACCGTCAAATACGGCAGGAGGTTGCGGGCGGTCTGCTGCCAGACGAAGCCGACGACCTCCCGGCGGTAGGTGAGCCGGGCCCGGGCGTCCATGGTCAGCAGATCGCGGCCGGCGACCGTCGCGGCGCCCGCGGTCGGCACGTCCAGGCCGGCGAGGATGTTCATCAGCGTCGACTTGCCGCTGCCGGACGCCCCCACCAGGGCCATCAACTCGCCCTCGGACACCAGCAGATCGAGGCCCTGGAGCGCCTGCACGTCGACGCCGTCCGCGGAGAAGACCCGCACCAGCCGGTCGCAGGCGATCAGCGCGTCATGCCCGTAGGCGGGCCGCTCGCGCCGGGCCGCCGCCCGCGCCTCCAGGTCCGCCAGGCTCACCGGCGCGCTCGTGGCGTCCTCGGGCTCTGTGCTCATGAGGGGTCCCCCGCTCTCAACTCGGTGCTCTCCCGCCGCCGTTCGCCCACCCACGCCTGGACCAGGGCGACCGCCAGGGCCAGTACGACCACGCCCGCCGACGGCAGCAGCAGGGACGCGGGATCGGTCCGCAGCCGTACGGTGCCCGGCCCGCCGCCGGCCGTGCCGGGCAGGGCGAGCGGGGTGAGGTCCGTGCCGGGGCCCAGCAGCCGGATCGCCACGGCCCCCGCCAGCACCCCGCCGACCGCTGCGAGCAGCGCCTGCGGCAGCGCCTCCAGCACCATCAGCCGCCGCCCCCGCCCCGGCGGCAGCCCCATGGTGCGGAGCCCGGCCAGCAGGCGGGTGCGTTCCGGGGCGGTCCGCAGCAGGGAGAGGAGCAGGGCGAGCAGCGCGAACCCGGCACCAGCCACGACGGCCGCGGTGTAGAGGCGTTCGGCGCCCTGCTGGAGCGGCGAATCGGCCAGCGCGGCGCGTTCCGCGGAGCGCAGCGACACCTGGACGGCGAGGGACGCCGGGGTGTGGGCGCGGACCGCGGCCCGCAGCGCCCCGGCGTCCAGCCCGCGGCCGGACAGCAGCATTGTGGTGGGGCCGTTGTCCGCCTCGGCGTAGGTGTCGGGGTGCACCCGGGCCACGCTCCGGGCGTTGATCAGCACGAAGTCGCCGCCGGGCTGGGCCGGGGTGTCGGCGCGCACCGCCCGGGGACGGACGACGAGTTGGCCGTACTCCGGTTGCAGCGCCATCGGGGCGTCGCCGAACCGGGTGCGTACGCGCGGGGAGACGATCGCGGGCAGCGGCCGGTCGCCGCCCGGGTCGGCGAGGTCGGCGGCGGGGAAGGCACCCAGTCCCGTGGCGCGGGCCAGCCGGGCGTACGCCTCCGGTTCGGCGATCACCAGGTACAGCGGCGGGCCGCCGTCGTCCGCGGTCTGCACGCTGATCCGCAGCGGTACCGCGTCCTCGACGCCCGGCACCCGGGCCACGGCCCGCTGCAGCGCGGCGGGCAGCGGCCGTTCGGCGGAGATCCGGGCCTCCGCGCCGACCGCGGTCAGCGCCGCCCGGTCCCGGGCCGCGGCGACCCCGGCGAGCACCGAGCCGCCGAACGACGCGGTGGTCAGCGCGATCAGCAGGGCCAGCAGCGGCAGGCCGGCGGTGGCCGGGGCGCGGCCCGCGCGGGCCAGCGCGAGGAATCCCGTCAGTCCGGAGGTACGGGCGGCCGGGCGGGCCGCCAGCCGCAGCGGCAGCGGCCAGAGCCGCAGCAGCACCAGCGCGGCGATCACGGCGACGAGCACCGGGGCGGCGCTGACCAGTACGTCCACGCCCCCGCCGGCCGTGGTGCGGCGGCGCAGCGCGACCACCGCGCCCACCGCCAGGACCAGCACGGTCAGTTCGGCGACCGTCCGGCGCCGGGACGGGCGGGCCCCGGCAAGATCGGCGCGGGCGGCCGGGCGGGGACGGCGGTGTGCGGCGGCGGCCCGCAGCGGCAGCGCGAGCGTGCCCAGCAGCCCGGCCCCGGCCGCCGCCAGCAGCGCCGGCGCCATCCGCCCACCGGGCACCAGCAGCAGCGCCAGCCCGCCGCCGGCCGCCGCGGCGGGCAGCGCCACCACCGCGGTCTCCGCCGCCAGTTGCCCGGCCAGGCCCACCAGGGACGCGCCGCGGGCCCGCAGCAGCGCCAGCTCCGGGCGCCGGCGTTCCGCGGTGAGCGCGCCGGCCATCAGCAGCACGATCCCGGCGACGGTGCCGAGGCCGACCGCGGCCACCGTGATGACCGGGGCGATCGCCGCCCGGGTCCGTGCGTAGCCGTCCAGCAGATCGTCCACCGCACTGTCGGCCAGCGCGCCGCCGCCCGCCACGGCGCGCAACCGGACCAGCGTCGCGCCGTGTTCGACGGACCGCACCCGCTCCCGCAACGACGGGGCGTCCGCGGCGGTCAGCGCACCGGCGTCGACCGGATAGTGCCAGAACTTCTCCGGCTCCCCCTCGGTGGACAGCAGCGCCGGCCCGTCCCCGGGCGCCAGCAGCAGCCCGGCGTGCCAGAACCGCTGCGCCGGCACCCCCTCGGTCACGGCCCGGCGGGGCGCCGCCCGCAGCGGATCCGCGGCCCAGTAGTCGCCGTCCGGCCGCCGCGGCGCGAGCAGCCCGGAGATCCGTACGGTCAGGCCGTTCAGGTGCAGGACGCGGCCGGTGCGCAGATGCAGGGTGCGGGCGGTGGCCGTGGTCACCGCCGCCTCCAGCGTGCCCGCCCCCGGGGCCGCGGCCCGCGGCAACCGGCCCTCGGTGACGGTCGCATGCCCGCCGAGGCCGGAGGCCGCGTACAGCGACAGTTCCGGATCGACGCCGTCCGGCCGTGGCAGTCCGGCGTCCCGGGCCGCCAGCGGGTTCGTGGTGCGGACACCGTGCACCGCGTCCGCCGCCGGGGTGCGCAGCGGGGCGCGGAACAGGCTCCGCAGCGCCCGGTCCTGACGGTCCAGCGCGGTCGCCGCGTAGCCGGCCGCCGGGTCCGCGCCGGTGACGTCCGCCCGGCCGACGGAGATCTCCACGGCCCGCTGCTCGGGCGGCGCCGAGGCGAGCGCATGGCGCAGCCCGTCCGTCTCGTACCGCGCCACCCCGCGTGGGAACGCCGCCGCCAGGAACGCCGTGACCAGCACCAGCGCGCCCAGCGCCAGCGCCGTGGCGCGCGCGGACCGCAACCGGACGCCCAGCAGGCCCGGCCGGGTGAGCGCGTTCCCCCGGCGGTCGGCCGCCCGCCGTGCCGGAGCCGTCGCCATCACCGCACCCCCTGCCCGCGCAGCGCCGTCACCGGGTCGCCGCGGCGCAGCCCGAGGGCCGCGACGACCAGCAGCGGTCCGGCCGCGACCGCCGCCAGCAGCCCCGCCACCTGGCCGGCCGGCAGCTCCACCAGCACCGGCGGCACCGGGCGGGTGGCCTGCCCGGTCAGCACGACCAGCGGCACCACCGCCCGGGTCAGCACCGCACCCAGCACCCCGCCGACGGCCAGCGCCAGCACGATCAGCACCCCCTGTTCGGCGGCGAGCGTCCGGGCCAGCTGCCGGCGCGGCGCCCCCAGGGCCCGCAACACGGCGAATTCGCGGTCGCGTTCGCGTACCGACCCGGCGGCCCCGACCGCGAAGCCGACCGCCGCCAGTGCCACCGCGACCACCGCGGCCGCGGTCAGCGCCGTCTGCGGACCGAGCCCCAGCGGATCGTCGTGCAGCTCCCGGGCGATCTCCGCGCGCGCCAGGACCTGGCCGGGGTCGGTGTCCGGGCGGGCCCGCAGCGCCGTCACGACCCGGTCCGACGCGCCGGGACGGGGCCGCAGCCACCACTCGGTGGCGGTCAGCGGGGCGGCCCCGAGGTCGGACAGCGCCGCGTTGACGGCACCGAAGTCGACCAGCAGCCCGCCCCCGGCCGGCGGGCCGTCCGCCGGGCCGGGCAGCGCCCGCACCGCCCGCACGATCCGCGCCTTCACCTGCTGCCCGCCGACCGGCAGATCGACCACCGACCCGACCCGGGAGCCGCTGTCGCGCAGATAGGCATCGGTGGCCACGGCGGCCAGCGGCGGCAGCGGCGGATGCGCGGCGGTGATCCGCACGGTCGTCACCGCCGCGGTCCACTCCTCGGGCCGGGCGCCGGTGTCGTACGTCTGGGCCAGCAGCCCGCCCGCGGGCACCTCCGCGCGGCCGGCCCGCGGCCCGAACGGCTCACCCACGTAACTGCTCTTGTCGCTGATGCGGGCCCGCCAGGCCGGCCCGCCGGGCGCGGTGAGCGGGCGGACCGCCCCGCCGGCGGTGACGGCCTGCGCGGCGGACACGGTCAGCCGCTGACGGTACGACACCGACGACTGGTCCATGTCGGCCAGCAGACCGGTCACCCGCAGCGGCCCGGCCGGACGCCCGGCCGGCGGACCGGCCGCGGCGGCCAGGTCCACGCGGAGGGTGTGCGGCCGGCCGTCGGCCGCGAGCCGGCCCAGCGGCAGCGTGTACGGCACCCCGAACCGGTCGGTGACCTGGACGGACAGGGCCGCGGGCACCGGCCCGGTGTCCCGCCCCGGATTGCCGGGCCGCGGGCCGTCGGCCACCGGGGGCAGCGCCTTGAGCGACCGCAGCTGTGCCGTCACCCGCAACGCCCCGGCGTCGGGCGGCAGAGGAAGGCCCACGGCCCGGTCGTCCTTCGGCGCCAGCGCGCGCAGCACCCCGTCCGCCGCGCCCGCCGAGTCCGCGGCGCCGCCCGCCAGGTCACCGCGCAGCAGCAGCGCGCCCGCGGACCGCCGGGAGTCCACCGCGAGCAGTGTGGAGGACCGGCCGCCCGACAGGTCCAGGTTCACCAGCCCCACCGGCAGCGCCGCGGCCACCCCCGGCACCGCCGCATAGCCGCCGCCCTGCCCGAACTCCGGTGTCCTGCTGGCCAGTACGCGCACCGCCGCACCCGCCCGGAAGTCGGCCTGGTCGTCCTGCGAGCGCTGCCAGGACGCGCGCTGGCCGATCGCCAGCATGCCCAGCGCGGTGGCCAGCACCAGCAGCAGCACCGGCCCGGCGCCCCGCCCCGCGTACCCGCCGCCCGAGCGGAGCCCGGCGGCGGGGGAGGTGCGCCGGCTGATCTGCCAGCCGGCCAGCGCCGCGGCCAGCCCCCGGCCGCGGGCCGCGCCCCGCTCGGCGATCCGGGCGGCGAGCGGCAGCAGCCGCAGCGTCAGCACCGTACCGGCGAGCAGCGCCAGCGCCGGGGCGGCCACCAGCACCGGGTCGACGCCCAGCGCGCCGGTCCCGTCGCCGGTCAGCACGCCGCCGCCGGCCCCGCCGTGCGCGGTCCGCTGCCGCAACTGCCCGTACGCGACCCCGGCGATCACCAGCAGTCCCAGGTCCGCGCCGGCCCGTGCGGCACCGGGCAGCGCACCGGACCGCCGCCGGCGGGGCGCGTCGGACCCGGTCCGCAGCAGCGCCGGGGCGGCCACCGCGAGGGCGCAGCCCAGGGCCACGGCAGCACCGGTCAGCCAGGTCGTGGCGGTGAGCCGGGTGTCCAGCGGCAGCCCGATCCGGGCCAGGGCGCCGTGCGCGGCCAGCAGGCGGATCAGCGGGCCGGACAGCAGCGGCCCGGCGACCGCGGCCGGGACGGCCAGCAGCAGCGACTCGGCGAGGGCCAGCCCGGCCAGCTGCCGCCGGGAGGCACCGCGGGCCCGCAACAGGGCCGTCTCGCCGGCCCGTTCACCGCTCAGCATCCGGGCGACCAGCAGCAGCGCGTACCCGGCGAGCAGCACCAGCTGGAGCGCGACGATCAGGATCGTGGCACGGTTCACCAGCAGCGCCCGCCGCAACTGCCCCAGCGCCGTGGGCAGATCGGTGCTCGCGGTGGCGTGGCCGGCGAACGCCGGATCGGCCATCAGCGCCGTGGGGGCCCGGCCGGCCGCGGCGCCGAGCGCCGGCAGCCGGTCCGCGGTGAGCGTGCCGAAGTCCGCGGTGGCGAGCCAGCCCACCGAGTCCTGCACCAGCCGCCCGTCGCGGAACGCCGCCGGGTCGGCCAGCAGCGGCCCGTAGGTGGTGAAGCCGACCGTGCGCACCCCTCGGCCCCCGAGGTCGTCGAGGTTCCAGTACGGGTCGGTGCGGTCCCGGGGCCGGTAGACGCCGGTGACCACGACGGTCAGATGCGGCGGCCCGGAGAGCCGGTTGTCGAGGGTGATGCGCCGTCCGGGCCGGGCCCCGAGCCGGGCGGCCGCGGCCTCGGGCAGCGCGACCGGCAGCGGACCGCGCCGTTCCGCGGTGGGCCAGCGGCCCTTGACGAGGGTGAGCCGGGAACGGTCCAGGGCCGCGAGCTGGGTGAGGTCCGGTTCACCGGTGCGGGCCCGGGACGGCCCAGGCGTCCGGGGCAGCGCGTACGGCCCGGAGCGGGTCAGTGTCCGCACCGTGTACGGCAGCCCGTCGAACGCCCGCCGGGCCGCCGCGGCCACCGCCCGGTCCGCCGACTGCCGTGATCCGGGCGGGAGTTGGGCCTTCACCTGGAGCGCGGCGGCGGCCGCCGACCTGGTGCGCAGCGCCTGCCGGAGCCCGGCGTCGCCGACCGACTCCGAGAACGCCGCCAGCGTCGCCAGCACCGTCCCGGTCAGCAGCACCGACAGCAGGGCGGCGACCAGCAGCAGACGGTGCGCCCGCACGCGCAGTACGGCATAGCCGGCCACGGTCCCCCCTGCCGTGTTCAGCGTCGTTCGCGATCAGTCGCTCACGGTCGGTCGAACGGATGTCACACGAATGATCGACGCAACGGATGGAACGGATGCTGTCAGAGTGCGAAGCGTCCGGTAAGCGGTTTCCGAGGGGCCTTGACCGGATCGTGACGCGATGTGTCCGGCAGCGCACGCCCGCGGCGCGACGGGGGCGCGGGGAGGTGTGACGTATCTCTCGTGCGGTCGTCAGTCCGCGGTGTTGATCATCGACGCGGCGGCGTACGTGAGGTAGTCCCACAGTTGCGCCTCGTGTTCCTCGGCCAGGCCGAGCGAGTCCACCGCGTCCCGCATGTGCCGCAGCCAGGCGTCGTGCGCGGCCCGGTCGACGGTGAACGGTGCGTGCCGCATCCGCAACCGCGGGTGCCCACGGCCGTCGCTGTACGTGCGGGGCCCGCCCCAGTACTGCATGAGGAACAGCGCCAGCCGCTCCTCGGCCGGGCCCAGGTCCTCCTCCGGGTACATCGGCCGCAGCAGCGGGTCCTCGGCGACTCCCTGGTAGAAGCGGTGCACCAGGCGCCGGAAGGTCTCCTCGCCACCGACCTGCTCGTAGAAGGTCTGCTCCTGCACCGTGCCGCGTGGAATCTCGTTCACGGCTCCATGGTGACAGACGCTGCGCGGGGCTTGGCTGGCCTCCGACGTACCTGGCTGTCTCGCCGGGGGGCTCGCCGTTGTGCTGCGCTTTGCGGTGCCTCCCACGTACCTGTCTGTCTCGCCGCGGGGCTGGCTCGCCGTTGCGCGCTTTGCGGCGCCGCGTACGTTGTCGGCTGTCCCGTCGTGGGGCGTGTTCGCCGTTGCGCCTGGCGGCGGGCGTGGTGTTTTTGGGTGCGGTGCCGGCCCTCCAGACTTCGTCCTCCGGTCCAGCCCCTCCCGTTGGTGGGGGGTGAGAGGCCGGTGGGGGCGGGCGTTGTCGTTCGGCGGTTTCTCGTGTCGTGCGGTGTCTTGTGTCGTGCGGTGTGGGGAATTCCGCGCCGGCCGGTCGAGTTGAGGCCCTGCAGGGGGCGCCCGTACCCCTTACGGGATCTGTTCGCCTCTCCCCTACGGGACCGCCGACCCCCACGTCCACCCCTACCCACCCTTCTCCCTCCCCCAACGGGAGGGGACGGGCCGGAGGGGCCGGTTGTGTGGACGTAAAGCGAAGCAGTCCACACGACCGGCCCCGGAGGACCGTCACCGCACCCACCACCACCCAGCCCGCCGCAGGCGCAACGGCGACCAAGATCCGCGGCGCCGCAGACAGGTGCGTGGGAGGCGCCGCAAAGCGCAACGGCGAGACGCCCCGCGGCGCCGCAGAAAAGTACGTACGGGGCGCCGCAAAGCGCAACGGAGAACAACAACCGCGGCGCCGCAGACGGGTACGTACGGCGCGCCGCAAAGCGCAACGGCCCCGCGGCGGGAAAGCCAGGTACGTGGGAGGGCTAGCCCCGACGCACCGTGAGGGTCGTCCAAGCCCCCACATGCACCCGGTCGCCCTCGTGGAGCGGCACCGGCACGTACGGCTGGATCGGGTCCTCGGCGAGGTTGATCGTGGTGCCGTTGGTGGAGTTCTGGTCCACCACCGCCCAGCTGCCGTCCTGCTGCTGCGCCAGCAGTGCGTGCTGGTGCGAGACGCCCGGGTCCTCCGGCGGGCTGCCCAGGTCGATGTCCGGGGACTCGCCGGTGCTGTTGCGGCGGCGGCCGACCGTGAGCTGGCCGTTGGCGAGCGGCAGCACCTGCTCGGGGGAGTACGAGGGCAGGTTGAGCCCCGCCGCCTCCGGGCCGCTGCGGCCCATCATCGCCATGAAGTACTCGCGGTCCGGGGCGATCGCCACCACCCAGCCGTCACCGACGACCGGCGGCGGGCCCTGCGGCGGTGCGGCGGGACCCTGGCCGGGACCGCCGTTCCACTGCTGGTCCGGGCCGGGCCCCTGCTGCGGCGGCATCTGCTGCTGCTCGTACGGGGCCGGCGGCTGGTCGTAGGGACCGGGCTGCTGGTCGTAAGGACCGGGCTGCTGGTCGTACGGGCCCGGCTGCTGCGGCGGGAACGGCGCGGGCGGCTGCTGCTCGAACGGTGCCTGCGGGCCGGGGCCGGGCGGCGCGGGCGCCATCGGCGGCGCGCCCTGGGCGGCGGGCGGGCTCAGCGGCCAGTCGTCGTTCTGCTGCGGCGGGGGCGGGCCGGGCTGTCCGGCCGGGCCGGGGCCGGGCATGCCGGGCGGCGGTCCGGGCTGTCCGGGGAAGCCGCCGGGGGCGGGCTGGCCCATGCCGGGCGGCATGCCCTGCGGCTGCTGGGGGTGCGGCGGCGGGAAGCCGTAACCGCCCTGGCCGTCCTGGCCACCGGGGCCGGGCATCGGCTGGCCGGGGCCGCCGGGGCCGGGTGCCGGGGGCGGGAAGCCGTAGCCGCCCTGGCCGCCCTGGGTGCCGGGGCCGCCAGGTCCGCCGGGGCCGGGTGCGCCGGGCGGCGGGCCGGGCTGCTGGCCCATGGGCTGCCCGGGCGGGGCGTAGGACATCGGGGAGTTGGTGAGGAAGTTGTAGCGGCACTCGCCGCAGAACGGCGCCATCCCGTCCCGCGGCGTACGGCACTGCGGGCACGGCTCGCCCGGGGCGCCCGGCCCGCCGGGAGCGGACTGGTCGGGTCCGGGGCCGGGCATCGGCTGGCCGAGGCCGGGGCCGCCAGGGCCGCCGGGACCGGGTGCCGGCGGCGGGAAGCCGTAACCACCCTGGCCACCCTGCGTGCCGGGGCCGCCGGGGCCGGGCGCGGGCGGCGGGAAGCCGTAGCCGCCCGGAGGGCCCTGCGGGTCGGGGCCGCCCGGGCCGAGACCTCCGAAGCCGGGTCCGGGGCCGCCAGGGCCAGGTCCGGGGCCGCCGGGGCCGGGGGCGCCGGGCGGCGGGCCCGGCTGGCCCTGCGGCGGACCGGGCTGGCCGGTCGGCTGCGCGGGCGGTGGTGTGTTCAGGAAGCCGGCAGGCAGGGAGGGCGGCGGGGGGACAGCACCCGGCATCCGCTGGCCGCACACCTCGCACCAGTCTTCGGCCACCGACTGGTGGCCGTTCGGGCAGGTCGGCATGTCGGTTCTTCCCCCTCCGTACCGTTTACTTGCTCTGGTACTGCTCGGTACTGATCGTGGTTCTCTGTCGCTTTTTTTCGTGCTGCGACGGTGCGCGTGGCGCGTGCGGCGGGAGTCGTCCCGCCCGCCCCGGCACCCTTCGCCTTCCGTCGCACAGTACCGGGCGCCGTCTTGACGACGCCCACCACCTTCGCAAGGAGTTTCGCACTCTCCTCCCCCCGTGCGACTCCGGACGGCCGGTCAATGCCGCCCGAAGTCCCCGTTCCACGGCCGGAATCGGATCGAACCTCCGATAAGCCGTCATCCCTCCCCTGGTGACCGGCTTGTGGTGGTTCAGCCCGTCCGGCCGGGGGCCGGTGCGGGGAACGGCACGACCGCCACGGTGACGTTGTCGTGCCCGCCGCCGGCGAGGGCGTGGGCGACCAGCGCCCGGGCGGCGGGCAGCGGCCGGGCCGGCGCGTCGTACGGCAGCACCGCGGCCATCTGCTCCGCGGTGTCGGCGTAGTTCCACAGCCCGTCCGTGCACACCACCACGACGCCCGGCCCGTCCGGCTTGAACGACGCGGTGTGCGGCTCGACCTCGTAGGCGTCGGCGCCCAGCCAGCCGGTGATGGCGTGCGCGCGCTGGTCGGCGTTGGCCTCTTCCTCCGACATCAGGTTGTTGGCGACCATCTGGGCGGCCCAGGAGTCGTCCTCGGTGAGCCGGACGGGCGGCGCCGTACGGTCGTTGGGGATCCAGTACGCGCGGCTGTCGCCGACCCAGCCGACGGTCAGCAGCTCACCGCCGACCAGCACGCCGACGATGGTGCAGGCCGGGGCGTTCTGCTGGCGGTGCTCGTCGTGCACGATCGAGGGATCGTCGGCCAGCGCGTCCACCGCGGCGGACGCGGTCAGGACGGCGTCGTGCATGGCCTGCTGGGGGTGGGCGCCGCGCGGCAGGGAGGCCGCCAGCGCCTCACCGGCCGCCTCGGACGCCGCCCGGGAGGCGTCGTCCGGTCGGGTCGCCGAGGAGACCCCGTCACAGACCACGGCCGCCACGGCGGGCGCGCCGTCCGGCAGCGCGGCGGCCCGCAGCGCGAAGAAGTCCTCGTTGCGGTGGTGGCGGTGGCCCCGGTCGCTGACCGCCGCGATGCCCGCCAGCTCCCGCTCCATGTGGTCCCGTTCCGGTCCCGTGGCGGCGGCCTCCGGGGCGGGTGCCCCGGCGGGCGCGGCGACGGGCGGTGCCGGAGCCGGCGGCGGATCGAAGGGCGACCCGCCCGATGGCGGGTCGAACGGCGACCGTCCCGACGGGACATCGAAGGGCGTCTCCTCCGGGGCGGCCGTACCGGTCCCGTCCATACCCGCGCCGGTCCCGTCCGTGGTCGCCCCGGCCCCTTCGGCGTGCGCTCCGGCCGCGGCGTCGGCGACCGCCTCGTACCCGGCCACCCGCGGATCGGCCGGCGGACCGGCCGGGGAAGCCGCGTCCACCCCCGGCAGACGGGTGCCGGGATCGGGCGGCGGCGGACCGGCCGGGGCGCCACCGGCGGGCGGTACGGGCGGTGCGGCCGGTGCAGGCGGTACGGGGGGCCGCGGCGGCACGGGGGGCGCGGGTGGTACCGGGGGCGCGGGCGGCGCCAGTTCGTACGCCGACGGCTCCGAAGACTCCGGCCTCTCCGACACATCCGGCGTCTCCGGCGTCTCCGGCGACTCCGACGGATGCGAAGTCGCCTGTGTCGCCGAAGTCGCCGGTGTCGCCTGCGTCCCCTGCGTCCCGGCCGTCGCCGGCAGGGCGGCACCGCACCGCCCGCAGAACTCGTCCGCCGCCTCGTACGGCTCGTCGCAGCCCGCACACCGGAACGGCCCAGTCACACCCATGTCACACCCATGTCCTGGGGCGGAAGCGGTTGGCCCGTTCCACCAGTTCGATCCTTCTCTCACCACGTTCCGCCAGCCGCGCCAGCAGGCGGTACGACCGTTCCAGGCCGAACCGCAGCCCGCGCTCGTCCAGTGGGCTGCCGAGCAGCACCGGCGGTCCGCCGCCGGCGGCCGTACCGTCCGGTCGGGCACCGTGGCTCCCGGAGAGTACCCAGTCCAGGGCCGCGCCGAGTACCTCGGTGGCGAGTTGTTCCCGCCGCCCGGCGTCCAGGCCGAAGTCCGCGAGCGCCTCGACCTGTTGGGCGGCCGCCCGCAGGTCCGGCCACAACGGATCCTCCGGGGGTCGCTGCCGCAGTCGGGCGCGGACCGCCGCGATCCGCGCCGCGGTGTAGTGGATGGACGACGCGGGGACGGACTCCAGGGCCTCGACCGCGCCCTCCCGGTCGCCCGCCGCCAACCGCACCCGCGCCAGCCCGAACGCGGCGCTGACGTAACTGCGGTCGGTCGCCCACACCAGGCGGTAGTACTCCACCGCGTTGTCCCACTGCTCCAGCAACTCGGCGCACAGGCCCAGCGCCAGCTTGGGCGCCGGCTCGCCCGGGAACGCGTCGTAGACCGCGTCGAAGGCCAGCGCCCCGGCCTCCCGGTCGCCGGTCGCCAGTGCCACCAGGCCGCGGTGCCACACCACCCGCCAGTCGGCGCCCCGGTCACGGGACGCCTCACCGGGCCCGTCACCGGACGCGTCGGCGGACCGGACCGCGGTGTCCCACGGCCCGGCGGGCGGATCCGCCAGCTGCGCCAGTACGTCCTGGGCCGCCGCGGCGTCGCCGTTCTCCAGATGGGCGCGCAGCTCCCGCAGCCGCACCTCCAGGGAGGCGACGGGCGCGGCGCGCAGCGCGGGCAGGAGTTCGGCCGGGGCGGCGGTCAGCAGCCCGGCCAGCAGCCCGGCACC
This sequence comes from Streptomyces sp. NPDC059649, assembly GCF_042734445.1. Taxonomy (NCBI): domain Bacteria; kingdom Bacillati; phylum Actinomycetota; class Actinomycetes; order Kitasatosporales; family Streptomycetaceae; genus Streptomyces; species Streptomyces sp. NPDC059649. The sequence goes on from NZ_JBHWDV010000045.1 coordinate 32,092, forward strand.
CGGGTCGGCCGGATCCACCCGCGGCACCGGCAGTGCGAGCGCCGCACGGGCCACGTCCAGCGGCCGCAGCGCCGGCCCGGAGGGCACCGCCGCCCCGGCCCGGTCCGGGGCCGGGCCGCGCGCCCCCAGCAGCGAACTGTCGCCCTCCTGCGGCGCCAGCAGCTCGGTGTCCGCCGCCCGCAGCTCCGGCCCGAACAGCTGCGACAGCGCCGGCCGCGGCTCGCCCGACCGGACCGCCACCACCTCCCGCAGCACCCCCGTCAGCTGCTCGGCCATCTCCTGCGCCGACCCGAACCGGCGGTCGCGGTCCGGGTCCGTGGCACGCACCAGCAGCCGGTAGAACGACTCGTAGGCGCGGAACACCTCGATGTGGTCCGGATCGGGCAGCGAATCGGCGAAGACGTTGGTGTAGCCCTGGAAGTCGAAGGTGAGCACGGCGAGGGTGCGCGCGACGGTGTAGAGGTCGGAGGCGACCGACGGGCCCAGCGCGGCAATCTCCGGCGCCTGGTAGCCGATCGTGCCGTAGATCGGGCTCTCGTGGTCGTCCATCCGGCGCACCGCGCCCATGTCGATCAGCTTGAGCTGGTCGTGCTGCTGGATGGCGTTGTCGACCTTGAAGTCGCAGTACAGGTAGCCGCGGCTGTGCAGATGGCCGAGCGCCTCCAGCGCCTCGATGCCGTACGCACAGGCCTGCTCCACCGGCAGCGGATCGCGCCTCCCCTCGGGAGTGCGCCGGTCGTTGGCGATGTCCTTGAGCGACTTGCCGCCGACGTACTCCATGACGATGTAGCCGTCGAGACTGCCGGTGTCCCGGTCGAGGTGCTGCACGAAGTTGTAGATCCGCACGATGTTGGCGTGCTCGATCTCCGCCAGGAACCGCCGCTCGGACATCGCGACCGCCAGTGCCTCCTCGTCACCGGTGTCCAGCAGCCCCTTGAGCACCACCCAGCGGTCCGACACCGCCCGGTCGATCGCCAGATAGATCCAGCCCAGCCCGCCGTGCGCCAGGCAGCCCACGACCTCGTACTGGCCGTGCACCATCTCCCCGGGCCGCAACTTCGGTACGAAACTGTACGGATGGCCGCACTTGCCGCAGAACCCCTCCGTACGGCCCGGCCGGTCACCGCGCGCACGGCCCACCGGCGCACCGCAGTCCGCCCGGCTGCAGAACCGCTTGCGCTCCGGCACCTCGGCATGCGTCAGCACCGCCGTCCGCGGATCGGGCCGCGGCACCTGCGGCACCGTCACCAGACCCACGCCCAGCCGCCCCCGCGCCGACCCGGACGACGCCGCGCCGCCGCTACCGCGCGCCGACACCGCCGCCACCCCGCGCACCGTCCGGCCGGACCCGTCGCGCGGCAGCCGCCCGGACACCGAACGCCGCGACACCGGCCGCCGGGACCCGGGCACGCGCCCGGACGTCCCCGCACCGGAACCCGGGCCGGGGGAGGGCACGGTCAGCAGCGCCCCGGCCGCCTCCCGCGCCTCCGGTCCGGCCACGAACGCCCGGCCCGTCACACCCGTCGGCGGCGCCGCCAGCAGCCCGTCCGGCGACACCACCGGCGGCAGCCCGCACACATCGCAGTACCGCTCACCGCCGCCGACGTCCTCGTAACCGCCCGCACAGTCCCGCCGCTGGCAGCGCTCGCCGGCCCGCTCCGTCACGAATCCCCCCTGCCCTCCGGCGCTTGCGGAACCAGCACCTCCGCCGCCGCCTGCTGATAGCGCCACACCGCCTGCTCGGCCGCCCGCAGATCGCACGGCGCGCTCCACAGCATCCGCCGCGCGAGGTCGTACCGCTCCACCAGCAGCGGATCCTCCGCCAGGCCGTGCCGCGCCACCCTCGCCCGGCACGCGTCCAACCGGCCGCGCAGCTCCGCCCGTACGGCCAGCGGCGCGGTCACCGCCGTCAACGATTCGCGGGCCCGCTGCAGTTCGTCCTCCGCGCGCTCCTCCAGGCTGTCCAGCAGCGGCGACAGCCGGTGCCACTGCGCCCGCCGGCGGTACTCCGCGGCCGCCGCCAGCTGCTCGTGCAGCGCCGTCGACGGGCCGCTGACCGCCGGCACCTCCGACGCGGCGATCTTCGCCAGCACCTCGCCGCGCGCCTGCCGCGCCTCGGTCAGCGTCCGGTCCGCCCGCGACAGCACGTCCCGCAGCCGCATCAGCCGCCGCTCGGCGTCCTGCCGGACGTCCAGCACCGCCGCCACCTCCCGCCGGATGTCCTCCAGCGCCCGCGCCGCACGGTCGTAGCGCTCGGTGTCCGGCCGGCCGCCGCCGGGCGCCGAACTCCCCGTCGCCGACGACACCCAGAACGCCAGCGGATCGGCGATCACCCGCGCCCGCAGCCGCGCCAGCTCACCCGTGATCCGCTCCAGATCGTCACCGGCCGGATGCTCACCGGGCCGCACCCCCACCGAATGCGCCAGCGACCGGGTCCGCTGCAACTCGGCCGACAGCAGGTCTATCCGGGCCGGCAGCGCCGACCACACCGCGTCGGCCGCCACGATCACGTCCAGGGAGCGCGCGTACAGCCCGTTCATCCGCGCGACGAGCTCCTCCAGGCAGTACCGCTCACCCGGACCGCTCACCCCCGGCACCGTCACGCCCGCGCCGTGCAGCAGCTCCGTCAGCGCCGCCAGGTCCTCCGGGGACGGCCAGCGCCGCCGCGCCCGCAGCTCACGCGCCGCCGCCAACGCCCCCGTATACGCGTCGAACAGCGCCCACAGCACCGTGATGGACCGCTCCGTGTCGGCCCAGCGCTCCTTCGTGGTGCCCGACAGATCCGCGCCCTCCAGCAGCCGGCGCCCCGCATGGTCCTGCAGCGCCAGCAGCGAGGTCTCGATTGCCTCGTACTCGGCGCCGAGCCGCGCCAGGGCGCGGTCCACCTCCTCCAGGCCCAGCACCGGGGCATCGGAACTCCCCGCCGAACCGGGGACAGGTCCAGGGACCCCCATCGATCACCTCTCCAATACGCGTACGCTGCACGGCGATTGCTGCGACCGAGTCCGCGCGGCTGCTGCGGTCCGGCTCCCTCCGCCTCCTGTTCTGTCCGCTTTCCATAGTGACGGCATCGGGCACTTCGTGGGGCGATCGGCCGGGTGACACCGCTCCCGGGGGGCCTCTTGACTTTCCGGGGGCCGTTGTTGACGTTCCTCGCGGCCGTTGTTGACGCCCCGGGCCGTATGGGCGGCTCGGCTCCGCGTGGGGCGGCGCGCGGAGGAGTCAGTCGCTGTACTCCGGCGACGGCGGGCCCGATATGTCCGGCAGATCGGCCTTCAGCCACTTGCGGTACGCCCGCATCCACGGACCGTCGGACGCCCCGCCGGCCCGGTAGTCGTCCAGGACCTTGTTGACCCGGCGCACCAGATCCGTGTCGGCCTCGTTCATCGCCACCCCGTACGGCTCGTCCGTGAACGGCCGGCCCTTCAGCTCCACCCTCGGATCCTGCGCCGCCTGCGCCGCGGCCAGCGCATTGTCCGTGACCACCGCGTCCGCCTGGCCCAACTGCAGCCGCACCAGGCAGTCGAGCTGGTTGGGCACCGTCAGCACCTTCGCGCCGTGCGGCCGCGCCGCCAGCTCCGACTCACCCGTCGAACCGGCCGCCGTGCACACCCGCTTGCCGCGCAGCGAATCGTCGAACGCCTTCACGCCCGACGACTTCGGCGCCAGCACCTGCTGCCCGCCCTGGAAGTACGACGTCGAGAACGCCACGAGCTTCTTGCGCGCGCAGTTGATCGTCATCGTGCGCACCACCATGTCGACCCGGCGCTTGCGCAGCGCCGGTATCCGCTGGTTCGTCGGCACCGCCTTGAACACCACCTTCGCGTGCGGCCCCAACATGTCCGCGGCGATCGCCCGCGCCAGATCGATGTCGAAGCCCGCCAGCTTGCCGGTCGCCGGATCGCGGTAACCCCACCGGTAGGTGTTCTGGTCGACCCCGACGACCAGCTGGCCCCGCTCCTTGATCCGCGTCACCGCCGGCCCGTCGTCCGACGACGGCCGCAGGCTCTCCGCGGCGTTCCCCGGCGTGCACCCCGCCGCGGCGGACCGGGCCGGCGCAGGCCCGTACGCCCGGTGCGTCACCACCGGCGACGAGGCACGCCCCGCACCGCCGCCCACGGCACCGTCCTCGGCCCCGACGGCCAGCGTCGGCACCAGCACCGCCGCCGCGGCCGCCATCACCCCCATGCCCGCCACGACCGGCGCCAGGACGGCCCGCAGATTCCCCAGCACCCGCCCCCGCACGCTCATGCCCCCCTCACCACGCCTTCTCCCCGATGCCCCGCCGCCCACCGGTACTCCGTTTTCCCTCACCGGCACTTCGCCGCCCACCGGTATTCCGTCACTCACCGGTGTTCCGTCACTCACCGGTACTTGGCCGCTCACCGGTGCTCGGTCACTTACCGGTGTGCCGTCACTCACCGGAATTCCGGCGCTTACGGGCACTTCGCCGCTCACCGGTACTCCGGTTTCCCTTACCGGCACTTCGCCGCTCACCGGTACTCCGCCAGCCTGCGCCCGATACCCAGCACCGCGCCCAGGGCCCCCACCAGTGCCAGTGCCCCGGCACCCACCGGCAGCCCGTCCAGCGCGCCCCGCCCGGCGTCCGCCGCCGTACGGAACTCCGCCTGCTCGTGCACCAGCGCCCGGGACAGCCCCGCCGACACCCGGTCGAAGGACTCACCCGTCGAACCCGTGCCGTCGACCACCTTCGCCAGTGCCTGCTCGTACTCGCCCTTCTCGTCCGCCGTCCGCGCCTCGGCATGCCGCACCTGCCACTGGCGTACGGACCCCAGCGCGGCGCGCACCGGCGTCCGCCCCGCCTCGTCGTCGGCCAGCGCCAGCGCCGCCCCCAACCGGCTCCGCGCCGCCGCCGGACCCCGCTCACCCGGCCCCGCCAGATCCGTCATCCGGTTGCGGAAACCCGCCTCGTAGAAGTCCTGCTGATCATCCGTGAGCACCGCGCCGCGCGCCACCAGGGTCAGATTCTCGTTCCCGCGCGCCTGCAGTGCATCGATCCGCGCCTCGTTGAGCACCCGCAACGACCGGGCGCCGTGCTCGTACGACTCCGTCAGCCCCGCGCGCGCCACCGCATGCCCCACCACCAGCCACAACAACACCGCCACGGAAGCCGCCGTGGCCGCCAGCAGCCCGCGGTTGAACACGCGGTTGGTCCGCCGGTAATGCCGCCGCTGCGCCCACCCCAGCGCGGCCACCGCCAGCACCCCCGCCACCAGCGCCGCCCACGGCCAGGCCTTCGCATCGGCGTAGTCCGCCGCCAGCCGGTCCGACTCCGCCTCGTACAACGCCCGGGCGGCCGGGAGGAGTTCCTTCCGCATCCGCTCGTTCGCATACCGCAGATACGCCCCGCCCAGCGGCAGCCCCTGCCGGTTGTTCGCCCGCGCCGTCTCCACCAGGCCCGTGTACTGCGGCAACTGGCGGTTGAGCCGGGCGATCTGCTCGCCCGCGCCGTCCGAACCACGGGCGCTCTGCGCCGCCTTGGTGAGCAGCTCCGCCGCGGTGGCGATGTCCTTGCCGTAACGCTGCCGGGTCGCCGCATCGCCCTTCCCGCCCGCCAGGAACCCTCCGGCGGCCGTGGTGTCGGCGTCCGCCAGGGACCGGTAGATGCTCGCCGCGTCCGCCGTCAGCGGCTGACTGCGCTCGACCACGTCGTCCGCGGCCGCCGCCCGGTCCGCGACCTGCCACGCCGCGGCCGCCCCGAAGACCAGCACCAGCAGCGCCAGCACCGCCCCGATCGCCCGCAGCCGCCCCGGCTCGGTCGTCGCCGCGGCACGCAGCTCGTCCAGCCCCTCGGCCCAGGCCGGACGGCGCGCCGGAGCGGGCGGCGCCACGCTGCTGGTCGGCACGGACGACACAGATCCTCCCCCTGGGTCGCTGACACGCCACCGGCCGCCCTGCGCGGCGCCCGAACGCGCTCACGACAAGGACCGGTGCATGGGCAGCAGTATGTCCGCCGCCACTGACACGCACACCGCGATTGGCTCGATCCTGCCCTGATCGCCCTCGCCGCCGGCGCACAGCGGCCCCACGAGCCGGCGGGAGCGGCGCACCGGCGCACGACCCCGGCGGCCCGCCCCCGCACTAAAGTGACGGCCGGAGCCCGCGCCCCACCATGAGCCGGTCACGACAGTCACGACAGCCATAACAGCCGTGGCCAGCCAGCACGGCGGTGGCCCGGCGGGACCGGTATGGATGCCGGACGCACCAGACGTCGGAGGATGGCACCACGGATGCCGAAGGGCCCGAAGGAGCATCGGGAAGGCCCAGAAGGACTGGAAGGAGACCACCAGGCCCGGAGAAGACCCCACCGGGCCCGGAAGGAGAGCACCAGGCTTGCACGAAGGCGCCACCGAGCCCGCGAGAAGAGCACCAGGCCCGGAAGAAGAGCACCAGGCCCGCAAGACGCAGAAGCCCCGGAAGACATCAGGGGAGTCTGGCGGTCACGTACGACACCGCCGCCGCCCCGGGTCGACCGCCCAAGCACGCCGGCCGGCCGCCCACCACCCTGGACGGACGGCCCACCACCCTGGACCGACGGTCCACCACGCCGGGCAGGACCGCCCACCACCCGAAGGGAAGTGATCTCATGCAGCCCGTCCGCAAGGGCAGGGTGTCGCTCGTGGAGACCGCGACCGACGAGATCCGCTCCCAGATCGTGAACGGCACCTGGCCGGTGGGCAGCCGCATCCCGCCCGAGAGCGCCTTGTCCGAATCCCTCGGGGTCAGCCGCGCCTCGGTCCGCGAGGCCGTCCGCTCGCTGGTCCACTCCGGCCTCCTCGAACCCCGGCAGGGCGACGGCACCTTCGTGATCTCCGACGACGACAGCGCGGTCGCCCTCCGCCGCCGCCTCGAACGGGCCGAGCTCAGCCACGTCACCCAGGTTCGCCAGGGCCTCGACGTGGTCGCCGCGCGCCAGGCCGCCAAGCACCGTACGGACGCTCAACTCGCCGGCATCGAGGCCGCACTGGCCCGCCGCAAGGCCGCGCTCGCCGCCCACGACGCCGAGACCTTCACCGCCGCCGACGCGGAGTTCCACGTCCTGGTCGCGGAGGCCAGCGCCAACCCCGTACTCGCGGACATCTACCGCTCCCTCAGCGCCGCCCTGCGCGAGGAACTCCGCCGCGCCGCCTGCCTCGACACCGCCACCGCGGCCCCCACCGACCCGCACTCCCGGCTCACCGACGCCATCCGAGCCCAGGACCCCCAAGCCGCCGTCGACGCCGCCGTCCTCCTCCTCGCCGGCCACGTACGCGATCTGGCCCTTCCCCTCGACGACTGAGCGCCGCTGAATGCCTGAGTGCCTCTGAACGACTGAGTGCTCTGGATGCCTGAGAGCCCCTGGACGACTTAATGCCTCCAGGCGACGGAGCATTCCTCGGCGGCTAGGTGCCTGTCGGCGACTCAGAGGCACTCGACTGAGTGGCCCTCGGCTGAGTGGCCACTCGGCTGAGTGGCCCTCGACGACGGAGCCGTCGCAGCCGGGGGCGCGCACGCCCCGCCTCCCCGCCCCCTCCTCGCCCCCGCGCGCCGCTACCACCCCCACCCTCCTTCAACTACTCTCAGTAACGAAAGAAAGCGACAGGGGCGCGGACCAGACGGCCCGACCACCGCGCCCCAAGACTGGGAGATCACCATGCACCGCATCCGCACACTCCTCGCCCCCCTCACCAAGCGCCCGCAACCCGGCGCCTCCCCGCTACCGGTCACCCCGTTGGCCAGCGGTTTCCTCACCATCGGGACCACGACATACATCGACCCGCACGGCACCTACCCTCTCGACCACCGTCCGGACGGCACCCCGACCATCATCATCAACGACACCACCCACCCCCTCACCATCCTTACGGAGAGCGACAACTCTCACCCCGCCACCGCACGCCCGCACAACCTCCCACCACCCCTCGTCCTGGCCCCCGGCGAACGCACGAAGACCCGCCGGGGGGACGGGGTACGGGTGGGCTGAACCGAACCGGAGGGGGTGTGCTGGGGGGCTGAACCAGATACGGAGCACTGGGGGGAGGGGGAGGGGGAGGGGGAGGGGCGGGGTGGGCGGGGCGCCCCCGACCAACCCGGCCACCCCTAGCCACCCCCAGCCACCTCCGACCAACCCCGCCCCTCCCGGCCAGGAAACCCCCGAACAGCGACCACCTCACCGAGCAGCCCGGGCCAGAGGATTCCGGCCCTAACGCCCCTGTCTCCCCCCGGAGTTACCCGCCCATCTGTCCCGGTCATCCGTCATAAGTCCCCCGCAGGCGCTCATAAGCCCCCGGTGGGGACCCTGCCTGGTCCAAGGTGGCGAGGGCGGCGCCGAGGACGGGTGGGGCGGTGAGGACATGGGGGACGGCCTTGGGGGCGCGTTCGGACAGCAGGCGGGTGAGGTGGTCGTGGAGGAGGGGGTGCCGGGCGGCCAGGACGCTGCCGCCCAGGATGACGGGGGTGGGGTCGGCGAGCAGGTCCAGGCGGCGCAGGGCGACGGTGGCCATGGTGGCGATCTCCTCGGCCTGGCGGGCGACGAGGGTGCGGGCGACCGGGTCGCCGTCGGCCGCCACGGTGAAGAGCAGGGGGGTGAGTTCATGGCGGCGGTGCGCGGGGATACGGCCCAGGTGGAGGCCCTCGATCAGCTCGGCCATCGTGGTCAGGCCGAAGTGGGCGGGCAGGGCGCGGGTGAGTGCGGTGGGGTCGCCGCGGCCGTCCTCGGCGCGGGCCGCCCACCACAGGGCCTCGTCGGCGAGGTGCGCACCGCCGCCCCAGTCGCCGGAGATCCGCCCGACGGACGGGAAGCGGGCGGTGGCTCCGCCGTGGCCCAGACCCGCGCAGTTGATGCCGGCCCCGCACACCACCGCCACCCCCACCGGCTCCCCGTCGTCCGGCAGTCCGGCCCGCAGCAGCGCGAAGGTGTCGTTGCGGACGGACACCGTACGGGCCCAGCCGCGGGCGGTGATCTCCGCGGCCAGTGCCTCCTCCTCCGCCGGGAAGTCGGCGTTGGCGAGGAAGGCCGAGAGGTGACCGACGGGGCCGGGCCGTCCGGCTTTCGCGAGGGCGGCCGCGACCAGGGGCGCGAGGGTGTCGACCGCGCGGGCGGTGCCGACCACCGGTGGCTGGAAACCACCGCCGCGCGCCGAGCCGAGCAGCCGCCCGTCTGTGGTCACCAGCGCCACGTCGGTCTTGCTGTTGCCCGCGTCGACGGCGAGTGCCACGTCGGTGGCGAGCGTGGCGTCGATGGCGAGCGCCGTGCTGGTCAGGCCCACGTGAGGTGCTCCCGGTTGTGCGCGATCAGCAGGTCGGTGAGCCGGTCGGCGTGGTCGATCTGGCCGATGAGGGGGTGGGAGAGGAGCGCGGCGAAAACCCGGTCGCGGCCGCCGTGCAGCGCGGCGTCCAGGGCCAGCTGCTCGTAGGCGGTGACGTGGGCGATCAGGCCGGCGTAGAGGGGTTCGAGGGGGCGTACGGGGAGGGGGGTGACGCCGGTGGCGTCCACGGTGGCGGGGACCTCGATGACCGCGTCATCGGGGAGGAAGGGCAGCGTGCCGTTGTTGAGGGCGTTGACGACCTGGATGTCGCCGGTGTCCGCCAGCAGGGAGGAGGTCAGTGCCACCGCCGCCTCGGAGTAGTAGGCGCCGCCGCGCCGGGCCAGCAGGTCCGGTTTCTCGTCGAGTGCGGGGTCGGCGTAGAGGGCGAGCAGTTGCTGTTCGATGGCGGCGACCTCGGCGGCCCGGGACGGTTTGCTGCGCAACTCCTCGACGACGGCGTCGTGTTGGTAGTAGTAGCGCAGGTAGTAGGAGGGGACGGCGCCGAGGCGGTCCAGGACGCGCCGGGGGAGGCGCAGATCGGCGGCGAGGGCGTCGGCGTGTTCGGTGAGCAGCTTGGGGAGGACGTCCTCGCCGGCGACGCGGACCGACCGCTCCCAGGTGAGGTGGTTGAGCCCGACGTGTTCCAGGGCGACCTGGTCGGGGGCGACGCCCAGGAGTGCGGCGAACTTCCGCTGGAAGCCGATCGCCACGTTGCACAGGCCGACCGCCTTGTGGCCCGCCCGCAGCAGTGCGCGGGTCACGATGCCGACCGGGTTGGTGAAGTCGATGAGCCAGGCGTCCGGGTTCGTACGGCGGACCCGCTCGGCGATCTCGAGGACCACGGGCACGGTCCGCAGTGCCTTGGCGAGGCCGCCGGCGCCGGTGGTCTCCTGCCCGACGCAGCCGCACTCCAGCGGCCAGGTCTCGTCGTGGTGGCGGGCGGTCTGGCCGCCGATGCGCAGCTGGAGCAGGACGGCGTCGGCGCCCTCGATACCGGCGTCCAGGTCGTCGGTCCAGGTGATCCGGCCGGGGTGGCCCTGTGCGGCGAAGATCCGCCGGGCCAGGCCGCCGACCCTCTCCAGCCGGTCCAGGGCCGGGTCGACGAGGACGAGTTCGGCCAGCGGCAGCAGGTTGCGCAGCCGGGCGAAGCCGTCGATGAGTTCGGGGGTGTAGGTCGAGCCGCCGCCGACCACTGCGAGCTTCATATCCGTTCTCAGCCCTTTACTCCGGTGAGGGTGACGCCTTCGACGAAGGCCTTCTGTGCGAAGAAGAAAACGACGATGACCGGGGCCATGACCAGCAGCGTCGCGGCCATGGTGAGGTTCCAGTTGACGCTGTGGGCGCTCTTGAAGGACTCCAGTCCGTAGGAGAGCGTCCAGGCGGCGGGGTTCTGCGCGGCGTAGATCTGCGGGCCGAAGTAGTCGTTCCAGCAGAAGAAGAACTGGAAGAGGGCGATGGCGGCGATGCCCGGTCTGGCCATCGGGACGACGATCCTCAGCAGGGTGCGCAGTTCCCCGCAGCCGTCGACCTTCGCCGATTCCAGGTACTCCTGCGGGATGGTCAGCAGGAACTGCCGCAGCAGGAAGATGGAGTACGCGTCGCCGAACGCCATCGGGATGATCAGCGGCCACAGCGTGCCCGCCAGGTGGAACTGCTGGGCCCACACCAGGTACATGGGGATCACGACGACCTGCGGGGGCAGCATCATCGTGGCGATGACCAGGATGAGTGCGGTGCGGCGGCCGCGGAAGCGGAACTTGGCGAGCGCGTAGGCGACGGGGACGGCCGAACAGACCGTGAAGAGGGTGCCCAGGCCCGCGTACATCAGGGAGTTCTTCCACCAGTCCAGGAATCCCGGGGTGCGGAAGACCGTGACGTAGTTGGACCAGTGCCAGGTGTCCGGCCAGAGTTCGCCGCTCATGGCCTGGCCGTCGCTCATCACGGACGTCAGGAAGACGAAGACGAAGGGCAGCAGGAAGAAGAGGGCGGCGGCGACGGCGACGGTGTGTACCGCGATCCAGTGCAGCAGCCGGGTGCGGCGGGCGCGGGTGCGGGCGGCGCCGTGGCCGGGGTGGCCGGCCGGGGCCGGGGCGGGGCGGGCGGTGAGGGTCGTGGTGGTCATCGGTCAGTCCTCCGCCGGGAGCAGGCCGGCGCGCTTGCGCATCAGCAGGGTGGTGACGGCCATGGCGACGGCGAAGAGCACGAGGGAGAGCACGCATGCCGCGCCGGTGTTGAAGTTCTGGAAGCCGAGGGAGTAGACGAGCTGCGGGACGGTGAGGGTGGAGTGGTCGGGGTAGCCGGGCTGGATGACGGTGCCGGGCCCGATGGAAACGCCGGAGGCGAGCTTTCCGGCCACCAGCGCCTGGGTGTAGTACTGCATGGTCTGGACGACGCCGGTGACCACCGCGAACAGCACGATCGGGGTGATCGACGGCCAGGTGACGTACCGGAACTTCCCCCAGGCGCCCGCGCCGTCCAGTTCGGCGGCCTCGTACTGCTCCTTCGGCACGTCCAGCAGCGCCGCCATGAAGATCACCATCAGGTCGCCGATGCCCCACAGGGACAGCATCACCAGTGAGGGTTTGGCCCAGTCGGGGTCGTTGAACCAGGACGGTGCGGGAATGCCGAGGGTGCCGAGGAGGTCGTTGACCGGTCCGGTGCCGGGATTGAGGAGGAAGACGAAGGCGACGGTGGCGGCCACCGGCGGCGCGAGATAGGGCAGGTAGAAGGCGGTGCGGAAGAATCCGGCGCCGCTTTTGACCTTGGTGACGAGCAGACCGATGCCCAGGCCGAACACCACCCGCAGGGCGACCATCACGGTGACCAGCCAGAGGGTGTTCCACAGGGCCGGGCCGAACAGCGGCATCTGTGTGAGGACGTATGTCCAGTTCCGCAGGCCCACGAATTCGGGCGGTTCGATCTGGTTGTAGTGCATGACGGAGAAATAGCCGGTGGCGAGCAGCGGATAGCCGAAGAACACCGAGAATCCGACCAGCCACGGGGAGAGGAAGCCGAGCACGCGCAGCCGTTCGCGGGCGCGTTTGCGCCGGAGTGCGGGCGCCGGTGCGGGGGCGGTGGTCGTGGTTGCCATGGCGGTTCTCCGTCGGTTCCCGGCCGTCGGTTGCCCGGACGGCCGTCAGTTCTCGGACTGGAGGGTGTCGGCGTCGATCTGGGCGTCGAGTGCGCGCAGGCCCTTTCCGAGTTCGGGCACCTTTCCGGCCTCGACGTCGTAACTGAAGTCCTGGAGTGCGGTGACGTACTGGCCGCCGTTGGTGGACGGTGGAAGGGCGACGCTGTGCGGGTGCCGGGCGATGCGGAGGAAGGTGCGGAACGTCGGATCGGCGTCCAGCTTCGGGGAATTCAGGGCCGCTTTCGTGGACGGCACGTTGTGGATGGCGTTGGCGAACCGGACCACCTGATCGGTGTCCGTGGTCAGGAATTTCACCAGTTCCCAGGCCGCGTTCTGATGGGTGCTGCCGTGCGCGATACCGATCACGGTGCCGGTCAGATATCCCTTGCCGTAGGTGTCGGCCCGGTCGTCGGGCACCGGCATCGGCGCGGTGTCCCAGCCGAAGGGGGCCTTGGCCTGGCGCAGCATCAGTCCGCGCCATTCACCGTCCATGTGCATGGCCACCTTCTGTGTCAGGAAGGCGTTCTGCGAGGACATTTCGTCGCCGAAGGTGGTGCGGAACTTCTCCAGCGGTCCGTAGCCGCCCTGGGCCTCGATCAGTTCCCGTTGGAAGGTGAGGAACTGCCGGGTCGCCGGTTCCTTGGCGAGCCGGGATTTTCCGTGGGCGTCGAAGTAGCGGGGTTCCCACTGGGCGAACAGCCGGTCCGGACTGTTCTGGTAGAGGCGGAAGTTGGGCATGAATCCCACCCGCCGGTAGGAGCCGTCCTTGGTGCGCCGGGTGAGGGTGACGGCGTCCCGTTTCAGTTCGGACATGGTCCGAGGGGGCCGTGTGATGCCTGCCTCCCGGAAGGCGTCCTTGTTGTAGTAGAGCCCGAAGGCATCGGCGAGCAGTGGCAGGGCGCACTGCTCGCCCCGGTAACTCGTGTAATCCAGCAGGGTTTTCGGGAAGATCTTCTCCTTGACCACGCCGGTTTTCCTCAGGAACGGGTCGAGGTTCGCCCACATGCCCGACGAGCAGTACTGCCCGACGTTGTTGGTGGTGAAGGACGAGACCACGTCCGGTGCGTCGTCCCCGCCGGCCCGCAGGGCCTGGTTCATCGTTTCGTCGGTGACGTTCGGGACGACCTTCACCGTGATGTTGCGGTGCCGTTTCTCGAACCGCGCGACGGAATCGTTGATCGCCTTCATTTCTTCCGGCGTCGACCAGCCGTGCCAGAAGGTGAGGGTGACGGGCTTGGTCGGGTCGTCGCGGTCACTGCCGACGCTCGGGTGGGCGCAGCCGGTAAGGAGCAGCCCGGCACCGGCCAGTGCCGCGGAAAGCCGGTGGCGCAGACGGGGGAGCGGCATGGCGGACGTCCTTTACGGCGGGGCGGATTTTCCTTTGCGCGGGGAGAATTCCTGGGCGGGGCTGGCCGGGCGAGTCAGCCGGTCGTGTCGAACACCGCGTCGCGGGCTTCGGCGAGCGCCGTGCGCAGCGCGCCGATGAGGATCGGATTGCCGTCGATGTCGCTGAGCCGCAATTCCGGTCGGGGCAGCGCGAGTCCGGTGAATTCCTCCTCGACCAGGGCGCGCAGCGCCTCCCCGCCGGCCTGCGGGACTTCCCCGGAGAGCACCACCAGGCGTGGGTCGACCACCGCCACCACGGCCGCCAGCCCGGTGGCCAGCCGCCGCGCGACCTCCTCGCGTACGTCGTCCCTGGCCAGCGCCTCGCCGACGGTACGGACCGCGGGCGCCCCGTAGGCATGGGCGAGTGCGATGACGCTCGGGGAGCCGACGAGCCGCTGGAAGCCGCCGCCGGCGTCCGGCCGTGCGGCGCTGCGGTCGCCGCCCCGGGCCAGCGGCGCGCCCGGCAGCGGCATGTAGCCGATCTCGCCGGCGCCGCCGGTGGCCCCGCGCAGCAGCCGGCCGCCGAGCACGATGGCGGCGCCCACGCCCTCGTCCGCCCACACCAGCACGAAGTCGTCGAAGTCCTGGGCCGCGCCGTCGTGTTGTTCGGCGACCGCCGCCAGGTTCACATCGTTCTCGATGGTGATGGGCGTGCCCAGCACCTCGGCCAGCTCTTCCTTGAGGGCGCGCGAGTGCCAGTCCGGCAGGTGGGGGGCGTAGCGCAGCCGGCCGGTTTGCGGGTCCAGGGCGCCGGGCGTGCCGATCACCGTTCCGTGCAGCTGCTCGCGGTCCAGTCCGGCCTTGGCCAGCGCTCCGTCGACGGCCTCGGCGACGAGCCGTGCGGTGCGGTTCGGTACGTCCTTCGCGACGGCGTCGGTGCCGACCCGTTCCTCGCCGAGCACCCGCCCGGTGATGTCGGCGACCGCGGCGGTGATCCCCAGCTGGTCCACGGCCAGCGCGGCCACCTGCGCGGCCGCCGGATCGACCTCGTACAGCTGGGCGTTGGGTCCGGGCCGCCCGGTGACGTTGCCGGTCGTGCGCACCAGTCCGGCCGCCTCCAGCCGGGCCAGCAGCTGCGAGGCGGTGGGCTTGGACAGCCCGGTCAGCTCGCCGATCTGCGTACGGGTCAGCGGCCCCTGCGACACCAGCAGGTCGAGCGCCGCCCGGTCGTTCATGGCACGCAACACCCGTGGCGTCCCCGGCGTCCCCTGCGCCTGCTGCCCACCGGCCAAGTCCGTCACCCCGTTCACCGGTGGCCGACCCGGCCACCGCATCTGTTAGGAAACTTTCCAATCGATGAACAGGAAGGTAGGCGGCACACCGGGCGGCGTCAATGGGTGCGACGGGGTGGGTTGACCGAACGCCGCCGGCGCAGCGGCCGCACCCGGGGGGCGCGCGTGCAGCGGGCCGCGCACACGGAAGGAGGGGCGCACCGCCGTGATGCGGTGCGCCCCTCCCTGCTTTGCGGTGCGCCGTTCTGCGGGGCGCGGCCTACTTCACCGACTTCGGCACCGCCGCCAGCGGCTCCGCGGCCTGAGCCTGCGGCGAGGTGGGGTTGTTCAGTGCGGAGGGGGCCGCCACCGTGGCCGTGGGGTCCGCCGCGGGCAGCTCCTCCTCGTCGGCGGGGGCCGGGCGGGGGGCGAGGTGGACGCCGGCGGCGTCCAGGGCCCGCTTGATCCGCCAGCGCAGTTCGCGCTCCACGCCCGCGGCCTTGCCCGGCATGGTCCGGGCGGACACCGAGAGGGTGACCGTGTCGAGGTGCACCTCGCTGAGGCCGAGGACCTCCACCGGCTCCCACAGCTGCTCGTTCCACGGCTCGGACTTCGACATCGCCTCGCCGACCGCGGTGATGGTGTCCCGGGCCCGCTGGAGGTCCTGGTCGGCGGCGAGGACGACGTCCACGGCGGCCGTGGACCAGCCCTGGCTGAGGTTGCCGATCCGCTTCACCTCGCCGTTGCGGATGTACCAGATCGCACCGTTCGGGCCGCGCAGCTTGGTGACCCGCAGACCGACCTCGATGACCGTACCGGTGGCCACCCCGGCGTCGATCTCGTCGCCGACGCCGTACTGGTCCTCAAGGATCATGAAGACGCCGGAGAGGAAGTCCGTGACGAGGTTGCGGGCGCCGAAACCGATCGCGACGCCCGCCACGCCCGCGCTGGCGAGCAGCGGCGCCAGGTTGATCTTCAGGACCGACAGGACCGTCAGCGCGGCCGTGCCCATGATCACGAAGGAGGCGACGCTGCGCAGGACCGAGCCGATCGCCTCGGACCGCTGGCGGCGGCGCTCGGCGTTGACCAGCAGCCCGCCCAGCGCGGTGCCCTGAGCGGCGGCCGCGGTGCGGTTCATCCGCTCGATGAGCTTGGTGATCGTGCGGCGTATCACATGCCGGAGCACCACCGCGATCACGAGGATGAGCAGGATCTGCAGACCGGAGGTGAGCCACGTCCCCCAGTTCTCCTGCACCCAGCCGGCGGCGTTGGTGGCCTTCTCCGTGGCGTCGTCGAGCGAGGACGAGCCGGTGGAGCCGGCGGGGGCGGCGCGCAGCTGCGCGGCGGCGACCGTCGAAGCGGACCAGAACACAGTCGAACCTTCCGTATGGGACAGCAGACCCGGACCGCTGCGGGACCCAGCGACCGGGCTGACCAACCACACTAACGGGGCAACCCGGGTGGCCCGCGCCCGTGTTCGACCGGTCACATCCGCGGAAGGCGGGAATGAGCCGTATCCGGCGGGACGGGCGGGGGTGTGGTGGAAAACACCTCGGGGCCGTTACCCGGTCATGGTGGCGCTCCGACCAGGCACCGGGGGACACTGTGGAGAGATCGTCCCGGCGCGAGCCACGCGCCGCCGGCGTACAAGGAGGCACCCGTGCCGCATGTCCTGGTCCTCAATGCGTCGTACGAGCCGCTCGGCGTCGTACCGCTCCGCCGCGCGCTCATCCTCGTCCTCAATGAGAAGGCTGTCAGCCTCGAGGAGTCCGGCGCCCTGATGCACAGCGCGACCCGTGTCATTCCGGCCCCCAGTGTGGTCCGCCTGAAGCGGTTCGTGCGGGTGCCCTTTCGTGGCCCCGTGCCACTGACCCGCCGGGCGCTCTTCGCGCGTGACGGCGGGCGCTGTATGTACTGCGGTGGCGTCGCAACCAGCGTCGACCACGTCATCCCGCGCAGCCGCGGAGGTCAGCACACCTGGGAGAACGTCGTCGCCGCCTGTCGGCGCTGCAACCACGTCAAAGCGGACCGCCATGTCGCCGAGATCGGCTGGCGGCTGCGTCATCAGCCCGCCCCGCCGTCAGGACTGGCGTGGCGGATCATCGGCACGGGTCATCGTGATCCGCGCTGGCTGCCGTATTTGCAGCCGTACGGCGCGGATGACGCCTTGGCCCGGATCGATGCCGTGTCGGCATAGGCCGGGCCTTCGTCGTGTTCGGGCGGGCGGAGCCTGCTCCGCCCGCCTGGACACACAACGGTCGGTCACCCGCGGTCCTGCACCGCGTACGCCTCCACCGACCACAGCGAGTACCCGAACCGGGTCGCCCGCTTCTCGCCCTGTATGCGGACGAAGCGGGCGTCCTTCGCGTCCATCCTGATCGATTCCCGGCCGCCCTTGCCGTCCCGCACGGTCGCGGCCGTGCGCCAGCTGCGGCCGTCCGGTGAGACCTGGATGCGGTAGCGGGCGGCGTAGGCGTCCTGCCAGTGGAGGACGAGCTGGCCCAGGCGGGTCGGGTGGGCCAGCGCGAACTGCAGCCAGGCGCCGTCCTCGGCGGGGGAGGACCAGCGGGTCCCCGGGTTGCCGTCGGTGGCCGCGGACGCCGGGAAGTCGGGCGTCTCGTCGCCGGAGGACGTGGCGACCGTGCCGCGCGCCAGGTCCTTGCCGCCGGTGCGCGGATAGACCCGCACGGTCAGGGTCTGCTCGGCGCCGTCGAACTCCACCGGGATCCGGTACGTCCCGGAACGGGCACCCTCGGGGACGTCGACGGTGAGCGGAACCGTCGCGGTCCCGCCGCGCGGCGCGGTGACCTCCTCGGGCGCGTGCACGGTGAAGCCCTTGGGGGCCTTGACCGTCAGCTTGCCGCGGACGTCCTCGGGGCGCCGGGAGAAGATCCGGGCGTCGACCCGGGCGCTGCCGCCGGTCTGCGCGTCCGACTCGGTGCGGGAGAGTTCCAGGCCCGCCGCCGGGGCGTCCGCGAACCACGGGGTCAGGGCGTGGACGGACGGTGCGTCGGCGCCGTTCGCCCAGGTCAGCCGTACCGCGTCGGCCCGCATCCGGCGGGTGGCGGCCTCCGTCCAGCCGGTCGCGGAGAGCCGGCCGAGGCGGCGCCAGCCCTCGCCGGGGACATGCGCCTCCAGGGAGACGGCGCCCGCGGCCGGGCCGGGATCGGTCAGCGCGGTGACCGCGGACAGCGGGCGGACCCGGCCGAAGGGCACGGTCAGCGCGGTCGGGTCGGCGCCCTCGTCGGGGCGCGGGGTGTCGCGCCGGGCGCCGGTCCAGGCGTCGGCCTCGGTCATCGCCCGGTCCAGGAACGGGGCGAGCACCCCCTTGCCGACCGTCGCGGGACTGTGCGCGATCTCCGTGCGCAGCCGCTGCACCTCCCGCTGTGCCGACCAGGCGGCGTCCCCGTCGTCCCGGGCCTGCGCCAGGAGGGTGTCCACCGCCTGCTCGCCGGCCTGCCCGTAGCGGGCCAACTGCGCGGCCCAGGGCCGGATTTCGGCGGCCAGGTCGGAACGGAGGTCGTCGGGGGCGGTGCTCATGGTGTGGAACGCGTCCCGCAGCGCCTTGGCCGCCTTGGCGTAGTCCGCGTCCTTGCCGGGCCGGCCGGCGTTGACCGCGGCCTCGCGGGTCTCCCAGAACCGGTCGATCAGCGGCCGCAGATAGCCGGACTCGCTCTTGTTCAGCAGCGAGGACGCGGCGTTCCCGGCCAGCGCACGCAGCGCCGCCCGGGCCCGTGGGGCGCCGCCCGCCAGGTCGTCGACGGCCGCGTCCCAGGATTCCGCCGGACGGTAGGCGCGCGGGTTCCAGGCGTAGTCGGCGGCGGTGAACAGCGGGATGCGGGACGCCAGCGGCTGCTCCATCGCGTTGGCGAGCAGCGCCGCCGACCCGGTGGCCACGGCCGGTTCGCGGCCCCGGTACGGGCCGAGGAAGATCCGGTCCTGGGCATAGTCGTTGACCGGGTAGTTGTCCATGGTCACCAGCGGGTGGCCGAACGCCTGCCGGGCCGTCACCAGCTCCCCGCCGGTGATCGTCCGCGGGACCACGCCGACGCCGGTCCAGGCCACCTCGACCCGGCCGCCGAGCGCCTCGGCCAGCGCTTCTCGGTACGCCGTCGAGCCGTCCTGGTAGTACTCGGTCGGCATCAGCGACAGCGGCACGGCGTCCGGGTGCCGCTCGTGGAGGTGGTCGGCGAGCGCGTTCGCGATCTTGGCCTGGGCCCGGGCGGCGGCCCGCGGCCCGGTGCCGAAGGCGTCCTCGTCGGCGCCGCAGTGCCATTCGTCGTAGGCGACGTCCTGGAACTGCAGCTGGAAGGAGCGCACGCCCAGCGCCCACATCGCGTCCACCTTGCGGCGCAGCGCCCGCAGGTCCTCCTGTGAGGAGAAGCACAGCGCCTGGCCGGGCGCCAGGGCCCAGCCGAGCGTGACGTGGTTGGCGCGGGCCCGCTCGGCCAGCGCCCGGAACGCGGCGCGCTCCTCCGCCGGGTACGGGTCGCGCCAGCGGGCCTGGCGGTACGGGTCGTCGCCGGGCGCGTACAGATAGCGGTTCTGCTTGGTGCGGCCCATGAAGTCCAGCTGGGCCAGCCGCTGCGGCTGGCTCCACGGCTGCCCGTAGAAGCCCTCGGTGGTGCCGCGTACGGCCGTGCCGGGCCAGTCCCGGACGACCACGGACGCCAGCTGCCGGCCGCCGTCGGGACCGTCGGTGACCAGCTGCCGGAGGGTCTGCGCGGCGTGGAAGAGGCCGTCCGGGCCGACGCCGTCCAGGGCCACCGTGTCGCGGCCGTCGACCCGGCCCACGGCGAGGCGGTAGCCGCCGGTGGGCAGGTCGCCGCGGGCCGGTGCGCGCAGGGCCCGCAGGGCGTCCTCGGCCGGTGCGCCGCCGATCCGGATCACCGGCCCGGCCGCGGGCAGCCGCTCGCCGGGCGCGACCTGGTGCACCGTGCGCACGCCGGCGTCCCGCAGCAGCCCCCGCACCACGTCCAGTGCGTAGGGGTCGGTGTCGGGGGCGGCCACCACGACGGCGGCCTCGCCGAGCGGGACCGCGTCGCCGAGCTCGCGCAGTGACTGCGGCCGTGGCCAGACGGCGGGCGCCTGCCCCGCCCCGGCCGGCCGGTCCGGCTGGTCGGGGCTGCCGACGGCCGGGTCGGCCGGTGCCGCCTGGGCGCTGGGCACCCCGCCGAGCAGGCCCCCGATGACGGCCGCGGCCAGTGCGGTGGTCCCCGCGACCCGTGCCCGGGTGCCCGCGCCGTTCCCCCTGCCGTTCCTACCGATTCTTCCGACGCCCCACACGCCCCGGCCTCGCACGGCTGCTCCTCGTCCGCGTCCGCTGCTCGCCGGCTCGCGCCGGCCCCCGTTCGTCCCCTGAATTGTTCGCTGTCTCCCCGTCGAGGTCCGTTCGGACAGACCTTCGGCCGTGAGCCCACCATTGTGGCGGTGAGGGTGTCAACCGGTCGATGGCGGGGTCCCGGACGGGTGGCTCCGCACGGGTTCCGGCCGCCGCCGCGGAGCGGATGTGCCGGGACCGCCGGCCCGCAGAACTTCCGGTGCCGGGCCCGCTCCCGCCGCGTTCTTCGCGCCCCGCGGCGGCGTGCGCGGGGAAATCGCCTGCCTACGGCATACTGTGACGTGAGTCACGTTTGGTGGGCGATTGCGTCTGCGATCGTGGCGAGTGGGTAGGGCCCACGTGTCCCCATCACCGATGAACGGGAGGCCCTCGTGGCCGCATCCGCTCAGCTGCTCCTCGACGCCCTGTCCTCCAAACCGGGAGGTGTGACCGTGGAGCGCGATCTGTTCGACGGGGTCTCCGACCCCGATTCCGGCCTGGACGGCTCCGGCTCCTACAGCTTCGCCGAGCCGCCCCTGACCAGCGAGCCGCCGCTCGCCGACGCCGCGCCCCTGACCAGCGAGGTCCCGATCGCCGCCGAGCTGCCGCTGACCAGCGAGCCGACAGCCGCCGGCCTGGGGACGGAGTCCATGGAGGTCTGAGGACCCATGGGCCGCGCGCGGCTCGCCCGGTTGCACGGCATCGCCACGTCGTACGAACCCGCACCGGGCAGAAGCGTCCCGATCGCCGGCGACACCGTCGTCGCCGTGCTCGCCGCACTGGGGGTCGACGCCTCGACCCCGGACGCCGTACGCACCGCCCTGGCCGCGTACGAGGACGCCGCCGGCCGTGCCCTGCTCCCCCCTGCCGTCGTCGCCCGCCCGGGCCGGCCGCCCGACCTCACCGGCCTCCCCGGAGGCACCGCCCTGCGGGTGGAGACCGAGGACGGGCAGCTGTGCGACGTACCGCAGCACCCCCACGACGGCCCGCACGAGGGCCCCGGACCGGCGCTCGCCCGGCTGCCGCTGGGCCTGCACGCGCTGCACGCCGAGGCGCCCGACGGCCGCACCGCCCGCGCCCCGCTGATCGTCGCCCCCGACCGGGTGCCCGCACCACCCGCCCGTAGTCACGGTTTCCTGGTGCAGCTCTACTCCCTGCTGTCCCGGCACTCCTGGGGCATGGGCGACCTCGGCGACCTCGCCGACCTCGCCGCCTGGTCCGGGCGCGCCCTGGGCAGCGGATTCGTCCAGCTCAACCCGCTGCACGCGGCCGTCCCCGGCCCGCCCACCGACCCCTCGCCCTACCGTCCCTCCTCGCGCCGCTTCCCCGACCCGGTCCATCTGCGGATCGAGCAGATCCCGGAGTACGCCCAGCTGACCGGCGCCGCCCGGTTACGCGCCGACGAACTCGCCGCACGGGCCCATGCGCTGCGGGACGGCGTACTGGAGCGGGGCGCGCTGATCGACCGGGACGCGGTCTGGGAGCTCAAGCGCGAGGCCCTGGAGCTGCTCTGCGCGGTGCCGCTCTCACCGGGCCGGCGGGCCGCGTACTGCGACTTCCTCGCCGAACAGGGCCGGGCACTGGAGGACCACGCCACCTGGTACGCGATCGCCGAGCGGCACGGCCCCGACTGGCGCACCTGGCCGGCCGGGCTGCGCGACCCCCGGTCCGCGGACACCGCCCGGCTGCGGCCACGGCTGATGGGCCGGATCGACTTCCACTGCCGGCTCGCCTGGTTCACCGACCAGCAGCTCGCCACCGCCCAACGGGCCGCGAGGGACGCCGGGATGCCCGTCGGGCTGGTGCACGACCTCGCCGTCGGCGTGCACCCCTCCGGCGCCGACACCTGGGCCCAGCAGGACGCGTTCGCCGCCGGCATGTCCATCGGGGCGCCACCGGACGCCTTCAACGCCCGCGGCCAGGACTGGGGCCTGCCGCCGTGGCGCCCGGACGCGCTGGCCGCCACCGGCTACGCCCCCTACCGCGAGCTGCTGCGCGGACTGCTGCG
The DNA here is from genome assembly GCF_042734445.1 of Streptomyces sp. NPDC059649. Lineage (NCBI taxonomy): Bacteria > Bacillati > Actinomycetota > Actinomycetes > Kitasatosporales > Streptomycetaceae > Streptomyces > Streptomyces sp. NPDC059649. The sequence continues at coordinate 54,455 of NZ_JBHWDV010000045.1, forward strand.
GCACGCCGGGGCGCTGCGCATCGACCACGTGATGGGCCTGTTCCGGCTGTGGTGGGTCCCCGAGGGCCGGCCGCCGACCGAGGGCGCCTACGTGCGCTACGACGGGGAGGCGATGCTCTCGGTGCTGGCCCTGGAGGCGCACCGGGCCGGTGCCGCGGTGATCGGCGAGGACCTGGGCACCGTCGAACCGGGCGTGCGCGAGGCGCTCGCCGAGCGGGGCGTCCTCGGCACCTCGGTGCTGTGGTTCGAGCGGGACTACGCCGGTGTGGACCCCACGACCGGCGGCGAGGCCCGCATCCTGGCCCCCGAGGAGTGGCGCAGCGACTGCCTCGCCACCGTCACCACCCATGACCTGCCCACCACCGCGGCCCGGCTGACCGGCGACGACCTCGCCCTGCGCGAACGGCTCGGGCTGCTCGCCGGGCCCCCGGAGCGCGAACGGTCCCGGGCGAGGTGCGAACTCGCCGCCTGGTTCCGGGAGCTGGTCCGGCGGGGCCTGCTGCCCGAGGGCACCGGCGACGAGGAAGCGGTGATCAAGGCCGTGCACCGCTTCCTGCTGCGCACCCCGGCGCGACTGGTCGGGGTCTGGCTGCCGGACGCGGTGGGGGACCGGCGCCCGCAGAACCTGCCGGGAACCTGGGAGGAATACCCGAATTGGCGGCTGCCGGTGGCCGGTTCGGACGGCCGGCCGCACACCCTGGAGGAGCTGGCCGCCTCACCCCGCCTGCACGCCTTGATGCGCGAACTGGCCGACGGCCGGCGGTAGCCGGATTCCGTCCCACCGTCGCGGCCCGCCGACGCCCGGGTACCCGCGTGTGCGGGCGCCGGTGACCGCGGGGGCCGTACGGTTTCGCCGATGCCCACCCCGGGCGCGCGGGGCGGCGGGGCGTCCGATACGTTGATGTTCGTGAGCAACAAGGTCAAGAAGAATGCCCTGCGCGCCGGAACCGTCACTGCCGGCACCGCGCTGATGCTGCTGATGTCGTCCCCCGCGTTTGCGCTCACCCGCGACGACGGTGACGACCCGGGTCCCGGTCTGAACGTCGCCCAGACGCTCGGCCTCTACGTCGTCGCCCCCATCGTGCTCTTCCTGGTCATCGCCGGGCTGGTCATGCTGAGCGACAAGTCCCGCAAGACGAAGTCCCAGGGCTGAACCCCCGACCGGATTCCCGGCCCCGCACGGGCCACGGCGACCTACCCAGGGCGCCGCTCGGTAACAACAACCGAGCGGCGCCCTTTGTCGTACCCGGCTATTTCCGCAGGTGAAAAACGTGTTGCCAGGCGGCTATCGAGCGATTTTCGGCCGATTTGCGCGAGCGGATCACTTAACCGGAGCTCACTTACGATGACGTAACCTACGCAGCCGTAGGTTGAACCTACGGTCCCGTAGCTCATCGTCCCCAGGAGTTCCCCTTGACCATTGCCCCCGCCCACAACGGAGAGCTCGGCCAGGCCGCCTGGAGCGACGCCAAGCTGCTCTACGCACTCGAAGAGGTCGTCGAGAAGGAGCTCAACCGGCATCTGCAGGTCGCCAAGGAGTGGATGCCCCACCAGTACGTCCCCTGGAGCGACGGCCGGAACTTCCCCGGGGTCCTGGAGGACGGCGAGGAGTGGGCGCTGGAGCAGTCCAAGGTCAGCGACATCGGCCGGACCGCCCTGGTCGTCAACCTCCTCACCGAGGACAACCTCCCCAGCTACCACCACGAGATCGCCACCCTCTTCGGGCGCGACGGCGCCTGGGGCACCTGGGTGCACCGCTGGACCGCCGAGGAGGGCCGGCACGGCATCGTGATGCGCGACTACCTGCTCACCAGTCGGGCCGTCGACCCGGACGAGCTGGAGCGGTTCCGCATGGCCCACATGTCGGAGGGCTTCGAGGCCGACAACTCGCACAGCATGCTGCACTCGGTGGCCTACGTCGCCTTCCAGGAGCTGGCCACCCGGATCTCGCACCGCAACACCGGCCGCCACTCCGGTGACCCGGTCTGCGACCGGATGCTGGCCCGGATCGCCGCCGACGAGAACCTCCACATGCTCTTCTACCGCAACCTGCTCGGGGCGGCCTTCGAGATGGCCCCCGACCAGACCATGTGCGCGGTACGGGACGTGGTCACCGGCTTCCGGATGCCCGGCCACGGCATCCCCGGCTTCGAGCGGGCCGCCGCCCGGATGGCCCTCGGCGGGATCTACAACCTCCGGATCCACCACGACGACGTGCTGCAGCCCGTCCTGCGCCACCTGAAGGTGCTGGAGATCGGCGGACTGGGCCCGGCCGGTCTGGCGGCGCAGGAGGAGCTGGGGCTCTTCATGGACGGCCTGGACGGTCAGGCCCGGAAGTTCGAGGAGCGACAGGCGGCCATCCGCGCCCGCCGCGAGGCCCGCCGCTGAGGCCTGCCGCCGAGGCCCGCGGCCGAGCCGGCTGAGGCGGCTGAGGCGAGCCCCTCCGACCTTTCAGATTCACTGAAAGGAAGAGGGGAAAATATTCGATGGACCTGATGGTTCCAGGGCTGCCACGGTGGAGATCCACCACCGCTGAGGAGAGGAAACCGTGGCAGTCCTGGAACAGGTCCGCGACCGTCGTGCGCCGCTGTCCGCGCAGGGGGCCGGGCTGACGCTCGCCCTGACGGCCACCGTCGTCTGGTCCGGCAACTTCGTCATCGCCCGCGCCCTGCACGACAGCGTCCCGCCCGTCCAGACCGCCTTCTGGCGGTGGATCATCGCGCTGCTCGCGGTCGCGCCGTTCGCCGTCGGGCGGGTCCGCCGCGAGTGGCCGGTCGTCCGCCGGCACCTCGGCTTCCTCACGCTGGCCGCGCTGCTCGGCGTCACCCTCTTCAACACCCTCATCTACCAAGCGGGGCGCTCCACTTCGGCCACCAACATGGCCATGATCGCGGCCGCCTCGCCGGTGCTGATCGCCCTCTTCGCACGCGGCGGGGAGCGGCTCGGCGGGCGGCGGACCGCCGGGATGCTGCTGGCGCTGGCCGGCGTGGTGACGCTGGTCGGCAAGGGCTCGCCGGCCGCGCTCCTCGGTCTCGACCTCGCCGGCGGCGATCTGTGGATGCTCGCCGCGACGGCCACCTTCGCCGGCTACAGCGTCCTGCTGCGGCGCCGCCCGGCGGGGATCGGCGGGGTGGCGTTCCTCTTCATGACGTTCGCGCTCGGCGCGGCGATGCTGCTGCCCGTGTACGGCGTCAGCCTCGCCGCGGAGGGCGGCTTCGCGCCCACCGCGCAGACGGTCGGACCACTCCTCTACATAGGCGTCTTCTCCTCCGCCGTCGCCTACTTCACCTGGAACAAGGCCATCGCCCTGATAGGTGCCGCGCGGGCCGGGGTCGTCTACTACCTCCAGCCGGTCTGCGTCGCGCTGCTGTCGTTCGCCGTTCTGGGTGAGGCGGTCACGCCCGTGCAACTGCTCTGCATGGTCCTGATCGTCGCGGGCGTCGCGCTCGGTGCCGGCGGCCGCCGCTGACTGCGTACGCTGCCGGCATGGCCGACTGGGACATCAAGAAGCTGCGGATCCTGCGCACCCTCGAGGAGCAGGGCACGGTCACCGCGACCGCCGAGGCACTGCACATGACGCCCTCGGCGGTCTCCCAGCAGCTGACCGGGCTGGCCAAGGCGCTCGGGGTGACGCTCCTGGAGGCGCACGGCCGGCGGGTGCGGCTGACCGGCGCCGCCCAGCTGGTGCTGCGGCACGCCGAGGAGGTCTTCGCCCAACTGGAGCGCGCCGACGCGGAGTTGCTCGGCTACCTCCAGGGTGACGCCGGCCAGGTGCGGGTCGGGGCGTTCTCCACCGCCATCCCCGCGCTGGTGGTCCCCGCCGTCCAGGAGCTGCGCCGTACGCACCCGGGCCTGTCGGTGGTCGTACGGGAGGCGGAGGCGGAGGCCGCGTACGAGCTGCTGGCGGAGGGCAGCGTCGATCTGGCGCTCTCGCTGGCGGCGCATGCGCCCACCCCGCGCGACCCGAAGTTCAGCCGTGTCGCGCTGCTCGCCGATCCGCTGGACGTGGCGCTGCCGGCCGGCCATCCGCTGGCCGGTGAGCCCGGGCTGCGCCTCGCCGACCTGGCGGGCGAGCCGTGGATCTTCGGCAGCAGCGGGCCCTGGTCGCAGATCACCACCACCGCCTGTGAGAACGCCGGGTTCGTGCCCGAGCGGGCGCATGCCGCGGCCGACTGGAACGCGATCTGGGCGATGGTCGCGGCCGGCATGGGCGTCGCGCTGGTGCCCCGGATGGCGATGGCGGGCGGCATCGGGGCCCTGGAGCGCGGCGGCTCCGGTGAGCGGGGCCGGGGCGGCTCCGGTGAACAGGAACAGGGACCGGGGCACGGCGGGTCCGGTTCCGGGGTCGCGCTGCGGGTGCTCTCCGGCGACCAGCCGCGCCGCCATGTCGTCGCGGCCGTCCGGCGGGGCTCCGAAGGGGCGCCGGGGCTGGCCCGGGTGCTGGCCGCGCTGCGCCGGGCGGCGGTCGACCAGGCGCCGGACGAGGCCGGTGGCGAGGGTCCCGACTGGCACACCCGGACCGTTCAGCCCGGCTGAATATATTCCTCAAAAACTTTCGATGGACCTGTGAGGTCCTCGCTGCGACCGTGGAGTGGTCCGTACCTCCGGCCACGAAGGGCAACGATGACCACCACCCCAGCCGCCCACTCCACCGATCCGCACGCCAACGACGCCCAGCCGTACGCCGGCGGCGACCCGTACGCCGATTACCGCGGCGGGGACTTCCCGTTCACCTCGCTCGTCGATCTCGCCGACCGCCGCTTCGGCGCCGGTGTGATCGCCGCGAACGACGAGTTCTTCGCCGAGCGCGAGAATCTGCTGAAGCCCACCCCGGCGGTCTTCGACCCCGAGCACTTCGGCCACAAGGGCAAGATCATGGACGGCTGGGAGACCCGCCGCCGGCGCGGTGCCGACGGCGACCACCCTTTCCCGACCGACGACGAGCACGACTGGGCGCTGATCCGCCTCGCCGCCCCCGGCGTGATCCGCGGCATCATCGTCGACACCGCCCACTTCCGCGGCAACTACCCCCAGCAGGTCACCGTCGAGGCCACCTCGCTCCCGGGCAGCCCCGGCCCCGAGGATCTGCTCGCCCCCGACGTGAAGTGGGAGGAGCTCGTTCCGCGCACCCCCGTCCGCGGGCACGCCGCCAACGGCTTCGAGGTGACCGCCCCGCGCCGCTTCACCCACCTCCGCCTCAAGCAGCACCCCGACGGCGGCATAGCCCGCCTCCGGGTCCACGGCGAGGTCGTACCGGACCCGGAGTGGCTGGACGTGCTCGGCACGCTCGACCTGGCCTCCGTGATGCACGGCGGCACCGTCGAGGACGCCTCGGACCGCTTCTACTCCTCGCCCACCCAGATCATCCAGCCCGACCTGTCCCGCAAGATGGACGACGGCTGGGAGAACCGACGCCGCCGGGTCAAGGGCACCCACGACTGGGTCCGCTTCCGCCTCGCCGCACAGGGCGAGATACGCGCGGTGGAGATCGATACCGCCTACCTCAAGGGCAACTCCGCGGGCTGGGCCGCCCTGTCGGGCTGCGACGGTGACCCGGCCGACGAGTCCTCCTGGTTCGAGATCCTGCCGAAGACCAAGCTCCAGCCGGACACCCCGCACCGCTTCAAGCTGCCGCGGACCGTCACGGCCACCCACATCCGGCTGGACGTCTTCCCCGACGGCGGTCTCGCCCGCATGCGCGTGCACGGCACCCTCACCGAGGCCGGCCGCGCCGAGCTCGGCCGCCGCTTCGACGCGCTCAACGGCTGAGCCGCACCGTGCCCGCCCACCGGGCCCGTAGCAGGAGAAACGAGCCCGGTGGCCACGGCCCGCCCGGCGGACGGCAGCGCACCGGGCGGCCCCCCAGCTCTTGAGGAGCAGGGGGGCCGCCATGCCGGGCGTCGCCAACTCCCGCCGGGATGGCGGCGTTGACGTCGGCCGGTTACGCCGCGCCGGCCGCCGCGTCCGCCGCCTGGGCCTTCAGCGCCCGCTCGATCCCGGCCCGCGACTCGGTGACCAGCCGGCGCAGCGCCGGGCTCGGTTCGGCCGCGTCCAGCCAGGCGTCCGTGGCGTCCAGCGTCTCCTGGGAGACCTGCAGCGACGGGTAGAGACCGACGACGATCTGCTGGGCCATCTCGTGGCTGCGGGCCTCCCAGATCTCCTTCACCGCGGCGAAGTACTTCATGGTGTACGGCGCCAGCAGCTCCCGCTGGTCGGTCTGCACGAAGCCGCCGATGACGGCCTCCTGCACGGCGTTGGGCAGCTTGTCCGACTCCACGACCGACGCCCAGGCCTCGGCCTTCGCCTCCGCCGTCGGACGCGCCGCCCGCGCCGTCGCGGCATGCCGCTCGCCCGCCGACGTCCGGTCCCGCTCCAGCTCCGCCGCGATGGCCTGCTCGTCCGCCCGGCCGGTCGCCGCCAGCCGCTGCAGCAGCGACCAGCGCAGCTCGGTGTCCACGGCCAGCCCGGCGATCTCCTCGCTGCCGTCCAGCAGACCCTGCAGCAGGGCCAGCTGCTCGTCCGTACGCGCCGCGGCCGCGAACGCCCGGGCCCACGCCAGCTGGTGGTCGCTGCCCGCCTCGGCCGCCCGCAGGTGCGCAAGCGCCGCCTCGGTCCAGGTGGCCAGCCCCGTCTCGCGCCACTCCGGCGCCGCGTACAGATCCAGGGCCAGCTTCACCTGGCGGTGCAGCGACTGGACCACGCCGATGTCGGACTCCTTGCCGATGCCCGACAGGACCAGCGACAGGTAGTCACGGGTGGCCAGTTCGCCGTCCCTGGTCATGTCCCACGCCGACGCCCACGACAGCGCCCGCGGCAGCGACTCGGTGAAGTCCCCGAGGTGCTCGGTGACCACCTTCAGCGACTCCTCGTCGAGCCGCACCTTCGCGTACGACAGGTCGTCGTCGTTGAGCAGGACCACCGCCGGGCGCCGCTTGCCCACCAGCTGCGGTACGGCGGTCAGTTCGCCGTCCACGTCCAGCTCGATCCGCTCGGTGCGGACCAGCTTGCCGGAGCCGTCCAGCTCGTACGCGCCGATCGCGATCCGGTGCGGCCGGAGGACCGGCTCGCCCTTGGCGCCGGCCGGCAGCGCCGGGGCCTCCTGCCGGACCGCGAACGAGGTGACCACACCGTCCGCGTCCACCGCGATCTCCGGCCGCAGGATGTTGATCCCGGCGGTCTCCAGCCACTTCTTCGACCAGGTCGCAAGGTCCCGGCCGGAGGTCTCCTCCAGCGCGCCCAGCAGATCGCTCAGCCGGGTGTTGCCGTAGGCGTGCCGCTTGAAGTAGGCCTGCACGCCCTTGAAGAACTCCTCCATCCCGACGTACGCGACCAGCTGCTTCAGGACCGAGGCGCCCTTCGCGTACGTGATCCCGTCGAAGTTCACCAGCACATCGTCCAGATCACGGATCTCGGCCATGATCGGGTGGGTGGACGGCAGCTGGTCCTGCCGGTACGCCCAGGTCTTCATGGAGTTGGCGAACGTGGTCCAGGAGTGCGGCCACTTCGAGCCCGGCGCGTACGCCTGGCAGGCGATCGACGTGTAGGTGGCGAACGACTCGTTCAGCCACAGGTCGTTCCACCACTCCATGGTGACCAGGTCGCCGAACCACATGTGCGCCAGCTCGTGCAGAATCGTCTCGGCGCGCACCTCGTACGCCGCGTCCGTCACCTTCGAGCGGAAGACGTACTGGTCACGGATGGTCACCGCGCCCGCGTTCTCCATCGCCCCGGCGTTGAACTCCGGCACGAAGAGCTGGTCGTACTTCGCGAACGGGTACGCGTAGTCGAACTTCTCCTGGAACCAGTCGAAGCCCTGCCGGGTGACCTCGAAGATCGCGTCCGCGTCCAGGTGCTCGGCCAGCGACGGACGGCAGTAGATGCCCAGCGGCACGGTCCGCCCGTCCTTCTCGTACGTGCTGTGCACGCTGTGGTACGGGCCCACGATCAGCGCGGTGACGTACGTCGAGATCCGCGGTGTCGGCTCGAACCGCCAGACGTTGTCGACCGGTTCCGGCGTCGGGGAGTTCGAGATCACCGTCCAGCCCTCCGGGGCCTTCACGGTGAACTGGAAGGTGGCCTTCAGGTCCGGCTGCTCGAACGACGCGAACACCCGCCGGGCGTCCGGCACCTCGAACTGCGTGTAGAGGTAAGCCTGCTGGTCCACCGGGTCGACGAACCGGTGCAGGCCCTCGCCCGTGTTGGTGTAGGCGCAGTCCGCGACGACGGTCAGCTCGTTGCGGCCGGCCCGCAGCCCCGGCAGCACGATCCGCGAGTCCTCGAACACCGAGGCCGGATCCAGCAGCTCGCCGTTGAGCGCCACCTTGTGCACGGCCGGCGCCACCAGATCGATGAACGAGTCCGCGCCCGCCCGGGCGACGTCGAACCGCACCGTGGTCGTGGACCGGTACGTACCACCCTCCTGCGCGCCGGAGAGGTCGAGATCGATCTCGTACGCATCCACACTCAGCAGCTGCGCCCTCTGCTGCGCCTCGTCGCGGGTCAGATTCGTGCCAGGCACCCGTTCATCTCCTTCGCATGCGTTACGCATCGGATTCTCCGGCCATCCTTCCACGCGGGCCGGTCCGGACAGGGGTGGCATTTCAGGTAGTGCATGGGTAGCCACCTGGGTAGCGCCTTCCTCGACGAGTACGCGACGAAGACGGAGGCCGAGTCGCGCTCCGCGGTGATACACGCGGCCATCGAGCTACTGCGCGCCGCTGGGCTGGAAGCGGAGTACACGGAAGCGTTCGAGGAGTGGGGCGCGAGCGAGGACGCCGCGTTCTGGGACCGCACGAGCGGGGACGGGCTCGCCGATGAACACCTCCCGGGTCCTCACGTTCCAGGTTCTCCTCCGCGCCGACGAGTGCCGTCTGCCCAAGGACTCGAAGGCTCAGTGCGAACAGGTCCGCTCCGTCACCCCGGGACGCCTCCGCGAAAGGGTCGGCTCGGTGCCGCGACAGCGCATGGCGGAGATCGACGTCGCACTGCGGCGACATCTGGCGCTCTGACGGGGACGGACCACGTCGTCCGATACCCGCCGGCACCGGGCGCGGCAGCCGGGGACCGTGGAGCCATGACGACCTACACACCGCTGCCCATTCCGCCCGCCGCGCTCAAGGAACTGCGCGGGACCGACGACGCCGGGCGGGCCGTCGAGCCGTACACCGCGCGGGAGGACGGCGTTCCCGTGGACTGTGTCGGGAGTCCGCTGCGGTGCTGTCTGCGGGGGATCCGGGCCGGGGAGCGGGTGGCGCTGGTGTCGTACGCGCCGCTGCGGCGCTGGGCCGCTGAGACCGGGGCCCGGCCGGGGGCGTACGACGAGCAGGGGCCGGTCTTCCTCCACGCGGACGAGTGCGCGGGCCCGGAGCCCGGCGCGGACCGGTACCCCTTCGACCGGCCCGGCGCGCTGCGGGCCCTGCGGCGCTACGACGCGGCCGGCCGGATCGTCGGCGGGCGGCTCCTCGAGATCCCCGAGGACGCCACGGCGGGCTTCGACGCGGCCCTGGACGAGGCGTTCGCCGACCCGGAGGTGGCGCTGGTGCACGTCCGGGCCGTGGAGTACGGGTGCTTCCAGTTCGAGGTGCGGCGGGGCTGACCGCCGCCACGCACCGGCCGGAAACGGCCCGGGGCCCGTACGGAGGGTGAGAACTCCGTACGGGCCCCGGCCGTCGGCAGGCGGGTCAGCCGCGCAGCTCCGCGGCGACCAGCTCCGCGATCTGCACGGCGTTCAGCGCCGCGCCCTTGCGGAGGTTGTCGTTGGAGACGAACAGCGCCAGGCCGTTCTCGACGGTCTCGTCGGCGCGGATCCGGCCCACGAAGGACGCGTCCTGGCCGGCGGCCTGGAGCGGGGTGGGGACCTCCGAGAGGGTCACACCGGGGGCGCCGGCCAGCAGCTCCTGCGCCCGGGCCGGGCTGATGGGCCGCGCGAAACGGGCGTTGACCTGCAGCGAGTGACCGGTGAAGACCGGCACGCGGACGCAGGTGCCGGACACCTTCAGGTCCGGGATGTCCAGGATCTTGCGGCTCTCGTTGCGGAGCTTCTGCTCCTCGTCGGTCTCGCCCAGACCGTCGTCGACGATCGAGCCGGCCAGCGGCAGCACGTTGAAGGCGATCGGACGGACGTACTTGTCCGGCTCGGGGAACTCCACCGCGGAGCCGTCGTGGGCCAGCTTGGTGGCGTCCTGCTCGACCGCCTTGCGGACCTGCCCGTCCAGCTCCTCCACGCCCGCCAGACCGCTGCCGGACACCGCCTGGTACGTCGCGACGACCAGCGAGACCAGACCGGCCTCCTCGTGCAGCGGACGCAGCACCGGCATCGCGGCCATCGTGGTGCAGTTCGGGTTGGCGATGATGCCCTTGGGGCGGTCCGTGATCGCCTGCGGGTTGACCTCGGAGACGACCAGCGGGACCTCGGGGTCACGGCGCCAGGCCGAGGAGTTGTCGATCACGACCGGACCGGCGTCGGCGACCTTCTCCGCCAGCGCCTTGGACGTCGCACCGCCGGCCGAGAAGAGGACGATGTCCAGCCCCGAGTAGTCGGCGGTCGCCGCGTCCTCGACGGTGATCTCGGTGTCCTGCCACGGCAGCGTCCGTCCGGCGGACCGGGCCGAAGCGAACAGCCGCAGCTGCTCGACCGGGAAGTTCCGCTCGGCGAGAATGCCCCGCATCACGCCGCCGACCTGTCCGGTGGCTCCGACGATTCCGACCCTCATGGGACTCCTTCTTTCTGGCCTGACTTAGGTGCCTGTTCGGAAACACCTGCTCAGTAGTGCCTCCATCATGTGTGTGACACCCGTCGCCTTGTCCAATCCATTCCATTCTGTGGCGGTCGGGAGACGGCGGCGTGACATAACGCATACGAGCCGGGGCGGTGCGTGGCGAGCGTCCGAGGCCGTGCCGCGCACGCGATGACGGCGGGTGAGGGGCCCGGCACGGAGTGTGCCGCAACGGATGGTGGTACCCCCTGCGGTGAACGCCCGGTGACCGGCGGTCGCCCCCCGGGACAGGGGGCCGTGGCGGTCCCGTGACCAGCAGATCCCTGTGCGGTGATGGGTTCCCGGCGTTGCGGTGGCGTTCACGCACAGGTCATTCCCGCTGCCAACCATCCCTGGTGACAGGGCAGTTGTGCCGCCGGAGAAACGCGGGGAGTCCCACCCCCGCCGGCCACCGGTCCCGGCCGCCTTCGCGTTCGCACTCGGGGAGCTCGCGCATGTCCCGCATCCGGTCCGCCACCGCACCCATCGACCGCCGCACGTTCCTCGCCGCCACCGGAGCCGCCGGCGCCGCCACCGGGCTCGGCCTCGCCTTCGGCGTCGGCCCCGACCGGGCCGCCGAGGCCGCCACCACCGTCGCCCCGGGCCCGGCCCCGGCCGCACCGATCGCCGTCGATGCCCCGGCCGTCCCGCACGTCCCGTACACCCGGGGCACCACCCTCGGCGGCGTGGCCACCCCGCGCGGCAGCGGAGGCTACCGGCGGCTGGCCGACGGGCCCGGCTGGCACCGGGTGGTCCGCACCGAGCTGGCCGCCGCACACGGCGGCCGCGACCGGCGCCGGACCGCGCTGGCGTCGTTCGTGCAGCTCACCGATCTCCACCTGGTCGACGTGCAGAACCCGCTGCGGTACGAGTACCTGCGCGCCCAGACTGCCAGCGCCTGGCGCCCGCAGGAGGCGCTGTCCGTGGCCGGGGTCGTCTCGCTGATCGAGCGGGTCAACGCGCTGCCGGGTGGACCGGCCACCGGCGCGCCGCTGGCGTTCGTGATGACCACCGGAGACAACACCGACAACAACTCCAAGCTGGAACTGGAGTGGTTCCTCACCGCGATGAGCGGCGGCCGGATCACCCCCAACTCCGGCGACCCGCGCCGCTACGAAGGCGTCCAGGACAGCGGGCTGACCCTCTACTGGCAGCCGGACAGCCCGCTGCGCGACGCCGACAAGAAGCTGGGCTTCCCGCGCCTGCACGGCTTCCTGGACGCGGCGATCCGCACCGTCCACAGCCCCGGGCTACGGCTGCCGTGGTACTCCACCGTCGGCAACCACGACTCGCTGCCCGGCGGCTGCTACGCACCCGGTGACCCGTTCTGGAAGGAGATGGCCACCGGGCACCGCAAGCTGGAGACGCTGCCCGCCGCCGAGGCCGCCAAGGTCTGGAAGGCCGTCAAGGACGGCCTCGACCCCAAGGGCGCCGACTTCAAGCGGCTGCTCAAGGCGCACGCGAAGCAGGCCAGGACGGTCACCCCCGACGAGCGGCGCGCCCCCTTCACCCGCGCCGAGTACCTCCGCGCCCACCTGGACCCGGCGCACACCGGCCACGGCCCGCACGGCCACGGCTACACCGCGGACGCCCTGGAGGAGAACCGCCTCCACTACACCTTCCGGGTCTCCGACGACGTACTGGGCATCAGCCTGGACACCACCGACCCGGGCGGCCACTACACCGGCTCCATCGGCGACACCCAACTGCGCTGGCTGGAGCGGACCCTGAAGGCCAACGAGCGGGGTGAGAAGGCACATGTGCTGGTCTTCAGCCACCACACCAGCAAGACCATGAACAACACCCGGCCCGACCCGGCCCGTCCGCACGAGAAGCGGCACGGCGGCGCCGAACTGGTCGAGCTGCTGGCCGCCCACCCCCGGGTCGTCGGCTGGATCAACGGCCACAGCCACAAGAACGAGATCGTCCCGCACGGCAGCTTCTGGGAGGTCTCCACCGCCTCGCACATCGACTATCCGCAGCTGGCCCGGGTCATCGAGCTGGTCGACAACCACGACGGCACCCTGTCGCTGATCGCCACCCTCGTCGAGTCGGCCGCCCCGCACCGCACGGACTTCACCGACCTCTCCCAGACCGGCCTGGCCGCCCTCTACCGCGAACTGTCCTTCAACGCCCCGGAAGCCCGCACGGACCTGGCCGGCACCACCCGCGACCGCAACGTCGAACTGCTGCTGAAGAGGCGGTGAGGGGCGGGGCGGGAGGCGGGAGCGGGGCCGGCGGGGCCGGGCCGCCCGGGGCTCTGGGTGCGTGGGGACTTGAGGGGTGCCGTGCGGGTCGGGCCTTGGGGCGCCGGCGCCTGGGGCACCTCGGACATGGGGCGCCTCGGCCTGGGGCCTCTACGCCTCGGGCGCCTGGGGCCTGGGCGGGGCACCTAGTACTGCAACCGCATGTGGGGTGTGTGGCCTCGGTGTTGGTAGTGGTGGTGGCGGGCTCGGGCTTGGCTGCGTCTGCGGAAGTGTGACCAGTGCAGACGGTGTTCGTTGGTGTGACAGTGGGGTGTGAGGGCGAGGTGCCCGATCAGGCGGCGGATTTCGGGGACGCTGAGGGGCACGAGGTCGTGTTCGTCGCATCCGCTGCCCCTTTTGCGGCT
>NZ_JBHWDV010000046.1:0-66822 GCF_042734445.1 Streptomyces sp. NPDC059649
GTCGTGTTCCATGCACAGATTGTGCCATCTGGGGCGAGTTGTCCTCAGGCCTCGAAGAACGTCAGACTCAGGACTTCTTGCTGTCCGCGGCCTCGGCGGCCGGCTCGTCGTCGGCCGGTGCGTCAGCGGCCGCCGCCTCCGGCTTCTCGTCCGGCTTCGGATCCGCCTTCTCGGTCTTCACAGCGGGCTTCTCGGCGGTCTTCGCGGCGGGCTTCTCGGCGGTCTTCGCGGCCGGGGTCTCGCCCTTGTCGTCGGTGGGCTCGGCCTCCGCGTCGCCCTTACCGGCCGCGGCGGCCTCCGCGGCCGCGCGCTCCTCCAGCGCTCCCGGCTCGACGACCTCTTCGCGTCCGGGCGCCTTCTTGGCGGAGACCACGAAGTAGGCGACGGCCAGGACGAAGACGATCAGCGCGGTCCAGACGTTCAGCCGCAGGCCCAGGATGTGGTGCGCCTCGTCGACCCGCATGTACTCGATCCAGGCGCGGCCCGCGCAGTAGGCGGCGACGTACAGCGCGAAGGCCCGTCCGTGGCCGAGCCGGAAGCGCTTGTCGGCCCAGATGACCAGCGCCGCGACGCCGAGGCACCACAGGCACTCGTAGAGGAAGGTCGGGTGGTAGGTGCCGCCGACGCGTCCGATGGCCGGGTCGGAGCTGATCTTCAGCGCCCAGGGCAGGTCGGTCGGCTTGCCGTAGAGCTCCTGGTTGAACCAGTTGCCCCAGCGGCCGATCGCCTGGCCGATCGCCAGGCCGGGGGCCAGCGCGTCGGCGTAGGCCGGCAGCGGGATGCCACGGCGGCGGCAGCCGATCCAGGCCCCGACGGCGCCGAGCGCCACCGCACCCCAGATGCCCAGGCCGCCCTCCCACACCTTGAAGGCGTCGAGCGGGTGCCCGTCCTTGCCGAAGTACGGCTCGTACGTCGTGATGACGTGGTAGAGACGGCCGCCGACCAATCCGAAGGGCACGGCCCACACGGCGATGTCGGCGACCGTGCCGGAACGGCCGCCGCGCTGGATCCAGCGCTTGTTGCCGAGCCAGACGCCCACGAAGACGCCGATGATGATGCAGAACGCGTAGCCGCGCAGCGGGATCGGGCCGAGGTGTACGACGCCGACCGACGGGCTGGGAATGAATGCGAGTTCCATGGCAGGGACGACGCTACCGCGCCGGGCCGGGTGGGCGACAACCCGCCCGGCAACGGCTGCGTAACGACCCCGCCGGTGTGCGGTGACGCTGTGTGGCTAGGAGGAGGGCGGGACCATCGCCCCGTGGGTGGCGTGCGCGCCGGTGCCGGGTGCGACGCCGGTGCCCGTGCCGGGGGCGGCACTCGCGGCGGGCGGGGCGCCGTGTCCCCGCGAGGCTCCGTGGCCCCGCGACGCTCCGTGGCCCGACGAGCCGCCGTGGCCCGACGAGCCGCCGTGGCCCGACGAGCCGCTGTGGCCCGGCGAGCCGCTCGGGGCGGACGGGGCGCCGGTGCCCGGCTGCTTGCCCTTGTTGGTGTCCAGGACCATCTTCCTCAGGTCCGCCGGGGTCATCCGGCCGCCCTTGAGCTTGGCGAGGTCCTTGCCGTTGAGCAGGACGGTCGGGGTGCCGCGGTATCCGGAGGTGGCGAAGGCGTCGTTGGACCTGCGGACGAAGGCGTCGTACTTGCCGTCGTTGACGCAGGCGGTGAAGGCGGGGGTGGTGAGGCCCTTGATCTTGCCGGCCAGCTGGAGGAGGTACTTCTTGTCGGCGAACTTGTCCTCCTGCTCGGGCGGTTGGTTCGCGTAGAGGACGTCGTGGTAGTCGCGGAACCGTCCGGCGTCCTGGGCGCACAGCGCGGCGTTGGCGGCGTTGAGGGAGCCCTTGCCGCCGGCGTTGCCGTCGATGATCGTCACGAGGTGGTACTCGCTCTTCAGCTGGCCCTTGTCCTGGAGTTCGTGGATCACCGGGCGGAAGCCGGTTTCGAACTGCCGGCAGGCGGGGCAGCGGAAGTCCTCCCACACCGTGAGGGTGGAGGGGGCGTTGGGTGCGCCCACGGGGACGGCTGGTCTGTTGCCGCCGCTGGCCTGTTTCGGCAGGGCGGTCTCGTTGTCGGAGCTGCTGCCGCCGCTGCCCGACGACATCACCCAGGCGGCGATGCCGCCGGCGATCGCCAGCACCACCAGCACCGCCCCGGCGACGATCGCCTGCCGGCTGCGCCGGGCGCGCGCCCTTTCCTTCTCCCGCTGGGCCTGCAGCCGCTCGCGGGCGCTTCTCTTACCCTCTTCGTTCTTCTGGCTCACGCCCCTGACAAACGAAGCGGAGGGGTGCCGCCGCACCCCTCCGCACCGATGTTCGCCCTATCGAGGGACGGTGTTCCGTGCCGCCGTGGACGTCCGCCGTCCCTGGGGGCGGCGGCGTCCGCCCCCGGCCCGTGGCCTCAGGAGCGCGTGCGCACGCCCTCGGCCAGCTCGCCCGCCAGGGCGCGCACCCCGGCGAGACCGGCCTGTTCGTCGCCGTCGGTCTCCAGCAGCCGCTTGACGAACGCCGAGCCGACGATCACGCCGTCCGCGAACTGCGCCACCTCGGCGGCCTGGGTGGCGTTGGAGACGCCCAGGCCGACGCAGACCGGCAGCTCGGTGGTGGCGCGGGTGCGCACGACCAGTTCCTGGGCCTCCCGGCCGACGGAGGCGCGGGTGCCGGTGACGCCCATCAGCGAGGCGGCGTAGACGAAGCCGCTGCCGGCCGCGGTGATCTTGGCGAGCCGCTCGTCCCGGCTGCTCGGTGCGACCACGAAGACGGTGGCCAGCCCGTGCTGCTCGGCGGCCTTGCGCCACACCTCGGACTCCTCGACGGGGAGGTCCGGCAGGATGCAGCCCGCGCCGCCGGCCTCGGCCAGGTCGGCCGCGAACCGCTCGACACCGTAGGCGTCGACGGGGTTCCAGTACGTCATGCACAGCACCGGTGCGCCGGTGGCGGCGTGCACCTCGCGGACCGTGCGGATCACGTCGACGATCTTCACGCCGCCGCGCAGCGCGATGTCGTCGGCGGTCTGGATGACCGGGCCGTCCAGGACCGGGTCGCTGTGCGGCAGGCCGACCTCGACGATGTCGCAGCCGCCGTCCAGCATCTCGGTCATCGCGCGGATGCCGCCGTCGACGGTCGGGAAGCCGGCCGGGAGGTAGCCGACGAGCGCGGCGCGGTTCTCCGCCCTGGCCTGGGCCAGTACGGAATTGAGCAGTTCGATGTTGCCCGCCATCACTTCTCCCCCTCGCCGGTCGGCTGGACCGCGCCGTTGACGTCGGCTGCGCCCTTGTCGTCGTACAGCCCGAAGTACCGCGCAGCGGTGTCCATGTCCTTGTCGCCGCGGCCGGAGAGGTTGACCAGCAGCAGGCCGTCCGGGCCCAGTTCGCGGCCGACCTCCAGGGCGCCGGCCAGCGCGTGGGCGCTCTCGATGGCCGGGATGATGCCCTCGGTGCGCGAGAGCAGCCGCAGTGCCTGCATCGCGGCGTCGTCGGTGACGGCGCGGTACTCGGCGCGGCCGACGTCCTTGAGGTAGGCGTGCTCGGGGCCGATGCCGGGGTAGTCCAGGCCGGCCGAGATCGAGTACGGCTCGGTGATCTGGCCGTCCTCGTCCTGGAGGACGTAGCTGCGCGAGCCGTGCAGGATGCCGGGGGTGCCCTCGGTGAGGGTGGCGGCGTGCTCGCCGGTCTCGACGCCGTGGCCGCCCGGCTCGCAGCCGATCAGCCGGACATCGCTGTCGGGCAGGAAGGCGTGGAACAGGCCGATGGCGTTGGAGCCACCGCCGACGCAGGCCAGCGCGGCGTCCGGCAGGCGGCCGGCGCGCTCCAGGATCTGCCGGCGGGCCTCGACGCCGATGACGCGGTGGAAGTCGCGCACCAGGGCCGGGAAGGGGTGCGGGCCGGCGACCGTGCCGAAGAGGTAGTGGGTGCGGTCGACGTTGGCGACCCAGTCGCGGAACGCCTCGTTGATGGCGTCCTTGAGGGTGCGGCTGCCGGACTTCACGGCGATGACCTCGGCGCCGAGCATCCGCATCCGGGCGACGTTGAGGGCCTGCCGCTGGGTGTCGACCTCGCCCATGTAGATGGTGCAGTCGAGGCCGAAGAGGGCGCAGGCGGTGGCGGTGGCGACGCCGTGCTGGCCGGCGCCGGTCTCGGCGATGACCCGGGTCTTGCCCATGCGCTTGGTGAGCAGCGCCTGGCCCAGCACGTTGTTGATCTTGTGCGAGCCGGTGTGGTTGAGGTCCTCGCGCTTGAGGAACACCCGGGCCCCGCCGGCGTGTTCGGCGAACCGCGGCACCTCGGTGAGCGCGCTGGGGCGCCCGGTGTAGTTGACCATCAGGTCGTCGAGCTCGGCGGCGAACGCCGGGTCGGCCTTGGCCTTCTCGTACTCGGCCGCGACCTCGTCGACCGCGGCTACCAGCGCCTCGGGGATGAACTTGCCGCCGAAGGCGCCGAAATAGCCTTCGGGGCTGGGCACCTGCCCGTCGGGGTCGGGAAGGAAGAAGTCGGAGGACATGAAACGCGCTCCTCGATCGGGGCTCACGCCCCGCACTGTGGGATTTCGGACATCACGCTACGGAAGAGGGCTGCCGCGCAGGCCGGTACCGGGGACGGGTGTCCGTCCCCGGTCAGCGTGCGGCAGCGCTGCGCCATCGGCGCCCGTTGATCTGTCCCGGCTCCGAGCCGATGTGGTAGCGCACCCGCCGTCCGCGGACCCGGCGGGCGGGCGCGCGGCAGCCGCGGTGCCACGGGGGCAGCGCGCAGGCGAGCAGCACCGCCGGCCCGGAGCGGGGGTCCGTGCCGGGGCGGCGGGTGCGGGAGGAGGTGGCGGTCATCCGAAGGTCCGGGGGGCGTCAGGCCCGTCCGTGGCGGATCGCCGGGTGGGAACCGGCGGCCACCAGGTCGGCCACCGCGGTCTTGGGGTCCTTGCCGGTGACCAGCGACTCGCCGACCAGGACCGCGTCCGCGCCGTCGTTGGCGTAGGCGATCAGGTCGTGCGGTCCGCGGACGCCGGATTCGGCGATCTTGACGATGTGGTCCGGGATCTCGGGGGCGACCCGGGCGAAGTTGCCGCGGTCGACCTCCAGCGTCTTGAGGTTGCGGGCGTTGACGCCGATGATCCGGGCGCCGGCGTCCACCGCGCGGGCGACCTCTTCCTCGTCGTGCACCTCGACCAGCGGCGTCAGCCCGATCGACTCGGCCCGCTCGATCAGCGAGACCAGCGCCTCCTGCTCCAGCGCGGAGACGATCAGCAGGGCGAGGTCGGCACCGTAGGCGCGGGCCTCCCACAGCTGGTAGGCGGTGACGATGAAGTCCTTGCGCAGCACGGGGATGTCGACCCGGGCCCGGACGGCCTCCAGGTCGGCCAGCGAACCGCCGAACTTGCGCTGTTCGGTCAGTACGGAGATCACCGCGGCGCCGCCGGCTTCGTAGTCCGCGGCCAGGCCGGCCGGGTCGGCGATCGCGGCCAGCGCGCCCTTGGAGGGGCTGGAGCGCTTGACCTCGCAGATGACCGTGACGCTTTCGCCCTTGAGTGCCGCGACACCGTCCATCGCGGGGCGTGCCTTACGGGCCCGCTCCTTGAGCTCGTCGAGGGAGGTGTGCGCCTGCCGCTCGGCCAGGTCGGCACGGACCCCGTCGATGATCTCGTCGAGCACACTCACGCGAGCGGCCTCCTTCTTGAGCGGGGGAGGTGGACAGTGGCCCGTGGGACGCACTGCCCCATCCGGCACTCCGATGGTATCCGCCGCGGGATGCAGGTCCCGCATCCGGTTGACCGTGGTCCCACAGGCTGGACACCCGCGCACCGGCTGCTCATGGCGCCAGGCCGCTGCCGAAGGGGAGGTTGCGGACGACCGTGAAGACCAGCAGCAGTCCGCCCAGCGCCCACCAGTGCGCGGCCCGCGGCCGTGGTCCGGCCGTGCGGAGCCCGCGGGCCGCCCGGCCGGCCCAGACCGCCCAGAAGGCCGCACCGGCGGCGCAGGCGGCCACCAGGAGGGCGTTGGCGGCCAGGGCCGCGGTCAGGTCCGCGTGGGCGAGCGCGTGGGCGCTGCGGAGCCCGCCGCAGGCCGGGCAGAGGACGCCCGTGAGGTGCCGCAGCGGGCACACGGGGTAGTGGCCGGGCTCGTTCGGGTCGACGGCGCCCACGTAGCCGAACGCGGCGAGGGCGGCGGTCAGGGTGCCCAGCGGGGCCCGGAGCCGGCGGGGCAGTCCGGCCGCCGGCGGGGCTGGGGGCCGGGCGCCGGCCGCGCGATCGCTCACGTGCCGATTGTGCGCGGATACCCGCGAAGGCGCAGCTTCTCGGCCGCCGTACGGGATGGGCACGGACGGCGGGTACGGCACCGGTGGGGTGCGTACGGGCCGGGAAGCGGCGCCTTCGGGGGCGGGGCGGTCCGGAGGATCACCCGGTGCGGGCCGGGCTCAGCCCTCCTGCGGCTGGGCCTGGGGGGTACGGGCCTTCGCCGCGCGCTTGGGCTCCTGGCCCAGGCCGGCCGCGCGCATCAGACCGCCGGCCACGGCGCCGGCGCCGATGAGCACCATGCCGGCCCAGAAGCCGGGCACGCTCCCCAGCACGATGAAGGCTCCGGCGACACAGAAGCCGATGAACGAGATGATGACGCCGGTCCAGGCTGCGGGGGTGTGTCCGTGGCCGCTGCTCGACATGAGTGCTCCTCGATGCTCTATCGCGCCGGGGTCCGGGCGCGGTGATCCTCGGCGTCCATTGTCACCGATGCCCGGCGGAGCCCTTTTACCGGGTGGGGTCCTCACCGCGGTCCAGGGACTTCCAGATTTCCTCCGGGCGGTCCAGATCCGGGGCCGCCGGGGCACGGCGCGCGCCGCGGGCGCCGCCGGGTGTGCGCTCGTACCGGCCCGACATCGCGGGCCAGCGGCGCCCGTACACCAGGGCCAGGACGCCGGCGACGAGCAGCAGCAGACCGCCGGCCGCGGCCACCCACGGCCAGCCGGTGTGCGTGACGTGATGCACATCGGCGCCGGTCAGGCCGACGGCGGTGGCCGCCTTCTCGCGCAGTGCGGAGGTGTCGGCGTTGCCGAGCACGGCGGCGACGACGATGCCGGTGCCGCTGAGCGCGAGCAGCGTGGCGACCGCGATCCGGCCGGCCCGGCGGACCGCGAAGACGGCGACCAGCGCGGCCAGGCCGACCACGGCCAGGGCGCCGGGGACGCCGGTGACGTCGGCGCCGGTGACGGTGCGGGGCAGTTCGCCCTGGGCCAGCACCGCGGAGCCGCGGGCCCAGGTGCGGCCGGAGGCCAGCAGGGCCAGGCCGGCGCCGGCCGCGCCGGTCAGCAGCGCGAGCGCGAGGCTGCGCCGGGCGCCGCCGGTCCGGGCCGGACCGGACGGGGTGGCGGCCGGGGACGCGGTCCCGTCCGAAGGCGCGGGGTCCGGGGACCCGGTGACGTCCGGGGATTCGGTGGCGTCCGAGGGGTCGGTGTCGGCGGGGGTCTGCGGTGCGGCACTCACGCGTACCACTATCGCGCACCGGCCGGCGGGGGCCGGTGCGCGGGGGTGGTGCCGGGCGGGCGGTGGGCTACCGGCCCAGGTGGTTGGCGGTGTGCACGGCGCGGAGCACCGCCGCCGCCTTGTTGCGGCACTCGGTGTCCTCGGCCACCGGGTCGGAGTCGGCGACCACGCCGGCGCCGGCCTGGACGTAGGCGGTGCCGTCCCGCAGCAGGGCGGTGCGGATCGCGATGGCGGTGTCGGAGTCGCCGGCGAAGTCGAGGTAGCCCACACAGCCGCCGTACAGGCCGCGCTTGGTCGGCTCCAGCTCCTCGATGATCTGCATGGCGCGCGGCTTGGGCGCGCCGGAGAGGGTGCCGGCCGGGAAGCAGGCGGTGAGCACGTCGAAGGCGGTGCGGCCCTCGGCGACCTGGCCGGTGACCGTCGAGACGATGTGCATCACATGGCTGTAGCGCTCGACGGACATGAAGTCGACGACCTCGACGCTGCCCGGTGCGCAGACCCGGCCGAGGTCGTTGCGGCCGAGGTCGACCAGCATCAGGTGCTCGGCGCGCTCCTTGGGGTCGGCCATCAGCTCGTCGGCGAGGGCCTGGTCCTCCTGGACGGAGGCGCCGCGCGGGCGGGTGCCGGCGATGGGGTGGACCATGGCCCGGCCGCCCTCGACCTTGACCAGCGCCTCGGGGCTGGAGCCCACCACGTCGAAGGCCACACCGTCGGGGCCCTCGGCCGCCTCGAAGCGGAAGAGGTACATGTACGGGCTGGGGTTGGTGGCCCGCAGTACCCGGTAGACGTCCAACGCGCTTGCCGTACAGGGGGTTTCGAAGCGCTGGGAGGGCACCACCTGGAATGCCTCGCCGGCCCGGATGCGTTCCTTGATGTCCTCGACGGCCTCCTGGTAGGCAGGGCCGCCCCACTCGGCGGTGTACGCGGGGACCTCGGACGGCGGCAGCGCGGCGGCGCTGGCCGGCGCGGGCCGGGCGAGGTCGTCGGCCATGGTGTCCAGGCGGGCCACCGCGTCGGCGTACGCCTCGTCGATGCCGGTGTCGAGGTCGTTGTGGTTGATCGCGTTGGCGATCAGCAGGACCGTGCCGTTCCAGTGGTCGAGGACGGCGAGGTCGGAGGTGAGCAGCATGGTCAGCTCGGGCAGCCGGAGGTCGTCGGCGGTGCTGTCGCCGATCTTCTCCAGGCGGCGCACGATGTCGTAGCCGAGGTAGCCGACCATGCCGCCGGTGAAGGGCGGCAGGCCCGCGCCCTCGATGAGGTCGCGGGGGGTGTGCAGCGTCTCGACGGTGGCGCGCAGCGCGGCCAGCGGGTCGCCGTCGGTGGGCACGCCGACCGGCGGGGTGCCGAGCCAGTGCGCCCGGCCGTCGCGGGCGGTGAGGGTGGCGGCGCTGCGGACGCCGATGAAGGAGTAGCGCGACCACGTGCGGCCGTTCTCGGCGGATTCCAGCAGGAAGGTGCCGGGGCGCTCGGCGGCGAGTTTTCGGTACAGCCCGACCGGTGTGTCGCCGTCCGCGAGCAGGCGGCGGGTGACGGGGATGACCCGCCGGTCCTTGGCGAGCGTACGGAAGGTGTCGAGGTCCGGATGGGCGGTGCCGGTGGTTCCCGTGGTCATGGCAGCGGAGCCTACTGGTCCTGGTCGGGCCCGGTCGTCAGCACGTCGGCCTCGAAGCAGGTGCGCGCGCCGGTGTGGCAGGCGGCACCGACCTGGTCGACCTTGACCAGGAGGGTGTCCGCGTCGCAGTCCAGGGCGACCGACTTGACGTACTGGACGTGGCCGGAGGTGTCGCCCTTGACCCAGTACTCCTGGCGGCTGCGGGACCAGTACGTGCAGCGGCCGGTGGTCAGTGTGCGGTGCAGCGCCTCGTCGTCCATCCAGCCCATCATCAGCACCTCACCGGTGTCGTACTGCTGGGCGATGGCGGGCACCAGGCCGTCGGCGCCGCGCTTGAGGCGGGCGGCGATCGCGGGGTCCAGTGCGGAGTCGGCGAGGGGCGTGCGGCTGCTGCTCATGGCTCCATTGTGCCGTGCGGGCCCTGTCATCCTGCAGATATGCCCCCGCAACCGCCGCCGCCCGTACCACCGCCCCCGCCGGAGCCCGACCGGGCCGCGCGGGTGGCGGCGCGGGTGCTGGGGGCGGTGTTCGCGGCGGCGGTGGTGGTGGCGGTGGTGGTCGTGCTGGTGCTGCTGCACCGGTGAGGGCGCGGACCGGGGCGTGCCCCCGCATCGGCAGGGCCCGGCCCGGGCCCGGCGGCGCGGAGGTCCCTCAGATGCCGAGCTTCGTCGCCAGCAGCCGGTCGACCGCGTCCTTGTCGCCGTCCAGCTGGACGTTGGCGACCTGCTGCCGGCCGAAGGCGAACAGCGTCAGCTCGCCCGGCTCGCCGACGACGGTGACGACCGGTGTGCCGCGATGGGCGACCGCCGTGCGCCCGTCCGGGCGGCGCAGCACCAGCCCGACGGGTGAGCGGCGGCCCAGGACGCGGGCCATCCGCTCGACCCGGGTCCACAGCGCGTCCGCGAAGACGGGGTCCACCTCGCGCGGGGTCCATTCCGGTTGGGCGCGCCGGACGTCCTCGGCGTGGACGTAGAACTCGACGGTGTTGGACGCCTCGTCGACCGGCTTGAGCGCGAACGGCGACAGCCTGGGCGGGCCGGTCCTGATCAGGTGGATCAGCTCGCCGTACGGCTTGGCCGCGAACTCCGCCTGCACCCGCTGCAGCCGGGCCGCGAGCGGTTTGACCAGCAGCCCGCCGGCCGCGTCGGCGCGCCGCTCGCGGACGACCACGTGCGCGGCCAGATCCCGGGTGGTCCAGTTCTCACAGAGCGTCGGCGCCTCCGGCCCGGCGCTCTCCAACAGGTCGGCGAGGAGGAGCCGTTCACGCTTCGCATGGGTCGACATACCGGCCACCCTACGGCCGGTCGCGATCACCTGCCACGGCGCCGCGCGGCGGTGGGCGACGGGCCGGAACGCCCGCCGGGGCCCTACGACGGCCGCAGGCCCAGGTGTTCCTTCAGGATGCGTGCCAGTTCGCGGGCGGCGCGGGACGGGGAGACGTCGCCGCGGTGGGCGACGGAGACGACGCGGTGCATGCCGGGGGTGGCGAACGACGTGATGCGCAGGCCGGAGCGTTCGGCGACCATGCTGGGCACGACGGCGATGCCCAGGCCGGCGCGGACGAAGCCGAGGACCGCGTCCATCTCGCCGCCCTCGACGGTGAAGGTCGGCTCGAAGCCGGCCGCGCGGCACGCCGCGGTGGTGAATTCCCGCAGGTCGTAGCCGCGGCGGAACATGGCCAGCGGGCGGCCGCGGAGGTCCTCGACGCGGATCCGGGTGCGCCGGCCGGTCACCGGGGCGGGCCGGTCCGGGGCGGAGACCACGACCAGTTCCTCGCGCAGCAGCTCGGAGGTGACCAGCGCGGGGGCCTGGACGGGCAGCGGGGTGATGATCAGGGCCAGGTCGAGCGCGCCGTCGGCCAGGGCACGCACCAGGTCCTGGGAGCCGTCCTCGGTGACGATCAGGTCGACGCCGGGGTAGGTCGCGTGGAAGGTGCTCAGGACGTCGGGAACGAGGCTGGCGCAGAGGCTGGGCGGGGCGCCGAGCCGCAGCCGGCCGCGACGCAGCTGGGCGACCTCCTGGACCTCGCGGCGGGCGGTCTCGGCGTCGGCGAGGATCCGGCGGGCCAGCGGCAGCAGGGTCTCGCCGGCGTCGGTGAGGGTGATGTGGCCGCGGGCGCGGTGGAAGAGCTCGGCGCCCAGTTCCCGTTCCAGGGACCGGATCTGCTGGGACAGGGAGGGCTGGGCGACGTGCTCGCGTTCGGCGGCGCGGGTGAAGTGGCGGGTGTCGGCGACCGCGGTGAAGTAGCGGAGCTGCTGCAGCTGCATACGGGAAAGGTAAGGCATCGATAGCCTCAGCCTATGGAGATGAGCCGGAGCATGTCTTGGACTGATGGCGGCGTGCTCCTTACGGTCGGGACCCATGGCACTGGCAACGCGGACGGACCGACGACCGTCCATGACCCGCACGCTCTGGGACAGCTCCGTCGGCAAGAAGACCGTGATGGCCGTGAGCGGGCTGATCATGCTGCTCTACCTGGTCGTCCACATGATCGGGAACCTGAAGATCTTCTTCGGCCCTGAGGAGATCAATCACTACGCCCGCTGGCTGCGCACCATGGGTGAGCCGGTCCTCCACCACGAGTGGGGCCTGTGGATCGTGCGGGTCGTGCTCGTCGTCGCCGTCGTCGCCCACGCCACGTCCGCGTATCAGCTCAGCCGCCGCGACATCAAGGCGCGCCCCAGCAAGTACGTGCACAAGAAGCCGCGGGCCAGCTACGCCACCCGCACCATGCGCTGGGGCGGCATCATCCTCGGCCTGTTCATCGTCTGGCACCTCCTCGACCTGACGACCGGCACGGTGCACCCCGACGGGTACCAGCACCTGCACCCGTACCAGAACATCATCGACACCTTCTCCACCTGGTACGGCAACGTCATCTACCTCGTCGCGATGCTGGCGCTCGGCCTGCACGTGCGGCACGGCTTCTGGAGCGCGGCGCAGAGCCTCGGCGTCGGCAGCCGCACCCGTGACCGCCTCCTGAAGACCACCGCCCACGTCCTCGCGCTGGTGCTGACGGTGGGCTTCGTCTCCGTACCCGTCGCCGTCATGACCGGAGTGGTGAGCTGACCATGTCTCCTTACGCCGACTACGCGACCGGGGAGCCGGTCGCCGACACCAAGGCGCCGGCCGGGCCGGTCGCCGAGCGCTGGGACACCCGCCGCTTCGAGGCGAAGCTGGTGAACCCGGCCAACCGCCGCAAGCACACCGTCATCGTCGTCGGCACCGGGCTCGCCGGCGGTGCGGCCGGTGCCACCCTCGCCGAACAGGGCTACCACGTCGAGCAGTTCTGCTACCAGGACTCGCCGCGCCGGGCGCACTCGATCGCCGCGCAGGGCGGGATCAACGCGGCGAAGAACTACCGCAACGACGGCGACTCGGTCCACCGGCTCTTCTACGACACCGTCAAGGGCGGCGACTTCCGGGCCCGTGAGTCCAATGTGCACCGCCTCGCCCAGATATCGGTCGAGATCATCGACCAGTGCGTGGCCCAGGGCGTGCCGTTCGCCCGCGAGTACGGCGGTCTGCTCGACACCCGCTCCTTCGGCGGCGTCCAGGTCTCCCGCACCTTCTACGCCCGTGGCCAGACGGGCCAGCAGCTGCTGCTCGGCGCCTATCAGGCGCTGTCCCGGCAGATCGCGGCGGGGAACGTGACGATGCACCCGCGGACCGAGATGCTGGACCTGATCGTGGTGGACGGCCGGGCCCGCGGCATCGTGGCCCGGGACCTGGTCACCGGCACGATCGACACCTACTTCGCCGATGCCGTCGTCCTGGCCAGCGGCGGCTACGGCAACGTCTTCTACCTGTCGACGAACGCCATGAACTCCAACGCGACCGCGATCTGGCGGGCGCACCGGCGCGGCGCGTACTTCGCCAACCCCTGCTTCACCCAGATCCACCCGACCTGCATCCCGCGCACCGGCGACCACCAGTCCAAGCTGACGCTGATGAGCGAGTCGCTGCGCAACGACGGCCGGATCTGGGTGCCGAAGGCGAAGGGCGACGACCGGCCGCCGCACCGGATCCCCGAGGACGAGCGCGACTACTACCTGGAGCGCATCTACCCGTCCTTCGGCAACCTGGTCCCCCGCGACATCGCCTCGCGCGCCGCGAAGAACGTCTGCGACGAGGGCCGCGGCGTCGGCCCGGGCGGGCAGGGCGTCTACCTGGACTTCGCGGACGCGATCCGGCGCATGGGCAGGGCGGCCGTCGAGGCCAAGTACGGCAACCTCTTCGACATGTACCAGCGGATCACCGACGAGGATCCGTACGAGGTGCCGATGCGGATCTACCCCGCCGTGCACTACACGATGGGCGGGCTGTGGGTCGACTACGACCTGCAGACCACCGTTCCCGGCCTGTTCGCGATCGGTGAGGCCAACTTCTCCGACCACGGCGCCAACCGGCTCGGCGCGTCCGCGCTGATGCAGGGCCTGGCCGACGGCTATTTCGTGCTGCCGTCGACGATCAACGACTACCTGGCGCGCCATCCGCACGAGGACGAGGTGGGCGCCGAGCACCCGGTCGTCCAAGAAGTCCTCGCCGAGACCGAGGACCGGCTCCACCTCCTCCTGGCCGTCGACGGCGACCGGACGCCGGACTCCTTCCACCGTGAACTCGGCGAGCTGATGTGGGAGTTCTGCGGTATGGCCCGTACGGATGCGGGGCTCCGCAAGGCGCTGGAGCGGATCCCGCAGATCCGCGAGGAGTTCTGGCGCCGCATCAAGGTGCCCGGCACCGGCGCAGAGTTCAACCAGTCCCTGGAGAAGGCCAACCGGATCGTCGACTACCTGGAGCTCGCCGAGCTGATGTGTCTCGACGCGCTGCACCGGGCCGAGTCCTGCGGCGGACACTTCCGGGAGGAGTCCCAGACCCCGGACGGCGAGGCGGCCCGCAGGGACGACGCGTTCTCCTACGCCGCCGCCTGGGAGTTCACGGGAACGGGCGAGGCCCCGACCCTGCACAAGGAAGACCTGGTCTTCGAGTACGTCCACCCCACCCAGCGGAGCTACGCATGAGGCTCACCCTGCGCGTCTGGCGCCAGAAGAACGCCGACACCGAAGGCGCCATGTCCACGTACGAGGTGGACGGCATCTCGCCCGACATGTCCTTCCTGGAGATGCTGGACGTCCTCAACGAACAGCTCATCCTGTCCGGCGACGAACCCGTCGCCTTCGACCACGACTGCCGCGAGGGCATCTGCGGCGCCTGCTCGCTCGTCATCAACGGCGACGCGCACGGCCCGGAGCACACCACCACCTGCCAGCTGCACATGCGGTCCTTCCAGGACGGCGACACCATCGACATCGAGCCGTGGCGGGCCGCCGCCTTCCCGGTCGTCAAGGACCTCGTCGTCGACCGCTCGGCCTTCGACCGGATCATCCAGGCCGGCGGCTACATCACCGTCCCCACGGGAGCGGCGCCGGAGGCCCATGCCACCCCCGTCCCCAAGCCGGACGCGGACTTCGCCTTCGAGCACGCCGAGTGCATCGGCTGCGGCGCCTGCGTGGCCGCCTGCCCCAACGGCGCCGCGATGCTCTTCACCTCGGCCAAGGTCAACCACCTGGGCGTCCTGCCGCAGGGCGCCCCGGAACGCGAGTCCCGGGTCCTGGACATGGTGGCCCGGATGGACGAGGAGGGCTTCGGCGGCTGCACCCTCACCGGCGAATGCGCCACCGCCTGCCCCAAGGGCATCCCGCTGTTCAGCATCACGAGGATGAACCGCGAGTTCGTCCGCGCGGCACGCAAGGGGCGCTGACGGCCCCCGGCCGAGAGGGAGCCGGGGCGCGGGGCGCGCCCCGGCGGGCTGTGCGGGTGGGTTACTTGGTCCGCCAGTCGCGAATGCGCAGCGCGGCTTCCAGCAAGCCCGCCTCTCGCTCGCGGATGTCCCGTACCAGCTGGACCACGGCGCCGGGTGGCGGGGTGATCGGCTCACCGGAGTCCGCCATGTACGTATCCGCACAGGCCGCCCCGATGGTGGCGTTGTAATCAGAGAACGGCTGCAGGAGCAGCGCGGTGTGCAGGAAGGTGGCGGCCCGCGCGGCCGCCTCTTCGTAGTAGACCTCGCCGGCTAACCGCTGGTAGCGATGGCGCTCCGCCATGCAGTGCAGGGCGCCCCAGTCGCGGATGGGCGTGTTGGCAGGCGAGACCTCGATCTGGACGTTGAGGATCCAGCCCGCGTCGACGGACAGGATCACCTCATGCCCTCCGGGAAGACCTGATCGAACTCGGCCTTGTACGCCAGCGCCTTCTGCGTCGCGCCCTCGACGAAGCGCTGCTTCTGCCGCCGCCGCACCACGTCTTCGGTCAGTATGTCGTGCGCCAGCCGCTTGATGGCCTTGCCCTGCTCCTTGGCCTCGGCACGCAGCTCGGCGAGCTCTTCCTCGGTGAATTCGATCGTGATTCCAGGCATGTCGTCAGACTAGACAGCCCGCCACCATGATCACTACCAACTTCACTACCAAGAGTGAAACCAGGGCCCGCCGGCCACCGTGTGCCCCTCAGCGCACCGGGTGCCCCGCCTCGCGCAGGGTCTGCTTGACCTCGCTGATGCGGAGGTCGCCGAAGTGGAAGACCGAGGCGGCGAGGACCGCGTCGGCGCCGGCGGCGACGGCCGGGGGGAAGTGGGAGAGCTTGCCGGCGCCGCCGGAGGCGATGACCGGGACGGTGACGTGCTTGCGGACCGCCTCGATCATCTCGACGTCGTAGCCGTCCTTGGTGCCGTCGGCGTCCATGGAGTTCAACAGGATCTCGCCGGCGCCGAGTTCGGCGGCGCGGTGGGCCCATTCGACGGCGTCGATGCCGGTGCCGCGGCGGCCGCCGTGGGTGGTGACCTCGAAGCCGGACGGGGTGCCGGCGTCGGTGCGGCGGGCGTCGACCGACAGCACCAGGACCTGGCGGCCGAAGCGTTCGGCGATCTCGCGGATCACGTCGGGGCGGGCGATGGCCGCGGTGTTGACGCCGACCTTGTCGGCGCCGGCGCGCAGGAGTTTGTCCACGTCCTCCGGGGTGCGGACGCCGCCGCCGACCGTGAGCGGGATGAAGACCTGTTCGGCGGTGCGGCGGACCACGTCGTAGGTGGTCTCGCGGTTGCCGGAGGAGGCGGTGATGTCGAGGAAGGTCAGCTCGTCGGCGCCCTCCTCGCCGTAGATCTTGGCCATCTCGACGGGGTCTCCCGCGTCGCGGAGGTTCTGGAAGTTGACGCCCTTGACGACCCGGCCGTTGTCGACGTCCAGGCAAGGGATGACTCGGACCGCCAGGGTCATCGCGGTTCTCCTTCGGGGGCCCGGGGCGCGCTCCCCGGGGTTGCGCTGTCGCGGAATGCTTCGAGTTCGATCTGCACCAGCACCCGCGGATCGACGAAGCCGGAGACCACGACCATGGTCGCGGCGGGCCGCACGGCGTCGAAGAGCTCCTTGTGGGCCCGGCCGACGGCGTCCACGTCGCGTACGTGGGTGAGGTACATACGGGTGCGGATGACGGATTCGGCGCCCAGGCCGAATTCCTTCAGCGCGTCGAGGCCCTGCCGGAAGGCCGCGCGCGCCTGTTCGTACGGGTCCCCCTCACCGTGCAGCACCGTGCCGGTGAACGGCAGGGTGCCGGCGACGAGGACCCGGTCCCCGGCCGCGACGGCGCTTGCATGGCCGAAACTCCCCTCCCAGGGGCTGTCGGACTGTACGCGCCGCACGGCCTCGCTCATCGGGACACCGCCTCCAGTGCTTCCTCCAGGGTGAACGCCTTGGCATAGAGCGCCTTGCCGACGATCGCGCCCTCCACACCTTCCGGGACCAGGCCCGCGATCGCCCGCAGGTCGTCGAGGGAGGAGACGCCGCCGGAGGCGACGACGGGGCGGTCGGTGGCGGCGCAGACGTTCCGCAGCAGCTCCAGGTTGGGGCCCTGGAGGGTGCCGTCCTTGTTGATGTCGGTGACGACGTACCGGGCGCAGCCCTCGGAGTCCAGGCGGGCCAGCGTCTCGTAGAGGTCGCCGCCGTCGCGGGTCCAGCCGCGGCCGCGCAGCGTCGTGCCCCGGACGTCCAGGCCGACCGCGATCCGGTCGCCGTACTCGGCGATGATCTTGGCGACCCACTCGGGGTTCTCCAGCGCCGCGGTGCCGATGTTGACCCGGGTGCAGCCGGTGGCCAGCGCCGCGGCGAGCGAGGCGTCGTCGCGGATGCCGCCGGACAGCTCGACCTTGATGTCCATCGAGCGGGCCACCTCGGCGATCTGCGCGCGGTTGTCACCGGTGCCGAAGGCCGCGTCGAGGTCGACGAGGTGCAGCCACTCGGCGCCGGCCCGCTGCCAGGTGAGGGCCGCCTCCAGCGGGTCGCCGTAGGAGGTCTCGGAGCCGGACTCGCCGTGGACCAGGCGGACGGCCTGGCCGTCGCGGACGTCGACGGCGGGCAGCAGTTCAAGCGTGTTCACAGCGTTCACAGCGTTTCGATCCAGTTGGTCAGGAGCTGGGCACCGGCGTCGCCGGACTTCTCGGGGTGGAACTGGGTGGCCCACAGCGGGCCGTTCTCGACCGCGGCCACGAACGGCTCGCCGTGCGTGGCCCAGGTGACCTTGGGGGCGGCGAGGTGCGGGTTGCCGATCTCCAGCTCCCAGTCGTGCACCGCGTAGGAGTGCACGAAGTAGTAGCGGGCGTCGGCGGGCAGCCCGGCGAACAGCCGCGAGCCCTCGGGGGCGTCGACGGTGTTCCAGCCCATGTGCGGAACGATGTCGGCCTTGAGCGGGCCGACCGTGCCCGGCCACTCGTCCAGGCCCTCGGTCTCCACACCGTGCTCGATGCCGCGGCCGAAGAGGATCTGCATGCCGACGCAGATGCCCATGACCGGGCGGCCGCCGGCCAGCCGGCGCCCGACGATCCAGTCGCCGCGGACCTCCTTCAGCCCGCGCATGCAGGCGGCGAACGCGCCCACGCCCGGGACCAGCAGCCCCTCGGCGTTCATCGCCCGGTCGAAGTCCCGGGTGATCTCCACGTCCGCGCCGACATGGGCCAGGGCGCGCTCCGCGGAGCGGACGTTGCCGAAGCCGTAGTCGAGGACGACGACCTTCTTACGGGAGGACGGGGCGGTCAATTCCACACCTCCAGCCGCAGCACACCGGCGGCCAGGCACATCGCCGAGCCGACGGAGAGCAGCACGATCAGGCTCTTGGGCAGCTCCTGCTTCCAGAAGGAGTAGACACCGCCGAGGAGGAAGAGCCCGAGCAGGATGAAGACGGTCGACAGGCCGTTCACGGGACTACAGGGCTCCCTTGGTCGACGGGATGATCCCGGCCGCGCGCGGGTCGCGCTCGCTGGCGTAGCGCAGGGCTCGCGCCAGGGCCTTGAACTGGCACTCCACGATGTGGTGGGCGTTGCGCCCGTACGGGACGTGGATGTGCAGGGCGATCTGCGCCTGGGCGACGAAGGACTCGAAGATGTGCCGGGTCATCGTCGTGTCGTAGCTGCCGATCATCGGCGCCATGTTCTCGGGCTCGGTGTGCACCAGGTAGGGGCGGCCGGAGAGGTCGACGGTCACCTGGGCGAGCGACTCGTCCAGCGGGACGGTGCAGTTGCCGAAGCGGTAGATCCCGGACTTGTCGCCGAGGGCCTGCTTGAAGGCGGCACCGAGCGCGAGGGCGGTGTCCTCGATGGTGTGGTGGGTGTCGATGTGCAGGTCGCCGTCGGTCTTGACCTTGAGGTCGAACAGGCCGTGCCGGCCGAGCTGGTCGAGCATGTGGTCGTAGAAGCCGACACCCGTCGACACGTCGACCTCGCCCCGGCCGTCGAGGTCGATCTCGACGAGCACGGAGGTTTCCTTCGTGGTGCGCTCCACGCGTCCGACGCGGTTCATGCGCTCTGCTCCTTCGGGGGCGTGGGGGTGGTGTCCCCCACGAACGTCACTAGTTCACGGGCCGCGTCGAGGAACGCGTCGTTCTCCGCCGGGGTGCCCGCGGAGACCCGCAGCCAGCCCGGTACGCCGTTGTCGCGGACCAGCACGCCGCGGTCGAGGATCTGCTGCCAGACCGCGGGGGCGTCGGCGAACCGCCCGAACTGGACGAAGTTGGCGTCGGATTCGACGACGTCGTAGCCGATCGCGCGCAGTTCGGCGACCAGCCGGTCGCGCTCCTGCTTGAGCTGCTCGACGTACTTCAGCAGGGTGTCGGTGTGCTCCAGCGCGGCCAGCGCGGTGGCCTGGGTGACCGCCGAGAGGTGGTACGGCAGCCGTACCAGCTGGACCGCGTCCACCACCGCCGGGTCCGCGGCGAGGTAGCCCAGGCGCAGCCCGGCCGCGCCGAAGGCCTTCGACATGGTGCGGGAGATGACGAGGTTCGGCCGCCCGGCGAGCAGCGGCAGCAGCGAGTCGCCGTGGCTGAACTCGATGTACGCCTCGTCGACCACGACCATCGCCCCGGCGGTCCCCGCCCTGGCCGCCTGGGCCGCCTCGTACAGGGCGAGCACCGCCTCGGCCGGGACGGCGTTGCCGGTGGGGTTGTTGGGGGTGGTGATGAAGACGACGTCGGGACGGTGCTCGGCGATGGCGCGTTCGGCCGCCGGCACGTCGATGGTGAAGTCGTCGTTGCGCGGACCGGAGATCCAGCCGGTGCCGGTGCCGCGCGCGATGAGCGAGTGCATCGAGTACGAGGGCTCGAAGCCGATCGCGGTGCGGCCCGGACCGCCGAAGGTCTGCAGCAGCTGCTGGATGACCTCGTTGGAGCCGTTGGCGGCCCAGACGTTCTCGACGCCGACCTCGTACCGGCCGGTGCGGGTGAGGTACCGGGCCAGCTCGGTGCGCAGCTCGACCGCGTCCCGGTCCGGGTAGCGGTTGAGGCCGCGGGCGGCCTCGCGCACCCGCTCCGCGATCCGCTCGACCAGCGGCTCGGGCAGCGGGTAGGGGTTCTCGTTGGTGTTCAGCCGTACCGGGACGTCCAGCTGCGGGGCGCCGTAGGGGGACTTGCCGCGCAGTTCGTCGCGGACCGGGAGGTCGTCCAGGCCGGCCACTGGGGAGGTGCGGGTCATGGGTGGAGTGCCTTGCTTCGCTCGCGTCACTTGCCTTCGGGGACCTTCCAGCCGAACCGGGCCTTGACGGCCGCCCCGTGTGCGGGCAGGTCCTCGGCCTCGGCCAGCGTCACGACGTGGTGCGCGACCTCGGCCAGTGCGTCCCTGGTGTAGTCGACGATGTGGATGCCGCGCAGGAACGACTGCACGGACAGGCCCGAGGAGTGGCAGGCGCAACCGCCGGTGGGCAGCACGTGGTTGGAGCCGGCGCAGTAGTCGCCGAGCGAGACCGGCGCCCAGGGGCCGACGAAGATCGCGCCGGCGTTCTTCACCCGCTGGGCGACGGCGGCGGCGTCCGCGGTCTGGATCTCCAGGTGCTCCGCGCCGTACGCGTCGACGACCCGCAGGCCCTCCTCGACGCCGTCCACCAGGACGATCGCGGACTGCTTGCCGGACAGCGCCGGGACGATCCGGTCGTCGACGTGCCGGGTCGCGGCGACCTGCGGCTCCAGCTCCTTCTCGACGGCCTCGGCGAGCTCGACGGAGTCGGTGACGAGGACCGCGGCGGCCAGCGGGTCGTGCTCGGCCTGGCTGATCAGGTCGGCGGCGACGTGCGCGGCGTCGGCGGTGTCGTCGGCGAGGATGGCGATCTCGGTCGGGCCGGCCTCGGTGTCGATGCCGATGCGGCCGGTGAAGTAACGCTTGGCGGCGGCGACCCAGATGTTGCCGGGGCCGGTCACCATGTTGGCCGGGGCGCAGGTCTCGGTGCCGTACGCGAACATCGCGACGGCCTGGGCGCCGCCGACGGCGTACACCTCGTCGATGCCGAGCAGCGCGCAGGCGGCGAGGATCGTCGGGTGCGGCAGGCCGCCGTGCTCCTTCTGCGGCGGGGACGCCAGCGCCGTCGAGGCGACGCCCGCCTCCTGCGCCGGGACGGCGTTCATGATCACGGACGACGGGTAGACCGAGCGGCCGCCGGGGGCGTACAGCCCGACCCGCTCGACCGGCACCCACTTCTCGGTGACCGTGCCGCCGGGCACGACCTGGGTGGTGTGCGGGGCGCGGCGCTGGGCGCGGTGGACGATGCGGGCGCGCCGGATGGACTCCTCCAGGCTCGCGCGCACGGCCGGGTCGAGCTCCTCCAGGGCACGGGTCAGCGCGGCGGCCGGCACCCGGACCTGGTCCAGCGTGACGTGGTCGAACTTCTCCGCGTACTCGATCAGCGCCGCGTCGCCACGATGATGCACGTCCTCGCAGATCGGCCGCACCTTCGAAAGGGCGGCCTCCACGTCGAACTCGGCACGGGGCAGCAGGTCGCGCAGGGCGCCGCCCTCGGGAAGGGCGTCACCGCGCAGATCGATTCGGGAGATCACGTCCCCAGTGTCTCAGACCCGCTCCCGCGCCCGGCCGCCCGTATCACTCAGTGATACACAGCGACGCGGGGGCCGGACGCAGGGTGACCCGGCGCCGCGAAGTTGACCGGAGTTGGCCCTGACCACGCGTGTTCAACCGGTCACCGGGCGGGCAAGGGCCACGTAGCGGCGTACGGGGAGACCTGCGGGACCGGCCGCGGGACGCGCGCGGACCGGCGCACGGAATGCGTCCGAACAGGTTGCGACACGCGAAGACGGCGGAGCAGGCACGCGCCGCGGCGGACCACGGAACAGCAAGGGGGAACACAGTGACGGAGACCAGGGACGGCGACGCGCCCGCCGACCTGCGGCTGACCTCGGCGGAATGGAGCATGTGGCAGGCCTTCCGCAACGGCAGCACCTGCGATCTGCACATCGGGGACCCGGTCCGCGACGATCCGCACGGCCAGCACCTGTGGGGCCCGGAGCGCCGGGTGCGGGCCCGCGTGCTGGCGCTGCTGCTGCTCGACGGGCCGCCGGCGCAGCCGGGCCGGGTCTCGGCGCTGAAGCTCACCGGCGCGTACATCACGGACACTCTCGACGTGGCGGGCGGCACGATCAAGCCATTCGTGGAGCTGCGGGACTGCCGCTTCGAGGCCGAGGTGGTGCTGCCGGAGAGCCGGTTCAGCACGCTGCGGATGGTGAACTGCGCGATCCCCCGGCTGGAGGCCGCCCGGCTGCACACCGAGGGCGATCTGCATCTGCCGCGCTGCGTCGTGCAGTCCGGCATCCGGCTCACCGACGCCCACATCGGCACCGACCTCATGCTCAACCAGACCGTCGTCCACAAGGACCGCCAGGGCCGCTCCGTCATGGCCGACGGCCTCACCGTCGCCCAGGACCTGCAGGCCGAGATGCTGGAGTCCTACGGCGAGCTGTCGCTGCGCGGCGCCACGGTCGGGGTGTCGCTGAGCCTGCGCGGCAGCCACCTGAGCAACCCGTTCGGCCGCCGGGCGCTGAACGCCCCGCAGCTCACCGTCGAGCGCACCCTCTACCTGACCGCCGCGGGCCTGGCGAACTCCCCGTTCTCCAGCGGCATCACTCCCCCGTACGGCATCCCCACCACCCCGCCGCGCGGCACCCGTATGCAGCGCTTCGAGTGCGAGGGCGGGATGCGGCTGGACGACGGCCGGTTCGGCGACGCGGTCGACTTTGAACACGCGCGGTTCGTCATGGAGTCCGACCAGGAGCTGTCGCTGCGCCGGATCCAGACCCCGGAGCTGCGGTTCCTCGGCGAGCGGCCGCAGCGCGGCCGGGTCATCCTCTCCGGCGCCCGGGTCGTCAACCTCGTCGACAAGTCGGCAAGCTGGCCCGGCCTCGGCGGCCTGTGGATGGCCGGCTTCGCCTACGAGACGCTGATACCGCGCGGCCACTTCCCGCTGGGCCTCCGCCTCCAGTGGGTCGCCGCGGCGACCCCCGAATACGCTCCCGAGCCCTACGAGATGCTCGCCGCCTCGCTGCGCGCCAGCGGTGAGGACTCCGACGCCCGCGAGGTCCTGCTGGCCAAGCAGCGCCGCCGCCGCGAGACGCTGCCGCTGGCCGCGAAGGCGTGGGGCTTCCTCCAGGACTGGACCGTCGCCTACGGCTACCGCCCCGGCCGCGCCGCGGTCTGGATGGCCATCCTCTGGGCCATTGGCACGGCCTACTTCTCGGCGACCCCGCCCCCACCCCTCAAGCCCGGCGAGGCACCCCCCTGGAACCCGTACCTCTACTCCCTCGACCTCCTCCTCCCCGTCATAGACCTCAACCAGGACGCCGCCTGGAAACCAGGAGGAATCGCCCAATGGGTCGCGGCGATCCTCATCATGGCCGGCTGGGTCCTGGCCACAACGGTCGCCGCGGGCGCGTCCCGCCTGTTGCGGCGGCAGTAGTCCCCACGTACCCGTCTGTCCCGCCGCGGGGTTGCTCGCCGTTGCCGCTTTGCGGCGCCCCGCACGTACCCGTCTGTCCCGCCGCGGGGCTCGCTCGCCGTTGCCGCGATGCGGCGCCCCGCACGTGCCCGTCTTTCCCGCCGTCGAGGTTGTTCGCCGTTGCGCCTGGCGGC
This sequence comes from Streptomyces sp. NPDC059649, assembly GCF_042734445.1. Lineage (NCBI taxonomy): Bacteria > Bacillati > Actinomycetota > Actinomycetes > Kitasatosporales > Streptomycetaceae > Streptomyces > Streptomyces sp. NPDC059649. The sequence goes on from NZ_JBHWDV010000046.1 coordinate 23,510, forward strand.
GGGCGTGGTGTGTGCGGGTGCGGTGACAGCCCTACAGACTTCGTCCTCCGGTCTGTCCCCTCCCGTTGGTGGGGGGAGGGGTGAGTGGGGGCGGGCGTTGTCGTTCGGCGGTGTCTCGCGTCGTGCGGTGTCTTGTGTCGTGCGGTGTGGGGAATACCGCCCCGGCCCGTCGGGTTGAGGCCCGCAAGGGGTGCCCGTATCCCTTACGGGATCTGTTCGGCCCCGCCCTTAAGGGACCCCCCACGCCCACCCCCACCGCCCTCAACTTCCCCCCTCACGGGAGGGGACGGGCCGGAGGGGCCTTGTTCGTGGACGTAAAGCGAAGCAGTCCACGAACAAGGCCCCGGAGGTCCGTCACCGCACCCGACAACCACCAGCCCGCCGCAGGCGCAACGGCGAACCACACCCGCGGCGGGACAGACAGCTACGTGGGCGGCGCCGCCAAGCGCAACGGCGAGAAACCACCGCGGCGCCGCAGACAGCTACGTGGGCGGCGCCGCCAAGCGCAGCGGAACGGCGAGGAGCCCAAAAACGTGGGGCTAGGCTAACGTCGTGACCTCGCTACCCCTCTTCCCGCTCAACTCGGTCCTGTTCCCGGGGCTCGTGCTGCCCCTGAACGTGTTCGAGGCGCGGTACCGGGCGATGATGCGCGATCTGGCCGCGCTGCCCGAGGACGAGCGCCGGTTCGCGGTGATCGCGATCCGGGACGGACGCGAGGTCGCGCCCACCGCGCACGGCCTGCCGGACAGCACGCTGCCGGACGAGAAGGGGCCCGCGGCGGGCTTCGGGGACGAGCCGATCCGGGCGTTCCACACGGTGGGGTGCGTCGCGGACGCCGCGACCATCCGCGAGAAGTCGTCCGCGGCCGACGCCGGCTACGAGGTCCTGGCCACCGGCACCACCCGCTTCCGGCTGCTGTCCGTGGACGCCTCCGGGCCGTATCTGACCGGCGAGGTGGAGGAGCTCGAGGAGAGTCAGGGCGAGGGCGCGGGTGCGCTCGCCTCGGGTGTCGTACGGGCCTTCCGTACGTATCAGAAGCGGCTGGCCTGGGCGAACGAGCGGACGCTGTCGAGCGGGCAGGACCTGCCGGCCGATCCGGCGGTGCTGTCGTACCTCGTCGCGGCGGCGGCCGTGCTGGACGTGCCCGCCAAGCAGCAGTTGCTGGAGGCGCCGGACACCGCGGCCCGGCTCGGGCAGGAGCTGAAACTCCTTCGTCAGGAGTCGGCGCTGCTCGGTAAGCTCCCGTCGCTGCCGGCGGTGGAGCTCACCCGGCAGCCGACCAGCCCCAACTGACCGACCGCAGCCGTACGAAGAGGTACGAAGACGTTGGCGAAGAAGTCCAGGAAGTCCGTCGGCACCCCGGCGACGGTCGCGCTCACCGCGGCCGGTGTCGCCTTCACCACCCACTCCTACGACCACGACCCGGCCACCGCCTCGTACGGTGAGGAGGCCGCCGAAGCGCTCGGTGTCGCACCCGAGCAGGTCTTCAAGACGCTGCTGGCGGAGGTCGACGGGACGCTCACGGTCGCCGTGGTGCCGGTGTCGGGGTCGCTGGACCTCAAGGCGCTGGCGGCCGCGGTGGGCGGCAAGCGGGCCGCGATGGCCGATCCGGCGGTGGCCGAGCGCACCACCGGGTACGTGGTGGGCGGGATCTCGCCGCTGGGGCAGCGCAAGCGGCTGCCCACGGTCGTGGACGCCTCGGCCGAGGGCCGGCCGACGGTGTGTGTGTCGGCGGGGCGGCGCGGGCTGGAGGTCGAGCTGGCTCCGCAGGATCTGGTGGCGCTCACGGGGGCGCGGCTGGCGCCGATCGCCAAGAGGTGACGAAGGGCGGGGGCGGCCGTGGTGCCGCCCCCCGTCGTCAGCCGTCGGCGGGCGGGTGGTGACCGTGGTGGTCACCGGGCGCGGGGGCCGCGGACCAGTCCGGGGCCGGGAGTTCCGGGTCGCGGGGGCCGAAGAATCCGGTCAGGGCGAGCTGGGTCACCATGGCGGCGAGGGGCCAGGCCAGCAGGGCGCCCTTGGCCTGGAGGCGGAGCGGGGCGTAGAAGGTGACGCCGGGGCCGACCTGCTTGGCGTGTGCGGCGAGGTCCGGGGTGGGGCCCAGCCACATGCCGGTGATCCAGCCGACGGCCGCGCCGAGGAGTCCGCCGACGGTCAGCGCCACGACCAGGGGGATGCCGGCGCGGCGGCGGAAGAGGAACGTCACGGCGGCGCTGAGCACGCCGAAGCCGAGGGACAGCAGCAGGAAGGTGCCGTCCGTGCCGATCGCCTCCTCGCCCTCGGTGTCCTTGAGGTAGACGTTGTGGCTGTCCGCGATCAGCGGGATGTGCGGGGCGAGCCAGTCCCACAGGACGCCGAGCAGGACGCCGCTGACCGCGACCAGCAGCGCGATCAGCGCGGCCTCGCGCAGCTCGCGGCCGAGCGGGGGGTCGTCGGTGCCGGTGGCACCGGGGCCGGCGGGCGCGGCGTCGGGGTGCTGCGGCTCTTCGGGCGGCTGGTTGTCGGAGGGCGTCAGCGGTGCGGTCACCCCGTCATCGTGCCAGGTGGGGCTGGTGGGACCGGAAGCAGGACGCCCGTTCGGCGCCGGGGTGCCGGTCACCGGGTCGCCGCACGGCGGTAGGCCCAGGTGGCGACGGCCAGCGAGAGCACGCCGACGGCGGCGCAGACGCCGAGGTCGGCGCCGACCGCCGACCAGTCGGGGTGCGCGCCGAAGCTGCTGGCCAGCGCCTCGACGCCGTAGGTGGAGGGCAGCAGATCGCGTGCCCAGCCGATCAGCTCGGGCATCCGGGCGGCCGGCAGCACGCCCAGCAGCAGTGCCGCCGACATCCCCAACTGACCGCAGAGCGTGGCGAGTTCGGGGCGCGGGGCGAGCAGTCCGAGGGCCGCGCCGAGCCCGGCCAGGGCGGCACCGGCGAGCGGCAGCACGGCGGCCAGCACCCACAGGTGGGTCATCGGCAGCTGGAAGAGCAGACAGCCGGTGACCGCGGTGACGAGGGTGCCGGGCACGGTGAAGGACGCGTAGGCGGCGGCCGCGCCGAGCACCACGGCGGCCGGCGGCACCGGCAGCGTCGCGTAGTGGTCGAGTCCGCCGCCGGCCCGCAGCTGGCCGAAGTACTGGGCGAGGAGGTTCAGCGCCACGAAGGCGACGACCAGCACGCTGGAGCCGGCGACCACGTCGCGGGCCGGGTCGCCGCCGTCGACGACGCCGCGCAGCAGGACCATGATCCCGATGGACTGGAAGGTGGCGACGAACAGCAGCGGTATCCGGGCGACCCGGGCGCGGGAGAGCTGGGCGCGGTAGACGGCGCCGAGCGCGGGCCCGAAGCGGGCGCGCGGCGCCAGCGGGGCGGCCTCGGCGGACGCGTCCGCGGCGGCCGGGGACGTCGTCCCGGCCACCGCCTGCGCGGGAACCACACTCACCGTGTCATCCAGCCTTCCTCGTGGTGTCCCCCGTGCGTCTTCGGTCCCCCGGCCGCTCCCCGGTGTGCAGTACGTCCGCCGGGCCGGTCGGTGTTCATGCCTTCACCAGTCCTTCGGCGCGGCCACCGAGCGCCAGGTAGACGTCCTCCAGGCTCGGCGTGGCGAGCGTGAAGTCGTCGAGGGCGGCGAACGCGGGGCCGGCGGTGACCGCGGTGACCGCGGAGCGGGCCTGGTCGGCGGGGAGGCGGAGGGTCCAGCGGCGGCCGGAGGTGCGTGCGGCGGCTTCGAGGGCGGCGACCTCGGGCACGTCCAGCGGCGGGCGGTCGCGCCAGACCAGTTCCAGCCGGACCTCGTCGCTGACCATGTCCTTCAGTCCGCCGGGCGTGTCACAGGCGATGACCCGGCCGCGGTCGATCACCGCGACCCGGTCCAGCACGCTCTCGGCCTCCAGCACGTTGTGGGTGACCAGCACGACCGTGGCGCCTCGCTCGGCCCGGCGGCGGTCCACCGCGGCCCATACGGCCCGCCGGGCCACCGGGTCCATGCCGGTGGTCGGCTCGTCCAGGACCAGCAGCGGCCGCTCGCCGGTCAGCACGGTGGCGAAGCAGGCCAGCCGGCGCTGACCGCCGGAGAGCTTCTTCAGGGGGCGGGCCGCGAGGTCGGTGAGGCCCAGCTCGGCGAGGACCGCGTCCCGCTCCGCGCGCGCCTCCCGGGCGCCGAGGCCGCGCAGCCGGCCGGTGGTCTCCACGGCCAGCGCGACGGTCAGCTCGTCCAGGGCGGTGGACTCCTGCCCCAGGTAGCCGAGCAGCCGGGCGGCGCGTTCGGGGTGGCGGACCAGGTCGTGGCCGAGGACGTGGATGCTGCCGGCGTCCGGGCGCAGCAGGCCGGTCAGCTGGCGGACCAGGGTGGACTTGCCGGCGCCGTTGGGCCCGAGCAGCCCGAAGATCTCCCCGCGGCGTACGTCCAGGCTGATGCCGTCGTTGGCCCGTACGGCGGGGGCTGCTGCCGCCCCGCGGCGCCCGCGCGGTGCGGGGTAGGTCTTGACCAGCTCCCGCACGGCGATCACCGGCCCGCCGTGCTCCGGCCCTTCTGCGCCCGTCCTCACGAGCTATGAGGGTACGCGTCCCGGGGCCGCCGCCGGTCCGCGGGGCACCGGGGCGGGCGTGCCGGACGGTGGTGGTCAGTCCCCGGCGGGGGCGTGTTCGGCGGCGGTGCGCAGGTCGACCTCGCGCCAGAAGCCGGCCCGGATCGCGTAGCGGTCGTGCTCGTCGATCTGGTCGTCCTTGTGGGCGAGCAGCCCGAACCGGGCGGCGTAGCGCAGCAGTTCCCCGTCGATCCGGTGCGGGATGCGCGGGTACTCGGTCGACAGTTGCTGGAGGTGGGCCGGGTCGGAGAGCCGCTCGGTCCAGCGGCGGGCGAAGACCTGGCCGACCTCGAAGGGGTCGCCGCTGACCGCGGTGATGTCCTCCTCGCGGTCGGCCCAGCGCTGTTCGGCGCTGGTGAGCTGGGCGAGGGTGGGCAGGGAGGCGGTCGCGTCCGGTTCGCCGACCGGGCCGCCGCGCTCGACCCAGCCCTTGTCGGACGACCAGCGCAGGGTGGCGCCGCCCGCGGCGGTGGGCTGGGCGGCGCCCTGGCCGGCCGCCCGGTCGCGGCCGAGGCCGGCCAGGTCCTTGGGCGTGGGCACGCCCCTGCTGCCGCTGGTGCCGGGCTCGGCGCCGGAGGGCTGGTCGCCGTTGCTGCCGGCCGCGGGGCGGGTCACGCCGTTGGCGGGGGTGCCCGGGTGGGTGCCGTCGGCCTGGTCCGGGCCGGACTGCGAGGCGGTCGCCGCCGCGGCGGCGGCGACCGCGGACTCGGGCAGCGGCGCGGAGAGGATGGCGGCGATCTCGGGGCGCGGGACGGGCGGGGGCGGGCAGAGGCCGCTGAGTTCCTTGGCGCGGACCGCGCGGGTGATCCAGGTGCGGTCGAGGACGCGCCGCTCGTCGGCCTCGGCGACCAGGTCCTCGGACTGGTTGTAGTCGCCGTCGGCGGCCTGGACGGCCCAGAGGTGGACGGCGACGCCGTGTTCCTTCGCGGACATCAGGCCGGGCAGCAGATCGCCGTCGCCGGTGACCAGGACGATGTCGGAGCAGGCGCGGTTACGGGCGAGTTCGGTCAGCTCGGCGTGCATGGCGGCGTCCACGCCCTTCTGCGCCCAGCGGCCGTCGCTGCGGGTCAGGGCACCCAGCCGGACGGTGACCCGGGGCATCACGCGCAGCCGCCGGTGCTCGGGTTGCGGGACGCGGTCGGGGGCGCCGTCGAACCAGTAGATGCGCAGCAGCGGGCGTTCGGTGTCCGCCTCGGCGCGCTGGCGCAGGCCCTGGATGAGGGCGGCGTGATCGACGGTGATCCGGGACCGGGCGGGCTCTCCGGCGAGCAGGCTCGCGGCGGCGCCGAGCAAGTATCCGGCGTCCACCAGGACGACGCAGCGATCCACGTTCCACCCTCTTCCCTGAGGTGCTGAAAGTCCGGTCGCCCCCCGGCTCGGCCCGTGGCACGAGTTTTCCTTCGGCTTTCCTTCGAGTCTGCCCGACCGTACGGGCGTTATCTGCCGGAACTGGATCATCGGCGTGGCGGATTCGGCGGGGATCTCGGGTACAGCGCGTGATCGACCGCATTACAGAGGGTAATTGCCCGAAATGCAGGGTTCTGTCCCGCGTGTAAGTCTGGTCGCGGCCCCGATCCCAGATTCCCCCTCAGGAGGCAACGGTCATGGCCAAGGACAAGAAACAGAACCGCAGTCAGAAGGCCGCCAGCCAGGCGGAGCGCGGCCAGCAGGCGGCCCAGAGGTCATCCATGGAGGCCCAGGCGAAGTCGGTCAGCGCCACCCCGGGGGATCTTGCCCGCAAGAACCGCGAGCGCCGGTTCGGCCACAACTGACGCGTAGGACAGGCGAATTGAGGGGCGCGTCCACGGCGGGACGCGCCCCTCGGGTGCACCGGCGGCCGGTCAGCCGGCCAGGCAGGACGGGCCGAGCAGCACCTTGAGGTCACCGAAGAGCGACGGGTCGGGGGTGACCCGGTGCCGGTCCAGCCGGAGCACCGTGGTCTTGCGGGCGCCCTGCAGCTTGATCCGCACCTCGGTGGAGCCGCGGTGGCTGCTGAGCACCTCACCGAGCTTCTCGACCATCGGCGGGGTGACCTTGACCGTCGGGATGGTGATCGTCACGGGGGCGTTGGTACCGGCCTCGGAGAGGTCGGGGACCATCATCTCCATGGCGACCAGCCGGGGGATGTCCTCCCGCTTGTCGAGGCGGCCCTTGACGAACACCACGGTGTCCTCGACGAGTTGGGTGGACACCAGCTGGTAGGTGGCCGGGAAGAACATGCAGTCGATGGAGCCGGCCAGGTCCTCGACGGTGGCGATCGCCCAGGCGTTGCCCTGCTTGGTCATCTTGCGCTGGAGGCCGGAGATGATGCCGCCGATGGTGACGATCGAGCCGTCGGAGTAGTCGCCGCCGGTGAGCTGGGAGATGGCGGCGTCGGCCTTGTCGGACAGCACGTGCTCCAGGCCGAAGAGCGGGTGGTCGGAGACGTACAGACCGAGCATCTCGCGCTCCTGGGCGAGCAGATAGGCCTTGTCCCACTCCTCCTCGGAGAACTCCACGTCCAGGCCGAAACCAGGGCCGTCGTCGGCGGAGTCGTCGCCCATGCCGCCGAAGAGGTCGAACTGTCCCTCGGCCTCCTTGCGCTTGACCTGGACGACGTTGTCGATCATCGATTCGTAGTGCGCCGTCAGGCCCTTGCGGGTGTGGCCCAGCTCGTCGAAGGCGCCGGCCTTGATCAGCGATTCGGTGGTGCGCTTGTTGCAGACCACCGCGTCGACCTTGTCGAGGTAGTCCGGGAACGAGGCGTACTTCCCCTTGGCCTTGCGGCAGCGGATGATCGAGTCGACGACGTTCTGACCGACGTTACGGACCGCGGTGAGGCCGAAGAGGATGACGTCGTCGCCCTGGGCCGCGAAGTTGGCCTCGGACTCGTTGACGTTGGGCGGCAGCACCTTGATGCCCATGCGGCGGCACTCGTTCAGATAGACCGCGGACTTGTCCTTGTCGTCACGCACGGACGTCAGCAGCGCGGACATGTACTCGGCCGGGTAGTTGGCCTTGAGGTACGCGGTCCAGTACGTGACCAGGCCGTACGCGGAGGAGTGCGCCTTGTTGAAGGCGTAGCCGGCGAACGGGACCAGGACGTCCCACAGGGCCTGGATGGCCTCGTCGGAGAAGCCCTTCTTCTTCGCGCCCTCCTGGAACAGGACGAAGTTCTTCGCCAGCTCCTCGGGCTTCTTCTTGCCCATGACGCGGCGCAGGATGTCGGCCTCGCCGAGGGAGTACCCGGCGATGATCTGGGCGGCCTTCTGCACCTGCTCCTGGTAGACGATCAGGCCGTAGGTGAGGCCGAGGACCTCCTTGAGCGGCTCCTCCAGCTCCGGGTGGATCGGGGTGATCTCCTGGAGGCCGTTCTTGCGCAGCGCGTAGTTGGTGTGCGAGTCCATGCCCATCGGGCCCGGGCGGTACAGGGCCGAGACGGCGGAAATGTCCTCGAAGTTGTCGGGCTTCATCAGCCGCAGCAGCGAACGCATCGGGCCGCCGTCGAACTGGAAGACGCCGAGGGTGTCACCGCGGCAGAGCATCTCGTACGTCTTGGGGTCGTCCAGCGGGACGGAGAGCAGCTCCAGGTCGACGCCCTTGTTCTTCTTCACCATCTTGACGGCGTCGTCCATGATGGTGAGGTTGCGCAGGCCCAGGAAGTCCATCTTGAGCAGGCCGAGCGATTCGCACTGGGGGTAGTCCCACTGCGTGATCGTCACGCCGTCGGTGTGCCGCGTCCAGAGCGGGGCGTGGTCGACGATCGGCTCGCTGGACATGATCACGCCGGCCGCGTGCACACCCATCTGCCGGACCAGGCCCTCGACGCCCTTGGCGGTGTCGATGACCTTCTTGACGTCCGGTTCGTTCTCGTACATCGCGCGGATCTCGCCCGCCTCGTTGTACCGGGGGTGCGAGGGGTTGGTGATGCCGTCGAGGTCGATGCCCTTGCCGAGGACGTCGGCGGGCATGGCCTTGGTGAGGCGGTCGCCCATGGCGTACGGGTAGCCGAGGACGCGGGCGGAGTCCTTGATCGCGTTCTTCGCCTTGATCTTGCCGTAGGTGCCGATCATGGCGACCTTGTCGGCGCCGTACTTCTCCGTGACGTACCTGATGACCTCGACGCGCCTGCGCTCGTCGAAGTCGATGTCGACATCGGGCATGGACACGCGCTCGGGGTTGAGGAACCGCTCGAAGATCAGCCCGTGCTCGATCGGGTCGAGGTCGGTGATGCCCATGGCGTACGCCACGATCGAACCGGCCGCGGAACCACGGCCGGGGCCGACCGCGATGCCGTTGTTCTTGGCCCACATGATGAAGTCGGCGACCACGAGGAAGTAGCCGGGGAACCCCATCTGGATGATGACGTCCATCTCGTACTCGGCCTGCTTCTGGCGGTCCTCGGGGATGCCGCCCGGGAAGCGGCGGGCCATGCCGCGGCGGACCTCTTCCTGGAACCAGGTGACCTCGGTGAAGCCCTCGGGGATGTCGAACTTCGGCATCAGGTCGCGCTTCTCGAACATCCCGGTGGTGTCGATCTGGTCGGCGACCAGCCGGGTGTTGTCACACCCCTGCTGCCAGGCGTCCGAGGAGTCGATGGCGTACATCTCCTCGGTGGACTTGAGGTAGTAGCCCGTGCCGTCGAAGCGGAAGCGGTCCGGGTCGGAGAGGTTCTTGCCGGTCTGGATGCACAGCAGCGCGTCGTGGGCCGCGGACTCGTGGGCGTAGGTGTAGTGCGAGTCGTTGGTCACCAGGGGCGGGATGCCGAGTTCCTTGCCGATCTTCAACAGGTCGTCGCGGACCCGGCGCTCGATCTCGATGCCGTGGTCCATCAGCTCCAGGAAATACCGGTCCTTGCCGAAGATGTCCTGGTATTCGGCGGCGGCCTTGCGGGCCTCCTCGTACTGCCCCAGCCGCAGCCGGGTCTGCAGCTCGCCCGACGGGCAGCCGGTGGACGCGATCAGGCCCTCGGACCACTGCGCGATGGTCTCCTTGTCCATCCGCGGCCACTTCTGCAGCCAGCCCTCCGCGTACGCGTCCGAGGACAGCCGGAAGAGGTTGTGCAGGCCGGTCTTGTCGGCCGCCCAGATGGTCTTGTGGGTGTAACCACCGGAACCGGAGACGTCGTCGCGCTTCTGGTGCGGCTGGCCCCACTGGATCTTGCGCTTGTTGCGCCGCGACTCGGGGGCGACGTACGCCTCGATGCCGATGATCGGCGTGACCCCGGCCTTCTGCGCCGAGTGGAAGAAGTCGTAGGCGCCGTGGAGGTTGCCGTGGTCGGACATGGCGATGTGCGACATGCCCATCTCGTTGGCCGCCTTGAACATGTCCGACAACCGCGCCGCACCGTCCAGCAGGGAGTACTGGGTGTGCACGTGCAGGTGCGTGAACGGCGGCTTGGCCACGGCGGAGGACCTCCGGAAGGCGAGTGGGCGACTGGTGGACGGAACGGTCTCGAAGTCTACGACTCCCCACTGACACTCGCGGGGCACTCGTGGGTAGCCTCGGCCGTTGTCCCGGAAGATGTCCCGGCAGACCCTCCCCCGGCCATGCCCGGGGGTGTCCCCCACACGGTCAGTTGCGGCTCTCCGCCCTTGTTTTCCGCACCTCAGGAGGCACCCAGCGATGCCGTCCCAGCACGTCCCGGCGCAGGACGCCGCGCAGCGCGGCGAGGAGATCCTCGCCGTTTTCGACACCGCCTTCGGGGAGCTGCTCGCCGCCGATCCGGCGGCATTCCGGGTGAAGTTCCGGAAGATGGCCGCCTCCGCGTTCGCCTTCTACCGGGGCACGGCCTGCCTGTTCTACCGGGACCTGGCGGACGGCGCGGACCACGGCCCGTACCTGGACGAGCGCACCTCCCGGGTCTGGATCCACGGCGATCTGCACGCCGAGAACTTCGGCACGTACATGGACGCCACGGGCCGGCTGATCTTCAACGTCAACGACTTCGACGAGGCGTACGTCGGCCCGTTCACCTGGGACCTCAAGCGGTTCGCCGCCTCGGTCGCGCTGATCGGCTACGCCAAGGCGCTCAGCGACGAGCAGATCACCCACCTGGTGCGGGTCTACGCCGCTGCCTACCGGGAGCGGATCCACGCGCTGGCCTCCGGGGCGAAGACGGACGAGGTGCCGCCCTTCTCGCTGGACACCGCCGAGGGCCCGCTGCTGGACGCGCTGCGCGACGCCCGGTCGCTGACCCGCTTCGCGCTGCTGGATTCGATGACCGAGATCCGCGACTTCGAGCGGCGCTTCGCCGCGGGCGGTGGCAGCGTCGAGCTGGACGCGGCGACCCGCTACAAGGTGCTCGCCGCGTTCGACGGCTATCTGGAGACGCTGCCGGAGTCGAGCCTGGGCCGCCCGGACTCCTACCGGGTCAAGGACGTGGTGGGCCGGCGCGGCATCGGCATCGGCTCGGCCGGCCTGCCGTCGTACAACATCCTGTTGGAGGGCAACAGCGACGCCCTGGAGAACGACGTCGTGATCTACATGAAGCAGGCGCAGACCCCGGCCGCCTCCCGGCACATCACCGACCCCGCGGTCCGCGGCTACTTCGAGCACGAGGGCCACCGCACGGTCATCTCCCAGCGCGCCCTGCAGGACCACGCCGACCCGTGGCTGGGCTGGACGCAGATCGAGGAGGACGGGCGCCGCACCGGCCAGCTGGTCGCCGAGATCTCGCCGTACGCGGTCGACCTGGACTGGTCGGACATCGACGACCCGCAGGAGATCGCCGCGGTCGTCGCCGACCTGGGCCGCGCCACGGCCACGATGCACGCCGCGGCGGACGACGAGAGCGGCCACTCCCTGGTCCCGTTCTCGACCGAGCGGGCCATCGACGCGGCGATCGCGGCCGACGAGGACGGCTTCGCCCCGCTGCTGGTGGACTTCGCGCACTCCTACGGCGCCCAGGCCCGGGCCGACCACCAGGTCTTCGTCGACCTCTTCCGCAACGGCCGGATACCGGGCCTGGAGGCCTGACCGGCGAAGGGGTACGGGTCCTCGGTCCTGCCCGGTCGAGGACCCGTCCCCTTAGGCGCCGCTTAACCCGGCGCATGGCACACTCGGCAGCGATGGACATTTCGGCGGCACATCTGCGGGCACTGCGCGCAGCGCTCTTCACGGCGCTGTGCGTCACGCTGTCCACGGGCTCCCATGTGCTGCTGTCCCGGATGCCGCTCCCGCTCACCACCGTCGCCGCGATCGGCGCCGCCGTCTTCGCGCTCGCCTACGCGCTGGCCGGCCGGGAGCGCGGCTTCTGGCGGATCGCGGCGCTGCTGCTCCCCCTGGAGCTCGCCGCCGACCTGGTCTTCAGCCTCGGTCAGCACACCTGTTACGGCGCGGCGGGCGGCCCGGTGGCCGGTCCACTGCGCTCGCTCGGGGTGGATCTGCTCTGCGGCGGCGGCAGCGTCGGCGCCCCCTTCCTGCGGCTGACCGATCAGGGCAGCGCGCCCGCCTCGGCCTGGCTGCTGCTGCTCGCGGCGCACCTGGCCGTCGGGCTGCTGGCGGCCGGCTGGCTGCGGCGCGGTGAGGCCGCGCTGGTCCAGCTGCTCGGCGCGGTCTGCGCGGTCGCGTTCCGCCCGCTGCTGCTCGCGGTCGCGGTCATCGGCGCCACGGCCGCCCCGCGCCGCCCCGTCCCCGCCTCCGTACGGACCGGGCCGCGGGCCCGCGCCGTCCCCCTGCTCGTGCACTGCGTCGTGCGCCGCGGGCCGCCCTGCGCGCTCGCCGCCTAGAGGCCGGTTTCCTCCCGGCCCGGCGCGGCCCGGCCGCACCGTACGCGTACGCTCACCCGCGCCGCGTACGCCTCCCGCAGCACGCACCCCCGTCCACGGACCCCACGGAGCAGGAACAGTCATGAGCAACCGCAACAGCCAGGCCAACAAGCAGGCAGCCCGCGAGCGGCTGCGCGCCGAGCGCGAGCGGCAGGCGAAGAAGGAACGGATCCGCCGGCAGTTGACCGTCGGCGGCGCGATCGTCGGCGTGCTGGCGGTAGCCGGTGGCATCGGGGTCGCGGTCGCCACGTCGGGCGGCAGCTCCTCCGGCGGCGACGCCGCGGCCAGCGCGGGCGACAGCACGGCGTGGGCGAAGGCCGCCAAGGCCAAGCTGGTCAAGCCCGCGCACACCACCGGCGCCAAGGGCACGACCGTCGTCGTCGGCAAGCCGGACGCCAAGAACACCCTCGGCCTCTTCGAGGACCCGCGCTGCCCGGGCTGCTCCGCCTTCGAGCAGAACGTCGGCGCGACCGTCGAGAAGGACATCAAGGACGGCCGGTACAAGGCGGAGTACCACCTCGGTACGTTCCTGGACGGCAACCTCAAGGGCACCGGCTCCAAGAACGCGCTGTCCGCGCTGGGCGCCGCCCTCGACGTCAGCCCGGACGCCTTCCTGAAGTACAAGTACGCGCTGTACTCGAAGGAGTTCCACCCGGAGGAGACCGGGCCGGACAAGTTCGCCGACGACAGCTACCTGATCAAGGTGGCCGACACCATCCCGGCGCTGAAGGGCAACGCGGCGTTCCAGAAGGCCGTCAAGGCCGGGACGTACGACCGGTGGGCGCTGGAGATGTCCGCCGAGTTCAACTCCCACAAGGACGTCACCAGCACCCCGACGCTGAAGGTTAACGACACCGTCATCGGTACGGACAGCCCGCAGGGCAAGGTGGCCCCGTCCACCGTCGCGGCCTTCAACTCGATGGTCGACAAGGAACTCAAGCACTGACCTGACGGTCCGTGTGGTTACCGGCCGGCGTGCGCTCCGCACGCCGGCCGATGCCAAATCTTGACCCGGCCGGATGCCGTGCACATGGCAGACTCCCGACCGTGCAGGCGACGGGAGTGCGCCCGGGCGCCCGGCCGGCGGGCGCACCGGCGGTTCAGCTCAGGGTGGTGCGGGCGGCGCTGTTCACCGCGCTGTGCACCACCCTGTCCGCGGCCTCCCATGTGCTGCTCTCGCACGCCCCGTTGCCGCCCGCCGCGGTCGTCGCGATCTGCGCCGGGGTCTTCGCCGCGGCCTATCCGCTGACCGGCCGGGAGCGCGGCTACCGGGCCGTGGCCGGGCTGCTGGTGCCGCTGGAGCTGGCCGCCGACACCGTCTTCACCACCGGGCAGCACACCTGTTACGGCCCGGCCGGCGGGCCGCTCGCCGGGCCGCCGCACTCGATGGGCGTCGATCTGCTGTGCCGCGGCGGGGAGTTGGGCACCCCGCTGGCGCGGCTGGTGGCCCACCCGGGCGGCGGTCCGCTGCCGCCCGCCGTACCGGCCGCCGCGCCCTGGCTGCTGCTGGCCCCCCATCTCGCGGTCGGCCTGGCCGCCGCCGGCTGGCTGCACCGCGGGGACGCCGCCCTGGACGCGCTGCTGCGCGCGGCGGCGGGCGCCACCTTCCGCCCGCTGCTGACCGCCGCCGCGGTGGCCGCGGCGGCACTGCTCCCGCCCCGCCGCCGGGTCCGCCCGCTGCACCCGCTGCCGCCGGCCCGGCCGCTCCCCCTCCTCGTGCACTGCGTCCGGCGCCGCGGCCCGCCCCGCCCGGCCGCCGTCTGACCTTTCGTACGCACCACCACACCACCCCGAGGGGACCCCCCACATGAGCAACCGCAACAGCCAGAGCAACAAGCAGGCGGCCCGCGAGCGGATCCGGGCCGAGCGCGAGCGGCAGAAGAAGAAGGAGCGGCTGCGCCGGCAGCTCGTCGTGGCCGGCGCCGTGGTCGGCGTGCTCGCGGTGGCCGGCGGGATCGGCTTCGCCGTCGTCAAGGCCAACGAGCCGACCGGCTGGGAGGCCGCCAAGGAGGCGCCGCAGGTCGCCCCGGCGCACACCCAGGGCAAGGACCACACCGAGATCGTGATAGGCGACCCGAAGGCCAAGGAGACCATGGAGGTCTTCGAGGACGTCCGCTGTCCGGCGTGCGCGGCCTTCGAGCAGAGCAGCGGCTCGGCGCTCCTGAAGGACCTTCACGACGGCCGCTACAAGGTGCGCTTCACGATGTACACCTTCATCGACGACAACGCGGGCGGCGAGGGCTCCAAGAACGCGCTGAGCGCGCTGGGCGCGGCGCTGAACGTCGGCCCGGAGGCGTTCTTGAAGTACAAGTCCGCGCTGTACTCGGACAAGTACCACCCCGACGAGCGCGAGGACCTCTACGCCAAGGACTCCGAGCTGCTCAAGGTCGCGGCCGACGTGCCGGAGCTGAAGAACAACAAGGCGTTCGAGACCGCGGTCAAGAAGGGCACCTACGACCGCTGGGCGATGGACATGACGGCGCTGTTCGGCCGCAAGGGCGTCAGGGGCACGCCGACGTTCATGCACGGCGACAAGAAGCTGGTGATGCCGCGGATCCCGCAGGATCCGCGGATGACGCAGGCGCAGTACAACCAGCTGGCGAAGGCCGCCTTCGAGAAGATGATCGACAAGGAGTTCGGCCCGGCGAAGGGCGCGGGCGCCGGCAAGAACTCGGACTCCGGCGGGGATTCCGGCACGAGCGGCGGAAAGGGGATCCGCGAGGGCGAAAAGGACCCCACGGGCGGTCGCTGAGCGGACATCCGGTAACGGGAGGGCGAATTCCCGTAATTCCCTTGCACCGCCCTCCCGTTGGGGGTCTACTGGCCAGTAGGGTGAGCGGCCGTGACCGATCATGACCAGATCTCGCGCCGCACCGCCGTCACGGCCGTCGCCGCCACCGCCGCTCTTCTGCCGCTCGCCGGTGCCACCTCCGCCCGCGCCCAACAGGCTTCGGGCCAGGGCTCGTTCTTCCAGCACGGGGTCGCTTCGGGGGACCCGCTGCCGGACGGGGTACTGCTGTGGACCCGGGTCACCCCGGTCCCGTCGGCCACGCCGGGCTCCGGCCGCGGCCCGGCCACCGAGGTGGCCTGGGAGGTGTCCGCCGACAAGGGCTTCGGCACGGTCGTCGCCCGGGGGAAGGTGACGGCCTCGGCGGCCCACGACCACACCGTCAAGGCGGACGTCCGCGGCCTGCGGCCGGCCACCACCTACTACTACCGCTTCACCGCGGGCGGGCAGCACTCCCCCGTCGGCCGCACCCGCACCACCCCCGCGCACGACGCCGCGCCGGGCAACGTCCGCTTCGGCGTGGTCTCCTGCGCCAACTGGGAGTCCGGGTACTTCTCCCCGTACCGGCACCTGGCCGCCCGTACCGAGCTCGACGCGGTGCTGCACCTCGGTGACTACCTCTACGAGTACAAGTCCGGCGAGTACCCGGACTTCAAGTACGTCGTCCGTCCGCACTCCCCCGCCCATGAGCTGCTCACCCTCGCCGACTACCGCACCCGGCACGGCGTCCACAAGACCGACCCGGACGCGCTGGCGATGCACGCCACCCACCCGGTCATCGCCATCTGGGACGACCACGAGTTCGCCGACAACGCCTGGAAGGGCGGGGCGGTCAACCACCAGCCGGACAGCGAGGGTTCCTGGTCCGCCCGGATGGCCGCGGCGAAGCAGGCGTACTTCGAGTGGATGCCGGTGCGGCCGTCCGTCGCCGGGACCACCTACCGCCGGCTGCGCTTCGGCAACCTCGCCGATCTGCACCTGCTGGACCTGCGGTCGTTCCGCGACCAGCAGGCCGCACCGGGCAGCGGCGCGGTCGACGACCCGGGCCGGACGCTCACCGGGCGGGCCCAGCTGGACTGGCTCAAGGCCGGTCTCGAACGCTCCGACACCGCCTGGCGGCTGGTCGGCACCTCGGTGATGATCTCCCAGGTCGCCTTCGGCTCGATACCCGCGCATCTGCTCGGCCCGCTCGCCGAGATCCTCGGGATACCCAAGGAGGGCCTGGCGATCAACACCGACCAGTGGGACGGCTACACCGACGACCGGCGCGAACTGCTCAGCCACCTCAGCGACCGCGGGATCGACAACACCGTCTTCCTGACCGGCGACATCCACATGGCCTGGGCCAACGACGTCCCGCTGAAGGCGGCGACCTATCCCGCCACCCCGCCGGTGGCGACGGAGTTCGTGGTCACCTCCGTCACCTCCGACAACGTGGACGACTTCCTGCACGTCGCCCCGCACACCGTCTCGCTGGCCGGGGTCGCCGCCATCCGGGCCGCCAACCGGCACGTGAAGTGGCTGGACATGGACTCGCACGGCTACGGGGTCCTGGACGTCAGCGGCGAGCGCACGCAGATGGACTACTACGGCATCTCCGACAAGACCGACCCGAACGCGACCAGCACCCTGCTGCGCTCCTACCGCACCCGGAGCGGCACCCAGCAGGTCGAGCGGGCGGACCGGCCGGCGGGCTGAACCGGGACCGCGGGCCAGGGGGTGACAGGGACTCCCTCCCCCCTGGCCCCGGTCCTCACAGCTCGGCCAGGAAGCCCAGCGCCACCTTCCAGGCGCTCTCCGCCGCCTCCGCGTCGTAGTCCGGCAGGTCGGGGTCGGTGAAGAGGTGGCCGGCGCCGGCGTAGCGGAAGACCTCCACGTCCGCGCCGGCCCGGCGCATCTGCAGGTACCAGGCGGTCAGCCAGTCGTGCGGCTCGAACGGATCGGGGTCGGCGACGTGCAGCTGCACCGGCAGCTCGTCGACCGCCGCGCCCTCGGCGATGTCGGACGTGCCGTGCATCAGCAGCAGCCCGCGGGCCTTCTCGTCGCCCAGCGCGAGGTTCTGGGCGACCGCACCGCCGAAGGAGAACCCGGCGTAGACCAGCCCGCGGTCGGAGTACGGGGCGACGGCCGTGATGGCGCGCTTGAGCAGCTCCTCCTTGCCGATCTCGTCCTTGATCAGGATGCCGTCCGGCACGGAGTCGGCGGTCCGCCCGTCGAACAGGTCGGGGACGATCACCTCGTGTCCCGCGGCGCGCAGCCGGTCCGCGGCCGCGTGCACCGCGGGGCGCAGCCCGCACACCGAGTGGAACAGCACAATCGTCGGAATACCGCTGGTCGCGGGCTCGCTGGAGGCCGGCACTGGATCACTTCCCTTGATCGGATCGCTCTCCTGCCATCCTGCCAGTTACGGTCGGCGGGACCGGGTACCCGCACAGACAGCGCATCCCACCCGAGGAGGAAAACCGTGTCCGTGGAGGACGTGCTGCGCCCGATCGCCGTCCTGGGCGGCTCCGTCGTCGTCGCGCTCGTTCTGGTCCGGCTCGCCGACCGGACGCTGCTGCGGGTCGACGCCGCGCACCCCGAGACCCCGCTGTGGGGCCTGCTGCGGCGCTGCCGGATACCGCTGCAGGTGACGCTGTGCGCGGCCCTGCTGCGCGGCGCGTACGACGAGACCGGGCTGAGGACCGTCGAGGAGCACGAGGCGGGGATCGGCCAGACACTGAGCCTGGTGCTGATCGCGGCCACCGCCTGGCTGGCCATCCGGGCCGCGGCGGCGATAGTGGAGTCGTCGTACTCCCGCTACGCGGCGAGCGCCCGGGACGCGGCGCGGCTGCGGCGGGTACGCACCCAGGTGACGCTGATCCAGCGGGTGGTGACGGCCGTGGTGACCGTCGTCGCGGCCGCCTCGATGCTGCTGACGTTCCCGGAGATGCGGACGGTCGGCACGTCCATGCTGGCGTCGGCCGGGCTGCTGGGCATCGTCGCCGGTATCGCGGCCCAGTCCACCCTCGGCAACCTCTTCGCCGGGCTGCAGATCGCCTTCGGCGACATGGTGCGGATCGGCGACACGGTCGTGGTGGACGGCGAGTGGGGCACCGTCGAGGAGATCACCCTGACCTTCCTGACCGTGCGGACCTGGGACGAGCGGCGGATCACCATGCCGGTGTCGTACTTCACCGGCAAGCCGTTCGAGAACTGGTCGCGCGGCGGCGCCCAGATGACCGGCACGGTCTTCTTCCACCTCGACCACAGCGCGCCGGTGGAGAAGATGCGGCAGCACCTGCTGGAGGTCCTCCAGGAGTGCCCGGACTGGGACGGCCGGGCGTGGAGCCTGGTGGTCACCGACACCACGCCGTCCACGATCCTGGTGCGGGCACTGGTCACCGCGCGGGACGCGGACGCGATCTGGGCGGTGCGCTGCGAGGTCCGCGAGCGGATGCTGGAGTGGCTGCGGACCGAGCACGCCTACGCGCTGCCACGGATCAGCACGGCACCGGCGGAGCTGGACCGGCCGCCGGGCGCGGGGCGTCTGCGGGACTGACCGCGGCCCCGGGGCGGGTCAGGGGGCGCCGCGCAGACTGCGCATGTCCAGATGGCGCAGCACCCGGTCGACGATCTCCGGGTCGGCGCCCGGTTCGCTGCGCGCGGCCAGCACCTCGTGGCGGGCCGCCGAGAGCATCTCGCCCTGGATGCGCTGCACCTTCTTGAGCCGGCTGATCCGCTTCTCGAAGAGCTCGCGCCGCTCGTCGTCGACGATGTCCGGCGCGATCCGGGCGCCGATGTCGAAGGCCCGGCGGGAGAGCTGGTCGCTGACCTCGTCGGGCAGCTCCTCGACCTCCATGATCTCCTTCAGCCGCCGCTTGGACGCCTTGATCACCCGGACCGCCAGTTCCCGCTCCAGGGCGTCCACCACGTCGGTGTCGGCCCGCACCCGCAGCCTGCGCACGAGCCAGGGCAGGGTCAGGCCCTGCACGAGGAGGGTGGAGAGCACCACCGCGAACGCGATGAAGAGGATGTCGTCCCGGGCCGGGAAGGGCCCGCCGTCGACGCCGAACGGGATGGCCAGGGCCAGCGCCACCGAGGCCACCCCGCGCATCCCCGACCACCACATGATGAGCGTCTCGCGCCAGCTCATCGGGATGTCCTCGTCGTAGTCACGGCGCTTGTGCATCCGCTTGGCCAGCCAGGCCGCGGGCAGCAGCCACAGCAGCCGGACGCCGACGACCACCGCCACGACCACGGCGCCGGCGCCGAGCAGCTGGCCCCAGCGGTGCGCGGCGGCCCCGAAGATGGTGTGCAGTTCCAGGCCGATCAGCCCGAAGGCCACACCGGTGACGAGGGTGTCGACGACCTCCCAGAAGGTGTAGCCGGCGAGCCGGCCCATCACGTCGTCCGGGTCGACCGCGTACTCGGCGAGGAAGAGCGCGCAGGTCAGCACGGCCAGCACGCCGGAACCGCGGAACTCCTCAGCGAGCACGTAGGCGACGAACGGCACCAGCAGCGTCAGCCCGATCTGCAGCGTGGGGTCGTCGAGCAGGCCCATCAGCTTGTTGGTCACCCAGCCGATCGCCAGGCCGACCGCTATGGCCACGACGGCGGACAGGAAGAGGGAGCCGAGCGCCCCGGGCACCGAGAAGCTCCCGCTGACCGCCGCGGCGAGCGCGACGTGGTAGAGCACGATCGCGGTGACGTCGTTGAAGAGGCCCTCGCCCTCCAGGATGGAGACCATCCGGCGGGGCAGCCCGAGTTTGCCGGCGACCGCGGTCGCGGCCACCGGGTCGGGCGGGGCGACCAGTGCGCCGAGCACCACCGCGGCGGCCACCGGCATCCCGGGCACCACCGCCTGGGCGACCGCGGCCACCGCGGCGGTGGTGGCGAAGACCAGCGCGACGGCGAGCAGGAAGATCGGCCGGAGGTTGGCGGTGAACTGCCGCCAGGAGGTGCGCTGCACGGCCGCGTAGAGCAGCGGCGGCAGCACCACCGGCAGGATGAACTCGGGCGGTACCTCGACGTTGGGGACGAACGGCAGCAGTGCCAGGACGGCCCCGGCGAGGGTCATCAGCACCGGTGAGGGCAGCCCCAGCCGGTCGCCGACCGGAACCATCACCACGGCTCCGAGCAGGAGGACGAACAGCAGAGCCAGCTGATCCACGGTGGCTACGCTCCGGAGCGGTCGGATTCGATCACTTTCCGCCCAAGGGTGCCATGACCGCCGTGGTGGACCGCCGGGTCGGGCCGCGCGGCGCCGCGTTGCGCCGGCCGCGCACCGGCACGGCGTGGTGTCAGTTGCTCTCGTCCCGCACGGTGTCCAGGGCGTGCTGGAGGTCGTCCGGGTAGGCGGAAGCGAACTCGACCCAGCTGCCGTCGGAGGGGTGCTCGAAGCCCAGCCGGACCGCGTGCAGCCACTGCCGGCCGACGCCCAGCCGCTTGGCGAGGGTGGGGTCCGCGCCGTAGGTGAGGTCGCCGACACAGGGGTGGCGGTGGGCGGCCATGTGCACCCGGATCTGGTGGGTGCGGCCGGTCTCCAGCTTGATGTCGAGCAGGCTGGCCGCGCGGAACGCCTCGATCAGGTCGTAGTGCGTGACCGACGGCTTGCCCTCGGCGGTGACCGCCCACTTGTAGTCGTGCTGCGGGTGCCGGCCGATGGGGGCGTCGATGGTGCCGCTCATCGGGTCGGGGTGGCCCTGGACCAGGGCGTGGTAGCGCTTGTCGGGGACGCGCTCCTTGAACTGCCGCTTCAACGAGGTGTAGGCCCGCTCCGACTTGGCCACGACCATCAGGCCGGAGGTCCCGACGTCGAGGCGGTGCACGATGCCCTGGCGCTCGGCAGCACCGGAGGTGGAGATGCGGTAGCCGGCCGCGGCCAGTCCGCCGATGACGGTGGTGCCGGTCCAGCCGGGGCTGGGGTGCGCGGCCACGCCCACCGGCTTGACGATCACGACGATGTCGTCGTCGTCATGCACGATCTCCATGCCCTCGACGGGCTCGGGCACGATCTCCACGGGCGCCGCGGCCTGCGGCATCTCGACTTCCAGCCAGGCACCGCCGCTCACCCGCTCGGACTTCATCACCTCGGACCCGTCGACCCGGACCTTTCCGGCGGCGGCGAGTTCGGCCGCCTTCGTACGGGAGAAGCCGAACATTCGGGCCAGCGCGGCGTCGACGCGCTCGCCCTCCAGGCCGTCCGGTACGGGCAGGGTGCGGATCTCGGGAAGCGTGCTCACCCCACGAGTATGGCAGTTGCCCCATGCTGTCCTGCCCGGCGGCCGGAGCCCGGGGCACCGGCCGGCTGCGCGGTCAGTCCTTGTGGACGGTCCCGTCGGGGTCCAGCCCCCGGAAGGAGAGGATCACGATCAGGATGCCGCCGCAGACGATCGCGGAGTCGGCGAGGTTGAAGACGGCGAAGTGCGCGGGGGCGATGAAGTCGACCACGGCGCCCTCGAAGACGCCCGGGGAGCGGAAGATCCGGTCGGTGAGGTTGCCGAAGGCGCCGCCGAGCAGCAGTCCGAGGGCGATGGCCCAGGGCAGGCTGTAGAGCTTGCGGGCGACCCGGGCGATGACCAGGATCACGGCCGCCGCGATGATCGTCAGGAAGATCGTCAGCGCCTCGCCGATGCTGAAGGCGGCGCCGCGGTTACGGATCACGTTGAACTGCAGCAGCGACCCGATGACCTGGATCGGCTCGTGGTTCTCCAGCCTGGCCACGACCAGCAGCTTGCTGCCCAGGTCGAGCAGGTAGACCACGCACGCGACCAGCAGCAGCGCGGCGATCCGCCGCTTGCCGCGGCCGGCGCCCCGCTCCGCCGGTGCTTCCGCTTCGGCCCCCGGTGTGGAATCCGCCCCGGTACCCGGCTCGGGTTCCGGCGTGCCGGTGATGCGTTCCGCCTCTGCCACGTGTGAGTCCCTCAGCCCGTCGTGTCCGCGGCCAGGCCGTGCCTGGCTGAACCACGAGAGTACGGCACACACGTACGGGCGCGGGCGGTCCGGGGGCCGCCCGCGACGACCGGTCGGGGGGCGCCGGCTCAGCGGCGCTCCTGCTTCTGCTTGCACTCCACGCACAGCGTCGCCCGGGGGAATGCCTGCATCCGTGCCTTGCCGATGGGGTTGCCGCAGTTCTCGCACAGCCCGTAGGTGCCCGCGTCCAGCCGGCCGAGGGCCCGCTCGGTCTGGTGGAGCATCTCGCGGGCGTTGGAGGCGAGCGCGAGTTCGTGTTCGCGGGTGATGTTCTTGCTGCCGGTGTCCGCCTCGTCGTCGCCGGCGCCGTCGCCGGAGTCGCGCATCAGCCCGGCGATGGCGTCCTCGGCGGAGGTGATCTCCAGCCGCAGCCGCCCCGTCTCGTCCATCAGCGCCGAGCGCGCCTCGGCGACCTCGGCGGGCGTCCAGGGGTCCTCTCCGGGCCGTACGGCGAGCTCGCCGGGCGCCGCCGCCCGGGCCACGGGCACCGCGGAGTCGTTGCCGTGCTCCCCGGCCGTCGCGGCCGCCGTCTTCTTCGCCACCACCGTCTTGGCTCCCGTCTTCTTCGCGGGCACCGCGGCCTTGGTGGCCGGAGCCTGCTTCGCGGTCTTCGCGGCCGCCGTCTTCTTGGCCGTGGTCTTCGCGGCCGTCGTCTTCCGGGCGGCCGCCTTCTTCGGAGCGGCCTTCTTCGGAGTGCTGTTCTTCGGTGCGGGCTGCTTCGCGACGGCCTCGCCGGCAGGCGTCGTGCTCTTCTCCGCGGCGGTCTTCTTCGCCACCATGGCCGCGACCCCTTCACATATGTGACTTTTATTCGCGAATCATGACGGGAACGATAAATCGCCACAGAGCGCGCGGCAACGGGACGCACCGCCCCATCGGGTCCTGCCACCCGGCCCGGAAGTCCGGTCTGCCTCGGTTGTGCCCCGCTGCCCGCCCGGTAATCCGCTTGGCCGCCCGGCAGCCGGCCGCTGGCCATTCGGGTCACCGCACCGGCCGCCCGGTACGGTCCCGCGCCGCCGCCCGGCACCCCGTACGCCACCCCGCGCCCGGCCCCGCGCGCCCACCGCCGGAAATCCGGTCGGCCGCTGTCGGTGGCGCCCCGTACACTGGGCCCAGCGAGAGGCAGTGATGGGACGAGTAGCGCCGTACGCAGCCAGCAGCGACCCGGGGACGGTGGAAGCCCGGGGGCGTGCGCGGCGTGAAGATCACCCCGGAGCCGCCGGAAGAAAGCTCTGGACAGTGGGCTCGGCCCACGGCTTGGACAGTGGGCTCGACCCACGGGCCCCGGCCACCCAGGGCGAGTAGAACCGGCAGCGCGACCCCAATGAGGGGGCGGTGCGGCACGCACCGCCAAGGAGGGTGGTACCGCGGGAGCCAGGGCTCTCGTCCCTCCGGACGGAGAAGCAGCAGATGTCCGCCGGAGGAAGCCCCCGATGAGTGAGCAGCCCTTGTACCGCCAGGTACCCGCCCAGGTCGACCTGCCCGCCCTCGAGCACGCCGTGCTCGATTTCTGGCAGGAGCAGAAGATCTTCGCCCGCACCCTCCAGCAGTCCGAGGGCCGGCCCGAGTGGGTCTTCTTCGAGGGCCCCCCGACGGCCAACGGCATGCCCGGTGCGCACCACATCGAGGCCCGCGTCTTCAAGGACGTCTTCCCCCGGTTCCGCACGATGCAGGGCTACCACGTCGACCGCAAGGCCGGCTGGGACTGCCACGGCCTACCGGTCGAGCTGACCGTCGAGAAGGAGCTGGGCTTCAGCGGCAAGAAGGACATCGAGGCGTACGGCATCGCCGAGTTCAACGCCAAGTGCCGCGAGTCGGTGACCCGGCACACCGACGCCTTCGCCGAGCTCACCACGCGGATGGGCTACTGGACCGACCTGGACAACCCCTACCGCACCATGGACCCCGACTACATCGAGTCGGTGTGGTGGTCGCTGAAGCAGATCTTCTCCAAGGGCCTGCTGGTCCAGGACCACCGCGTCGCCCCGTGGTGCCCGCGCTGCGGCACCGGCCTGTCGGACCACGAGCTCGCGCAGGGCTACGAAACCGTCGTCGACCCCTCGGTCTACGTCCGCCTCCCGCTGACCTCCGGCCCGCTGGCCGGCGAGGCCGCGCTCCTGATCTGGACGACGACCCCCTGGACCCTGGTCTCCAACGTCGCCGCCGCCGCGCACCCCGACGTCACGTACGTCGTCGCCACCGACGGCACGGAGAAGCTGGTCGTCGCCGAGCCGCTGCTGGAGAAGGCGCTGGGCGAGGGCTGGGAGGCCACCGGCCAGTCCTTCACCGGCCGCGAGATGGAGCGCTGGTCGTACGAGCGCCCGTTCTCCCTGGTCGAGCTGGACGGCGCCAACTTCGTCGTCAACGCCGAGTACGTCACCACCGACGACGGTACGGGCCTGGTCCACCAGGCCCCGGCCTTCGGTGAGGACGACCTCAAGACCTGCAAGGCGTACGGCCTCCCCGTGGTCAACCCGGTCCGCCCCGACGGCACCTTCGAGGAGGAACTGCCCCTGGTCGGCGGCCAGTTCTTCAAGAAGGCCGACGGCGCGCTGGTGGCCGACCTGGACGCCCGCGGCCTGCTCTTCAAGCACATCGCCTACGAGCACAGCTACCCGCACTGCTGGCGCTGCCACACCGCGCTGCTCTACTACGCCCAGCCGTCGTGGTACATCCGCACCACCGCGATCAAGGACGCCCTCCTCCGGGAGAACGAGAACACCAACTGGTTCCCCGAGTCGGTCAAGCACGGCCGCTTCGGCGACTGGCTGAGCAACAACATCGACTGGGCGCTGTCCCGCAACCGCTACTGGGGCACCCCGCTGCCCATCTGGCGCTGCGAGGACGACCACCTCACCTGCGTCGGCTCGCTCGCCGAGCTGTCCGAGCTGACCGGCACCGACCAGTCGGACCTGGACCCGCACCGGCCGTTCATCGACGAGATCACCTTCGGCTGCCCGCAGGACGGCTGCGCGCACACCGCGGTCCGCGTCCCGGAGGTCATCGACGCCTGGTACGACTCCGGCTCGATGCCGTTCGCGCAGTGGGGCTACCCGTACCGCAACAAGGAGCTGTTCGAGAAGCGCTACCCGGCGCAGTTCATCTCGGAGGCCATCGACCAGACCCGTGGCTGGTTCTACACGCTGATGGCCGTCGGCACCCTGGTCTTCGACAAGTCGTCGTACGAGAACGTGGTCTGCCTCGGCCACATCCTCGCCGAGGACGGCCGGAAGATGTCCAAGCACCTGGGCAACACCCTCCAGCCGATCCCGCTCATGGACCAGCACGGCGCGGACGCGGTCCGCTGGTTCATGGCGGCCGGCGGTTCGCCCTGGGCCGCCCGCCGGGTGGGCCACAACACCATCCAGGAAGTCGTCCGCAAGACCCTGCTGACGTACTGGAACACCGTCGCCTTCCAGGCGCTGTACGCCCGGACGTCCCAGTGGGCGCCGTCCGCGTCCGACCCGGCCCCGGCCGAGCGGCCGCTCCTGGACCGCTGGCTGCTCGGTGAGCTCAACACCCTCGTCGCACAGGTCACCGAGTCCCTGGAGTCCTTCGACACCCAGCGCGCCGGCAAGCTGCTGTCCACGTTCGTCGACGACCTGTCCAACTGGTACGTCCGCCGCTCGCGCCGCCGCTTCTGGCAGGGCGACGCGGCCGCGCTGCGCACCCTCCACGAGGTCATCGAGACGGTCACCCGCCTGATGGCGCCGCTCACCCCGTTCATCACCGAGCGGGTCTGGCAGGACCTGGTCGCCCCGGTCACCCCGGACGCCCCGGACTCCGTCCACCTCTCCAGCTGGCCGGTGGCCGAGCAGTCGCTGATCGACCCGGCGCTCTCCGCCCAGATGGCGCTGGTCCGCCGGCTGGTCGAGCTGGGCCGGGCGACCCGCGCCGAGTCCGGGGTGAAGACCCGGCAGCCGCTGTCCCGTGCGCTGGTCGCGGCCCACGGCTTCGCCGGGCTGCCGGAGGACCTGCGCGCCCAGATCGCCGAGGAGCTGAACGTCAGCTCGCTGGCTTCCCTGTCGGAGGTGGGCGGCTCGCTCGTCGACACCACCGCCAAGGCCAACTTCCGGGCGCTGGGCAAGCGGTTCGGCAAGGGCGTCCAGGCGGTCGCCAAGGCCATCGCCGGCGCGGACGCCGCGGCGCTCTCGCTCGCGCTCCGGGAGGGCACGGCGAGCGTCGAGGTCGACGGCGAGACCGTCCCGCTCGCCCCGGACGAGGTGATCATCACCGAAACCCCGCGCGAGGGCTGGTCGGTGGCCTCCGACGCGGGCGCCACGGTCGCCCTGGACCTGGAGATCACTCCGGAGTTGCGCCGGGCCGGTCTGGCCCGGGACGCGATCCGGCTGATCCAGGAGGCGCGGAAGAACAGCGGCCTGGACGTCGCCGACCGGATCGCGCTGCGCTGGGCGTCGCCCGACGAGGAGGTCCGTACGGCCCTCGCCGAGCACGCCGGCCTGATCGCCGAGGAGGTCCTCGCCACGGACTTCGCCCCCGGCGAGCCGGACGGCGGCTTCGGCCCGGCCTTCACCGACGAGGCACTGGCACTGACGTTCCACCTCCGTAAGGCGTAATCCGCGGGGCGGGTCCCCGTCCCGAATGCCCCGGTGTGCTCCACACCGGGGCATTCGCTATTTCCGTACAGGGATGGGCAGTTCGCCCCGCTTTGCCGTGACGACCACCGGGTGCCCGGCGCCCCCGACAGGCCCTCCCCCGACACCGAAAAAGGGCCGGGCCCCGAGGGAAATCCCTCGGGGCCCGGCCCTGATTGCCGACGGTACGCCTCAGGCGGGCGTCAGTTGTCGTCCTCGTCGATGAGGAAGCCCCTCATCGGCGACGGGGTCTGCTGCATCGGCGACGGGCCCTGCGGCCGCACCGGAGCCATCGGCTGGGTCATCGCCGGCGACATCTGCTGCTGGCCGCCGTAGGACGGACCGCCGTTGGAACCGTTGCCCATCGAGTGGTTGCCGCCCATGGACTGGCCGCCACCCATGGTGTGGTTGCCGCCCATCGTGCCGGCACCGGCCGACGCCATCGACGGGGACGGCGGC
This sequence comes from Streptomyces sp. NPDC059649, assembly GCF_042734445.1. Classification (NCBI taxonomy): domain Bacteria; kingdom Bacillati; phylum Actinomycetota; class Actinomycetes; order Kitasatosporales; family Streptomycetaceae; genus Streptomyces; species Streptomyces sp. NPDC059649. Next base: position 50,615 of record NZ_JBHWDV010000046.1, read on the forward strand.
AGCGAGGCGGCCGCCGGGGTCCGCGGCGGGGCGAGCGAGTCGTCCGCCTGGTTCTCCAGCTGACGCAGCTGGCTCTCCAGGTAGGACTTCAGCCGCGTGCGGTACTCGCGCTCGAAGCCGCGCAGGTCCTCGACCTTGCGCTCCAGCGTCGCGCGGGCCGACTCCAGCGAGCCCATCGCCACGCGGTGCTTCTCCTGCGCGTCCCGCTCCAGCGCATCGGCCTTGGCGCGGGCGTCCCGCTCCAGGCCCTCGGCACGGCTGCGCGCCTCGCCGACGATCTTGTTGGCCTCGGAACGGGCCTCCGCGATCGCCTGGTCGGCGGTCTGCTGCGCCAGCGACAGCACACGCGCGGCGCTGTCACCACCGGGACCACCCTGCTGCCCGCCGGGCAGCTGCTGCGGGCCGCCGGGGCCGCCCATCGGGCCACCCATCGGACCGCCGGGGCCCATCGGGCCGGGGCCGTGCGGGCCCTGCGGGCCGTGGCCACCGGGACCAGGAGGCAGCTGCGGTGCACCACCGGGCAGTTGGGGCGGGCCACCCATCCCCTGCTGCTGCGGCGGGACCGGCTGCGGACCGGATATGGCGGCGGGCACGGGAGCCCCCGGACGCTGCTGCTGCTCCTGCTGCTGGTCCGGTCCCTTGCGCAGCCCCTGCTGCTGCTGGTTCTGCGCGGCGGCACGCGTGGCGGCGGCCAGCTTCGCGCGCAGGTCCTCGTTCTCCCGCAGGAGCCGGGTCAGTTCGGCTTCGACCTCATCGAGGAAGGCATCGACCTCGTCCTCGTCATAGCCTTCTCGGAGGCGGACGGTCGTGAACTGCTTGTTCCGCACGTCCTCGGGGGTCAACGGCATCTCTACTTCACCTCAACGTAGTCGTCGGCAATCGGCAAGACCGTATCGTTCACACCAACAACACCGACCTCACGACGGTGATCAGGATGTAGACGATGATCATCAATACGAAGAAGGACAGGTCGAGCGCCACGCCCCCGAGACGCAGCGGCGGAATTACCCGCCGCAGAAGCTTGAGTGGCGGATCAGTGACAGTGTAGGCGGCCTCCAGAATGACCACCATCGCCTTGCCGGGTTGCCATGAACGGGCGAACTGGAACACGTAGTCCATCACCAGCCGGAAGATCAACACGATCAGGAAGCAGTACAGCGCGATATAGATCACCTGACCAGCGACACTCATCTCGCGCGTCCCTCTCCCCTTGCTCCTGTGTCGGCCCTGCGGCCTCGGTGTGCCCGGTGTTGCGTCTCAGCTCTGGTTGAAGAACCCGCCCTCTGCGATGCGGGCCTTGTCCTCCGCCGTGACATCGACGTTAGCAGGCGACAACAGGAACACCTTCTGCGTCACCCGCTCGATACTGCCGTGAAGACCAAACACCAAACCGGCCGCAAAGTCGACAAGTCGCTTCGCATCGGTGTCATCCATCTCCGTCAGATTCATGATCACCGGAGTGCCCTCGCGGAAGTGTTCCCCGATGGTACGGGCTTCGTTGTAGGTCCGCGGGTGCAGCGTGGTGATGCGGTAGGGCTCCCGCTCGGACACAACCTTGGGCATGATCACCGGTGCGTTCTTCTCCAGATTCGGACGGTCGGGTGTGATGGATGACACGGGGGCGATTCGCGCGGGTCGTCCGTTTTCCGGTGCGAGCGGGGCGGGTTCGCGTGGCGCCGGGGGTGTCACGGCACGGACGGGTTCGTCCCGTTCCGGGCGCGTTTCGGCCTGCACTTGGTGCTGTTGCCGCCGTCCCCGGTCGGGTTCCGGATCGAGCTCGGGCTCGAACTCGTCATCGGGGTCGAACCCCCGGCCGTCGTACCCATCGTCCTCCACGAGGCCGAGGTAGACCGCCATCTTGCGCATCGCGCCGGCCATTCTCTGCGTCCTCCGCTCTGTGGTGGATCGGCTCCGTCACCAGGGCCTTGGATCCACGCGGCCTCCCCGCTTCCTGCGGAAATGACCATATATTGTGCTGTGGTCCGACTTGCTTGGCGACGTTACCCGAGCCGTGGTCGGACTCCGAGTACCGCGGTACCGACGCGCACATGTGTCGCTCCGGCCGCCACGGCGTCCTCAAGGTCCGCGCTCATGCCTGCGGACACCATGGTGGCAGCAGGATGGGTGGCGCGCAGGTCGGTTGAGATTTCCATGAGCCGTTCGAATGCGGCCAGTTGGCGACCGGCATACGGGCCGGCCAGCGGCGCGACCGTCATCACGCCGTCCAGCCGCAGCCCTTCGGCCCCGGCGATCGCCTCCGCCAGCGCCGGGACGCCGTCCGGTGCCACACCGCCCCGGTCACCGGTGCTCGCCCAGCCGGCCGCACCCGACTCGACGTCAAGTGCCACCTGGACGAGGCATCCCAGCTCGCGGCCCGCACGGACCGCTTCCCTGGAGAGCGCGGTGACCAGTCGTGCCCGGTCGACAGACTGCACAATTCCGGCATAACTCGCCACGGACCGCACCTTGTTGGTCTGCAACTGACCGACGAAGTGCCAAGTAAGCGGCAAATCAGTGCATTCGGCGGCCTTGGGCGCCGCCTCCTGGTCGCGGTTCTCCGCGACCTCACGCACCCCCAGCTCCGCCAGCAGCCGGACGTCGCTCGCGGGATAGGTCTTGGTGACGACGATCAGCGTCACCTCGTCCCGCGGCCGGCCGGCCTTGGCGCAGGCGGCGGAGATACGATCCTCCACCCGCGCCAGGTTGGTCGCCAGTTCCGTTCTACGGTCGTCCGTCACAGCTCGCCGTCCAGCCACACATAACTCGCGAGCCGCCCGGTCGTGCGGTCGCGCCGATAGGAGAAGTGATCCGCGGATTCCCGCGTGCAGACGTCCGAGATGTGGGAATCGTCACCCACCGGCACGCCCGCCGCGGCGAGTTGGGCCCGTACGCCGGCGGTGACGTCCACCGCCGGAGTGCCCCAGCCGGTCGTCGCGAACGCCTCGGGCACCACCGCCGCGACATCGGACCGCATCTCGGCGGGCACCTCGTAACAACGCCCGCAGATCGCCGGTCCGGTGTACGCGAGGATCCGGGCCGGCTCCGCGCCCAGTTTGATCATCGCCTCGACGGCCGCCGGTACGACGCCGGCGACCAGCCCCGGCCGGCCGGCGTGTGCCGCCCCGGTGACGCCCGCGACCGGGTCGGCGAGCAGTACGGGTGTGCAGTCGGCGGTCAGGACGGCGAGCGCGAGGCCCCGGCGGGCCGTCACCACCGCGTCGACGCACGGCACGTCGGCGTCCCGCCAGGGTCCGTCGACCACCGCCACGTCCCGGCCGTGGACCTGGTTCATCCAGACCACCCCGGCCGGGTCGAGACCGAGCGCGCCGGCCGCGCGGGCGCGGTTGGTGCGGACGACCTGCGGGTCGTCGCCGACCGCGCCCCCCAGGTTGAGCTGCTCATACGGAGCGGCGCTCACCCCGCCCCACCTGTCGGTGAAGGCGAAGTGCGCGCCGCTTTCGTGGTGCTGTTTCCCTATCACTTCGGTGCTTTACGTCACTTCAGGAAGTCGGGAACGTCGAGTTCCTCGGCCGCGCTGTCGGAGTACGACGGACGGGCCGGGGGAACCTGCGGGCCGCTCGACGGGGTGGGCGAGACCTCGCCCAGCGTGGACGACGGCTCGGCGGCCGGCTCACCACGCTCCGCGGGGGCGCCCGCGTCCCGTACGGGGACGGAGCCCAGGCCGCCGAAGGACGACGGGGTGCGGGGCTCGGGCGGGGCGGCCGGACGGCTGGTGGCCGGGGCCGGCTCCTCGCGCTTCGGGGAGGACAGGGCGGCCTGCGCGTCGCGGCGGGCCGGCGGCTGACCGCCGTCGAAGCCCGCCGCGATGACCGTCACCCGCACCTCGTCGCCCAGCGCGTCGTCGATGACCGCGCCGAAGATGATGTTGGCCTCCGGGTGGGCGGCCTCGCTGACCAGCTGGGCGGCCTCGTTGATCTCGAACAGGCCGAGGTCGGAGCCGCCGGAGATGGACAGCAGCACGCCGCGGGCGCCGTCGATGGACGCCTCCAGGAGCGGCGAGGAGATCGCCATCTCCGCGGCGGCCACCGCGCGGTCGTCACCGCGCGCCGAGCCGATGCCCATCAGGGCCGAGCCGGCCTCCGACATCACGGACTTGACGTCGGCGAAGTCGAGGTTGATCAGGCCGGGCGTGGTGATCAGGTCGGTGATGCCCTGGACACCCGACAGCAGCACCTGGTCCGCGGACTTGAACGCGTCGAGCACGCTCACCTGGCGGTCCGAGATGGACAGCAGCCGGTCGTTGGGGATCACGATGAGGGTGTCGACCTCTTCGCGCAGCTGGGCGATGCCGTCCTCGGCCTGGTTGGCGCGACGGCGGCCCTCGAAGGTGAACGGCCGGGTGACCACACCGATCGTCAGGGCGCCCAGGGAGCGGGCGATGTTGGCGACGACGGGTGCGCCGCCGGTGCCGGTGCCGCCGCCCTCGCCCGCGGTCACGAAGACCATGTCGGCCCCCTTGAGGACCTCCTCGATCTCCTCGCGGTGGTCCTCGGCCGCCTTGCGCCCCACGTCCGGGTTGGCGCCGGCGCCGAGGCCGCGGGTCATTTCGCGGCCGACGTCGAGCTTGACGTCGGCGTCGCTCATCAGCAGCGCCTGCGCATCGGTATTGATCGCGATGAACTCGACGCCCTTGAGCCCGACCTCGATCATCCGGTTGATGGCGTTCACGCCACCGCCGCCGATGCCGACGACCTTGATGACTGCGAGGTAGTTCTGCGGTGCTGCCACGTCGAAGGCCTCTCGCCTCGAGTTACGTGTCGTCGCCGCACTTGCGTGTGGACGCCGACTGATGCCGATGGGACGGTCCGTATCGCCGACCCGAACCCTAACGTTGAAGTTTAGGGTTACCTGTGCCTGTGTTCCTTGGTTCCATAGTCCCTTTGGAACGAGACACTAAGTCGACAAGGCGCGCCCGTTCAACGAACACGCCGAACCTCCCGTTTTTCTTTTCACCCTATGTGATCACCCATAGTCGTAGCCATCCAGGGTGCTGGCCTGCGACTTGGTACGTCAACTCCCCGACACCGCAGGGGCGCTGGGGACCGAGACGTCGAAGTGCCGGGCGGTACGGGCCGCTTTCAGCAGCGCGGCCAGCACCTTCGCCTTTTCGGCGCCCTGTTCGCGGCTGCCCCAGGCGACCGTGCGCCCGCCGGCCAATTCGACGCTGATGGCGTCATATGACCGTACCCGGACCTTGCGTACGTCTTTGCGTACGACTGGGGGCAGATCCTGAGTGACCGCGACCGCGGCGCGCCGCAACCGGTCGTTACCGAAGCGGCGCGTACTCGGGGAGTCGGAAACGGACATTTCCAGAAGGGGAACACCCTTGGGAGCGGCGCTGACGGTGGCGAACCGGACGCCCTCGGCGTCCACTTCGACAAACTTTCTGCCCGTTTGCATCAGCAGTTCCGGGACTCTTTCCGTCACTTTGAGACTGATGGTGTGCGGCCAGGAGCGTTCCACGTCAACGCTCTTGATGCGCGGCAGCCGGGCCCGCAGCCGGTGTTCGAGGGCGTCGGTGTCCACCGAGATCAGCGGGGCGTTCATGGGGGCGTGCGCCGCCGCGACGACCTCACGCGGGGTCAGGACGTCGGTGCCACCGGCCCGGACGCGCTCCAGCCGCAGCCAGTCGGAGGCGTAGAGCGTCCAGACGCCGAACGCGCCGAGCACCACCGCGAGAACCAGGGTGATGATCAGACCGCGGCGGCCCGGCGCGCGACGGGGCAGGCGCACCCAGCGGAGTCTTCGACCGCGCGCCTCCGTGGAGGAGGGCGGGCCGGACGGTGACTTCTTCTCGCCGCGTCGGGCGGTTGTCGGTCCGGCCACGCTCCCTGCCTTCTCTCGTGCGCTACTTGCGGTGCTGCTCGATCGCCTCGTACACCATGCCGACCAGCAGCTCGTCGGCGTCCCGGCGGCCGAACTCGGAGGCCGCGCGGGACATCTCGTACAGCCGGTGCGGATCGGCCAGGACCGGGAGCACATTGCCCTGCACCCAGTCCGGGGTCAGCTGGGCATCGTCGACCAGCAGGCCCCCGCCGGCGTTGACCAGCGGCTGGGCGTTCAGCCGCTGCTCGCCGTTGCCGATGGGCAGCGGGACGAACGCGGCCGGCAGCCCGACGGCGGACAGCTCGGCGACGGTCATCGCGCCCGCGCGGCAGAGCATCATGTCCGCCGCGGCGTACGCGAGATCCATCCGGTCCACGTACGGTACCGGGACATAGGGCGGCATCCCGGGCATGTTGTCCACATGCGGCAATTCGTTCTTCGGACCGACCGCATGGAGCACCTGGATGCCGGCGCGCTGGAGGGCCGGCACAGCGGCCTGGATGACCTCGTTCAGCCGGCGGGCGCCCTGCGAGCCGCCGGACACCAGCAGGGTCGGCAGATTGGGGTCGAGCCCGAAGGCGGCCCGCGCCTCGGGGCGGACCGCGGCCCGGTCGAGGGTCGCGATGGTGCGGCGCAGCGGGATGCCGACGTAGCGGGCGCCGCGCAGCTTGCTGTCCGGGGTGCTGACGGCGACGAATTTCGCGTACCGCGAACCGATCTTGTTGGCCAGGCCGGGGCGGGCGTTGGCCTCGTGGACGATGATCGGCACCCCGAGCCGTTTGGCGGCCAGATAGCCGGGCAGCGCCACATAGCCGCCGAAGCCGACCACGCAGTCGGCCTTGGTGCGCTCCAGGATCTGCTCGGCGGCCTTGATCGTGCCGCGCAGCCGCCCGGGGACGGTGATCAGTTCGGGGGTGGGCTTGCGCGGCAGCGGTACGGCCGGGATGAGACCCAGCTCATAGCCGCGCTCCGGGACGAGCCGGGTCTCCAGCCCCTTCTCCGTGCCGAGTGCCGTGATCCCCACGGTGGGGTCCTGCCTCCGCAGTGCGTCCGCGAGGGCGAGCGCGGGCTCGATGTGGCCGGCGGTCCCCCCACCGGCGAGTACGACATGCACCGAAATTCACCGCTCTCCGGACGGCCGCTTCTTGACGCGCCGTCTCATCGTCTTCCATCTCACCCCAGCCGGTTTTCTGCCGAAACCCGGCTTCCGCGTAGCCAGCGCGGCCAGCGCCGCCCGTGCGGCGGGCTCGTCACGCGCGAAGGCGATCAGCAGCCCGACGGCGAACATCGTCGGCAGCAGGGCGGAGCCTCCGTAGGAGAACAGCGGGAGCGGGACACCGGCGATCGGCAGCAGACCGAGCACCGCACCGATGTTGACCACGGCCTGGGCCGTGATCCAGGTGGTCACGCCTCCCGCGGCGTACCGTACGAAGGGGTCCTCCGTGCGTCCGGCCACGCGGATACCCGCATAGCCTAGAGCCGCGAAGAGGGCGAGGACCGACAGCGTCCCCGCCAGACCCAGTTCCTCCCCGGTGATGGCGAAGATGAAGTCGGTGTGCGGTTCAGGGAGTTCACCCCATTTTTCCATACTTGCGCCGAGGCCGGAACCGAAGAATCCGCCGGAGGCCAGGGCGTAGATCCCGTGCACGGCCTGCCAGCACTGATCACCGGGGCCCGGATCGGTCGCGCCGATGCAGGCGAGCCGGGACATCCGGTTGGCGCTGGTCTTGATCAGCAGCGCGCCGATCACCGTCGCGGTGCCCAGCACGCCGACGAACAGCCGGGTCGGCGCACCGGCCAGCCACAGCAGTCCGAAGAGGATCGCCGTGAGAATGATCGCGGTGCCCATGTCGCCGCCGAGCATGATCAGGCCGAGCAGCAGGAACGCCACCGGGATCAGCGGCACCAGCAGGTGCTTCCACTGCACCAGCAGCTTCTTGTCGTGCTTGCGGGCCAGCAGGTCGGCGCCCCACAGGACCAGGGCGAGTTTGGCGAACTCGCTCGGTTGCATCTGGAAAGGGCCGCCGAGGTTGATCCAGTTCTGGTTGCCGTTGACCGCGACCCCTATGCCCGGAATCTGCACCAGGCACATCAGGAAGACCGAGACCGCGAGCAGCGGATAGGCCAGCGTACGGTGCAGCCGGACCGGCATCCGGGTGGCGATCAGCAGCAGTCCGCCGCCGAGGACGGCCGCGAGCAGCTGTTTGCGGAAGAAGAACGACGGGGCGAGGCCGGACTGCAGCGCCTTGATCTGGGACGCCGAGTAGACCATCACCAGGCCCAGGACGGTGATCAGCAGGCTGCCGCCGAGGATCAGGTAGTACGCGGTCAGCGGACGGTCCCAGGCGCGCTTCAGCCGGTTCAGCAGCCGCCGGGGGCCGCCGGCCGACGGGCGGCCGCCGGGGGCCGGACGCGCGGTGGCGGGCCGGCGGGGCGGACGCGCCGGGGCGGACGATCCCCGGCGCGCTCTCGCGGACGAGGCGCCGCCCGGTCTCGCGGACGAGCCCCCGCCCGCCCGTCCCGCGTCTGCCGATCGGGCCGTCATCCTCGTCCCCTCCTGGTGCGCTCGCCGCCGGCTGCCGGCGGCCACGGGGAGAAACGGTCTACTGGTCCCTCGCGGTCAGCTCGCGGACCGCGTCGGCGAAGGCGTCGCCCCGCTTGTTGTAATTGACGAACATGTCCATCGAGGCACAGGCCGGAGCCAGCAGGACGGTGTCGCCGGGCCCGGCCAGACGGGTCGCTTCCCGGACGGCCTCGGGCATCGCCCCAGTGTCGGTCCGGTCGAGGTCGACCACCGGGACCTCGGGGGCGTGTCGCGCCAGGGCTTCGCGGATCAGCGCCCGATCGGCGCCGATCAGCACCACCCCGCGCAGCCGGGCCGCCGCCGTCTTCACCAGCTCGTCGAAGGTCGCCCCCTTGGCGAGCCCGCCGGCGATCCACACGATGTGCTCGTACGCCGCCAGCGACGCCTCGGCGGCGTGGGTGTTGGTGGCCTTGGAGTCGTCGATGTAGCGGACGCCGTCGATCTCCGCGATGTGCTGGATGCGGTGCGCCTCCGGGTGGAAGGCGCGCAGTCCCTCGCGTACCGCGGCCGGGCGGACGCCGTAGGCACGGGCCAGCGCGGCGGCCGCCAGGGCGTTGGCGACGTTGTGCGGGGCGGCGGGCCCGGAGCCGGGGGCGATGTCGGAGACCTCGGCGAGCTCCTGGGCCTGCTTCTGCCGGTTCTCGACGAAGGCGCGGTCGACGAGGATGCCGTCGACGACGCCGAGTTCGGAGGGGCCGGGGGTGCCGAGGGTGAAGCCGATGGCGCGGCAGCCCTCCTCGACGTCGGCTTCGCGCACCAGGTCCTCGGTCGCCTTGTCGGCCACGTTGTAGACGCAGGCGACGCGGTTGCCCTCGTAGATCCGGCCCTTGTCGGCGGCGTACGCCTCCATGGAGCCGTGCCAGTCGAGGTGGTCGGGGGCGATGTTGAGGACCGCGGCGGAGTACGCGCGCAGTGACGGTGCCCAGTGCAGCTGGTAGCTGGAGAGCTCGACGGCGAGCACGTCGTAGGGGCGGGCGCCGTCCTTGCCCTGGTTCAGGACCACGTCGACGATCGGGGTGCCGATGTTGCCGACGGCCATGGTGTGCAGGCCCTCGGACTCCAGGATGGCGGCGAGCATCCGGACCGTGGTGGTCTTGCCGTTCGTGCCGGTGACCGCGAGCCAGTCGGCGGAGTCCGGACCGCGCAGCCGCCAGGCGATCTCCACGTCGCCGACGACGTCCACACCGGCCGCCGCGGCCGCCGCGAACAGCGGGCTGTCGGGCTTCCAGCCGGGCGAGGTGACCACCAGGTCGGTGCCCTCGGGCAGGGTCTCGCCGTCGCCGAGGCGGACCGCGATCCCGGCCGCCTCCAGCTCGCGCGCGGACTCCTGCTGCTTCTCGCCCGCGCCGCCGTCCACGACCGTGACGCGGGCGCCGAGGCCGGCCAGGGCGCGGGCGGCACTGATGCCGCTCACGCCGAGGCCGGCGACGGTGATCTGCATACCGGCGAACCCCTCGGGGATCCGGTCCGGCTCGTGCGTGGTCACTTCGCTGCCTGCCAGCCGCCGTAGAAGATGCCGAGTCCCACGATGACGCACATGCCCTGGATGATCCAGAACCTGACCACCACAAGGACTTCGGACCACCCCTTGAGTTCGAAGTGGTGCTGTAGTGGCGCCATCCGGAAGACCCGCTTGCCGGTCATCTTGAAGGAGCCGACCTGGATGACCACGGACATGGTGATCAGGACGAAGAGGCCGCCGAGGAGGGCGAGCAGCAGTTCCGTGCGGGAGCAGATGGCCAGGCCGGCGAGCGCGCCGCCCAGGGCCAGCGAGCCGGTGTCACCCATGAAGATCTTGGCGGGTGAGGTGTTCCACCACAGGAAGCCGAAGCAGGCGCCCATCAGGGCTGAGGCCACGACCGCCAGGTCGAGCGGGTCGCGGACCTCGTAACAGCCGGGTCCCGCGGTGATCTGGTTGGCGCAGGACTCCTGGTGCTGCCAGATGCCGATGAACGTGTACGCGCCGAAGACCATCACCGAGGCACCGGTGGCCAGGCCGTCGAGGCCGTCGGTGAGGTTCACGCCGTTGGACATCGCCAGGATCATGAACAGCGCCCAGATGACGAAGAGCACCGGGCCGATCTGCCAGCCGAAGTCCTGGGTGAAGGACAGCCGGTCCGAGGCCGGGGTCTGTCCGCGCAGGTCCGCGAACTGCAGCGAGAGCACCGCGAACGCGATGCCGACGATCAGCTGGCCGGCCATCTTCGCCTTGGCCCGCAGGCCCAGCGAACGCTGCTTGACGATCTTGATGTAGTCGTCGAGGAAGCCGACCAGGCCCATCCCCGCGAAGAGGAAGAGCACCAGCACGCCCGAGAACGTCGGGTCGCTGGAGGTGATCACCTTCGTGATGACGTAGGCGATGATCGTCGCCAGGATGAAGGAGATACCGCCCATGGTGGGCGTCCCCTTCTTGCTGCCGTGGGTGCGCGGGCCGTCATCGCGGATGAACTGCCCGTACCCCTTCTTGGCCAGCAGTTTGATCAGCAGCGGGGTGCCGATCAGGGTCAGGAAGAGCCCGATCATTCCGGAGAAGAGGATCTGCTTCATCGAGTTCATCGGGCTGCGGCTCCACCCTCGGCGCCCGCGGCGCCCGACAGCCCTGCGTCATCCAGCAGTGCTGCGGCGACCCGCTCCAGCCCCACCGACCTGGACGCCTTCACCAGCACGACGTCTCCCGGCCGCAGCTCGCTGCGCAACAGGTCGACCGCCGCCCGTGTGTCGGACACGTGCACCGACTCCTCACCCCACGAACCCTCGTTCTTGGCGCCCATGTCGAGCCAGGCCGCTTCCCTGCCGCCGACCGCCACGAGCTTGCTGACGTTGAGCCGGACGACCAGCCGCCCGACCGCGTCGTGTTCGGCGAGCGACTCCTCACCGAGCTCGGCCATCTCACCGAGCACCGCCCACGTACGAGCACCCTTCGCCTTGCCGGCGGCGCCCATCGCGACCAGCGCGCGCAGCGCCGCTCGCATGGACTCGGGGTTCGCGTTGTAGGCGTCGTTGACGACCGTCACGCCGTCCGCGCGCTCGGTGACCTCCATGCGCCAGCGGGAGAGCGTGCCGGCTTCGGAGAGCGCGAGGGCGATCTCGTCTACGGGCATGCCCAACTCATGGGCGACGGCGGCCGCGGCGAGCGCGTTCGACACGTGGTGCTCACCGTACAGCCGCATGGTCACATCGCTGCACCCGGAGGGTGTGTGAAGCGTGAAGGCGGGCTGTCCGAGCTCCGTGAGCCGGACATTCTCGGCGCGTACGGCGGCGTCCTCGGCCTCGCCGAAGAGCACCGTGCGGGCCTTGGTGCGGGCCGTCATGGCGCGGACGTACGGGTCGTCGGCGTTGAGGACCGCGACGCCGCCGTCCTCGGCGGCGGGCAGCGCCTCGACGAGTTCGCCCTTTGCCTCCGCGATCTGCGCGCGGCCGCCGAACTCGCCGATGTGCGCGGAGCCGACGTTGAGCACCACGCCGATCCGGGGCGGGGTCAGCGCGGCGAGGTAGCGGATGTGGCCGACGCCGCGGGCGCCCATCTCCAGTACGAGGTGACGGGTCGTCTCATCGGCGCGCAGCGCGGTCAGCGGCAGCCCGATCTCGTTGTTGAGGTTGCCCTCGGGCCAGACGGTCGGACCGTGCCGCTGCAGCAGCTGGGCGATCAGGTCCTTGGTGCTGGTCTTGCCGGCCGAGCCGGTCAGGCCCACGACGGTGGTGCCCAGCCGCTCGACGACGGCGCGGGCGAGCGCGCCGAGGGCGGCGGTGACGTCGTGCACGACGATGGCCGGGACGCCGACGGGGCGGGCGGCGAGTACGGCCACCGCGCCGGCCTCGACGGCGCCGCGGGCGAAGTCATGGCCGTCGGCGCGTTCCCCGGCGAAGGCCACGAACAGGCCGCCGGGGCGGACCGCCCGGGAGTCGGCGACGACCGGTCCGGTGACCTGTCGGTCGGCGTCCGGTATGTCGTACTGCTGCCCGCCGACGATGCTCGCGATCTCGGCGAGGGACAGGGAGATCACAGGTCACCCCCGGCGAGCGGCGGTCGGTGACGGGGACTGGGTTGTGCGCGCATGGCGGAGTGTCATCCCTGGTGTTTCGGGTGCGGTGACGTCAAGGAAGCCTCGATGGCCTCGCGCAGCACCTGGCGGTCGTCGAAGGGGCGCACCACTCCGGCGATGTCCTGGCCCTGCTCATGGCCCTTGCCCGCGACGATCACGGTGTCGCCGGGCTCGGCGCGGGCGACGGCGGCGGCGATGGCGGCGGCCCGCTCTTCTTCCACCAGGACCGTGCCGCGTTCGTGGATCGGCACCTCCGCGGCGCCCGCCAGCATGGTGGCGAGGATCGCGAGCGGGTCCTCGCCCCGGGGGTTGTCGGAGGTCAGGATGGCCGTGTCGGCGAGGCGGGCGACCGCGGCACCCATGGGGGCGCGCTTGTGCGGGTCGCGGTCGCCGCCGCAGCCGAGGACGGCGTGCAGCTTGCCGTCGGTGACCTTGCGCAGCGCGCGCAGGACGGACTCGACGGCGTCGGTCTTGTGGGCGTAGTCGACCACCGCCAGGTACGGCTGGCCGGCGTCGATGCGCTCCAGGCGGCCGGGGACGCCGGGTACCGCGGCGACACCGTCGGCCGCGGTCTGCGGGTCGATACCGGCGACGACCAGCGCGGTGATCGCGGCGAGCGCGTTGGCGACGTTGAACGGGCCGGCGATCGGGGAGGCGGCGCGCAGCGTCTGGCCGTCGGGGCCGTGCACGGTGAAGGTGGAGCCGAGCGCGCCGACCTCGACGTCGGAGGCGCGCCAGTCGGCGTCCGGGTGGCCCTCGGCGGAGAAGGTGGTGACCGGGACCTCGGACTCGCCCTCGGCCAGCCGACGGCCGTATTCGTCGTCGAGGTTGACCACGCCGGCCCGGCTGCGGGCCTTGGTGAACAGCTGTGCCTTGGCCTGGAAGTAGTCCTCCATCCCGGAGTGGAACTCCATGTGCTCCGGGCTGAGGTTGTTGAAGATCGCGACGTCGAAGACGCAGCCGTCGACCCGGCCGAGGACCAGGGCGTGGCTGGAGACCTCCATGGCGAGGGCGCGGACGCCGCGCTCGCGCATCACGGCGAACAGCGCCTGCAGGTCGGTGGCCTCGGGGGTGGTGCGCTCGGACTTGATCCGCTCGTCACCGATCCGGGTCTCCACGGTGCCGATCAGGCCGGTGAGGCCGCCCGCCCGTCGCCCGCCACCGCCCTGGTCGGTCTGCGCTTCGCGCAGGCCCCCCTCTTCGGGGCGCTTCGCGGCCGCGGCGCGCAGTCCGCCCTCGATGAGGTAGGCGGTGGTGGTCTTGCCGGAGGTGCCGGTGATGCCGATCTGGAGCAGGTCCTCGCCCGGCGCGCCGTAGATCGAGACGGCCAGGGCGCCCATCCGTCCGCGCGGGTTGTCGACGACGAGGACCGGCAGGCCGGTCGCGGCGGCGCGGTCGGCGCCGGACGGGTCGGTCAGGATCGCCGCGGCGCCGAGGTCGGCGGCCTGGGCGACGAAGTCGGCACCGTGCAGCCGGGCGCCGGGCAGCGCGGCGTAGACGTCGCCGGGGCGGACCGCCCGGGAGTCGTGCGTGATGCCGGTGACGTGGACCTCTGAGTGCTCGGGTGCGAGGGCCGGGGTGCCCAGCTGCTCGGCGAGGTCCGCCAGGGGGGTGGGGCGGACGCGGTCAGGGCGCGGTGCTCCCGGGTAGGTACCGGGGCTGCCCTTGTGAGCGTGCGGGGCGTTCGGGGACTGATCAGCATGTGACACGGCGGTGAGCGTACCGGGCCGATCGGGCCCGGGGCGAAGTGAGGGCCGTGTGGGGGCGCGGTCGGCGGGCTCGGGGAGGCCGTCGGGGGTGATGGTCGTCACGGCGGGATTGCCTCGATTTCATTGGCCTGGCCTGAAGGTGACCGGCAGGCGCGGGGGTGCGGCGCCGGTCGGCGGGACCTGGAGGGTCTTCAGCGCGAAGGCCATGACCTGCTGGTAGATCGGGCCGCAGACCTGGCCGCCGAAGTAGCTGCCCCTGGTGGGATTCTGCACCGCGCAATAGACCGTGATGCGAGGTTTGTCCGCAGGGGCGAAACCGGCGAAGGACGCGGTGTAGCCGTGGTAGCGGCCGGTTTTGGGGTCCACCCGGTTGGAGGTGCCGGTCTTGCCGCCGACCCGATAGCCGTCGATCTTCGCCTTCGCGCCGGTGCCCTCCTCGTCGTCGACCACCGACTCCAGCATGGTGGCGAGGGTGCGGGCCGTCTTCTGACTGACCACTCGGGTCTTCGCGGGCTTGGGCGCCGGGACGAAGCGGCCGTCGGGCCCGGTGCTGCCGCGGACGAGTGTGGGGGCGATCCGCTCGCCGCCGTTGGCGATGGTGGAGTAGACCGAGGCGGCCTGTACGGCGTTGAGGGACAGCCCCTGGCCGAAGGGGATCGTGTACTGCTGCGAGGTGTTCCAGGCCTGCGGCTTGGCCAGGATGCCGTCGGTCTCGCCCGGGAAGTTCAGCCCGGTCGGCCGGCCGATGCCGAATTTGCGCAGGTAGGAGTAGAGGACCCGATTGGCCTCGGGCTGGCTCCGGCCGAGCTGGCCGGCCGCGAGGATGGTGCCGATGTTGCTGGACTTGGCGAGGACGCCGTTGAGCGTGAGGTGCCAGGTCTCGTGGTCGACGTCGTCGGCGAAGAGCCGGTCGCCGCGGTGCAGCCGGTTGGGGACGGTGACCCGGGTGGACGGGGTGGCGACCCCTTCCTCCAGTACGGCGGCCATCGACATCAGCTTGCTGGTGGACCCCGGTTCGAAGGCGTCGGACAGCGCGGCGTTGCCCAGCGCCTCCGGCTCCGCCTTGGTGACGTCGTTGGGGTCGAAGGCGGGGGCGTTGGCCAGGGCCAGGATCTCGCCGGTGCGGGTGTCCTGGACGACGACGTAGCCGCGGTCGGCGCCGGACTTCGCCACCTGTTGGGTGATGGCCTGCTGGGCCGCCCACTGGATGTCGCGGTCGAGGGTGAGCTCCATGTCGGCGCCGGGGACGGCGGGGTGTTCCTGGGTGTCGGCGGTGGGCACCCGGCGGCCGCCGGACTGGGCGTAGACGAGCTTGCCGTCCTTGCCGGCGAGCTGCTTGTCGAGCCGGGCCTCCAGGCCGCCGCCGCCCTTGCCGGCGCTGTTGACGAAGCCGAGGACGCCGGAGGCGAGGTCCTTGTTGGGGTAGAGGCGCTTGCTGTGTTTGTCGGCGAAGATCCCGACCAGGACGTCGGGGCGGGGCGCGCTCTTGGGGGCGGCGGCCGCCCGGGCGTCGAGGGTCTTACGGAGGTCCTTGATCCGCTTCCACACCTGGGGGGTCTGCTGCCGGGCGAGCAGCACGTACCGGGAGCCGGGCCGGTCGAGCTTCTCGGTGAGCGCGGCCCTGTCCATGTGCAGGATCGGCGCGAGCAGCGCGGCGGCCCGCCGCGGGGCGTCGGGGATCTTGGTCTTGGCGGGCGCCAGCAGGCTGGGGTCGGCGGTGATGTCGTACGCGTCCACGGAGGTGGCCAGCGGCACGCCGTTGCGGTCGGTGAGGTCACCGCGTTCGGCGGCCAGCTTGACCGGTACGTAGCGGTTCTCGTTGGCCCGGGCGGCGAACGCCCCGGCGTCCACGGCCTGCACCTGGAAGAGCCGTACGACGAAGATCAGCATGATCAGCGTCAGCCCGAGGGAGACCAGGCGGAGCCGGGGGCGCGGGCTGCCGAGGCGGACCACCGGGGTGCCGGAGCGGGGCCGGGCCGGGCCCGGGCGGCGGGCGGCCGGGCGGGGCGCGCCGGGCCGCGGCGC